>DATFCW010000292.1:0-3127 GCA_035252665.1 Casimicrobiaceae bacterium | reverse complement strand
CGGCGTCAACTCGCAGATCTACAGCCGCTCGGGCGGCTTCATGGGACTGTCGTTCGCGATCCCGGCGAGCGTCGCCGAGAACGTCGCGATGCAGCTCAAGGAGCACGGCAAGGTGAATCACGGCCGTCTCGGAATCGGTGTCCAAGGACTCGACCAGACGCTCGCGGAAAGCTTCAATCTGCCCGACTCGAACGGCGCGCTGGTCGGCACCGTCGAGGAAGACAGCCCGGCGGCCAAGGCAGGCTTCAAGACGGGCGACATCATCCGCAAGATCGACGGCCAACCAGTCACCGACGCGACCGACGTGACGGAACGCATCGGCAACATGTCGCCGGGCGAAAAGGCGACGATCGAAGTGTGGCGCGACGACAAGCCGGTCACCCTGACGGCGACGATCGGCTCGTGGGACAACACGCAGAAGGTGGCGAGCAACAACCAGAGCTCGTCGGCGCACGAAAAGCTGGGCCTCGCCGTGCGGCCGCTGACGCCGCAGGAGCGGCAGGAAGTGGGCCATGGCGGCCTCGTCGTCGAGAACTCCCAGGGTCCGGCGGCGCTCGCCGGCATCCAGCCGGGCGACGTGATCCTGAGCGTCGGCCCGCACAACGTCACCACCGTCGAGGGCCTCAAGCAGCAGGTCGACAAGGCCGGCAAGAACATCGCGCTCCTGATCGAGCGCAACGGACAGAAGATTTTCGTGCCAGTGACGATCGGCTGAAGAAGAATCTTTCGGGAGTCTTGTTCCCGTATGCAAAGGCCGCGGTCTCCGCGGCCTTTTTTCAATTTCCTGGGCTCGTCAGCGCATCGGCCGGTCCCCGGCGGTGACGCTCCTACAGGATTTTCCGACCACGCCGGCAGCCACCGCCGACCGCGCGCACGAGAATCGAGGCGTTGCAATCGCACGGAGCCATGCCATGAATTACTCGAGTCTGGTGCGGTTGGCGGCGCTTACGTCCGAGGCGTTCTTAAGTGATCCCCGAACCCCCGCAACGCGGCGGGTGACGCGCCGTTTCGTTCGTCGTCGCGACGATCAGCGCGCGGCAGCGAGGATTCGCTCGGTCGAGCGGCGAACGCGCGAAAGGTAGCCGGCGCCGAAAAGATTCAGGTGGTTTAGCAGGTGATAGAGCTGGTAGACGTCGCGGCGCGTCTCGTACTCGTCGTCGAGCGGCCAGGCTTCGCGATACGCGCCGAAGAACGCGCCGTCGAAACCGCCGAAAAGCTCGGCCATCGCAAGATCGCTCTCGCGATCACCGACGTGCACGGCAGGGTCGAAGACGACCGGCTCGCCGCTCGCCAGCGTCGCCGCATTGCCCGACCACAAATCGCCATGTACGAGCGAAGCTGCGGGCGAATGATTGCGCAATAGCGTCGGCAGCACGCAGAGCACGCGCTCGCCGTCATCGCGAATTGCGCTCGCGAATCCGTTCGCGATAGCGCGAGCGAACTGCGGCGCGAGCCGCTGCCGCGCGAAGAACGCACACCAGTCATCGCACCAATCGTTCTGCTGGGGCGTGCCGCCGATCCAGTTGTCGCGATGCCAGCCGAAGCGCTCGCCATGCGGACCGCTTGGTGCGGCCGCCTGATGCAATCGCGCCAGCGCGGCAGCGAGCACTGCGCCACCGGACGCGCCTGTCATGTCGAGCCATTCGAGCGCCAGGAACGCGTAATCGCGGGCGCGTCCCGTTGCCACAACTTCCGGAATGCGCACCGTATGCGTATCAGAAATCGCGCGAAGGCCATCGGCTTCGCAGTCCAGCATGTCAGCTACGCGCGACGCCTCGCCGCTCTTGACGAACACGCGCGCGTTCGAAGCTTCGAGCGCGTACGCATGCGCCCATCCGGTTGCGCCCAGATCGCGCCATCGTAAAGGCGCGGCGGCGCCGACTGCGCGCTCGATGATCCGCCGTGCTTCATCGTCCATCCAGCCGTGGCCCAAGGTTCAGCGCGGACGCTCGAGCATATGTTGCAGGTGACGCTTCACCGCGAGCCATTCGCCGTCGATGATGCTGAACACGACGGTGTCGCGGCGGCTGCCATCGGCAAGGAGCTGGTGATTTCGCAGCACGCCGTCCTGCTTGGCGCCCAGGCGCGCGATCGCGGTGCGCGACGCATGATTGAACCAGTGCGTCCGAAACTCGACCGCGATGCAGTGCAGCGTCTCGAACGCGTGCGTCAGCAGCAACAGCTTGCATTCGGTGTTGATCGCCGTGCGCTGCGCGCGCCTCGCATACCAGGTGTGTCCAATCTCGAGGCGCCGGTTTTGTGCGTCGACGTTGAAGTACCGTGTGCAGCCGATGACGTCGCCGCTCGCGTTGTCGAGCACGGCGAATGGCATCGCGCCCTGCTTCTCGCGCATGCCGAGCGTCGAGTCGAACCATGCTGATGTCCTGTCGGGCCCGGGCACCGACGTATACCAGAGGCGCCACAGCTCGCCATCGGCGGCGGCAGCGCGAATTCCTGCTTCGTGCGAACGCGCGAGCGGCTCCAGCGTCGCGTAGCGGCCGCGCAGCGTCACCGGCTCGATGAAGCGCTTCTCCATCATCGCCCTTCTTTGTTAAGCGAAGACGCTCCGATGTTAGCCGATCATCACCGCGAGCAGGCGAAGCCCCCAAAGCGAGAGCATGCCGACGGCGAGCGTCGCGAGCGTGTTGCGCGTGACGAACGCAACGACGCCGGCGAGCAGCGCGGCGATGATCCTAGGCAATGACTCTATCAGCGGCGCGTCGGGAGCGTGGACGATCATCGGCAGGATGAGCGCGGTCAGCATCGCCGCCGGCACGTAACGAAATGCGCGTGCGAGGAGCACGGGCACGCCGCGATGCGCGAAGATCGCGATGAACGAAAGACGCGAAAGATAATTGAGCGCTCCGACGATCGCGACGACGCTCCAGAGCTTCAGCGCGCCTTCCATCGTTCCTTGGTGAAATCGGTGAGCGTCCCCGCGACAATGCCCGCAACGCCGGCGACGATCAGGTTGAGCTTCATCGGCAGCGATGCGAGCGCGAGGACGGCGATGCCCGCGACCAGTGCAGCCACGATCGTCGGCGAGGTGCGAAGCTGTGGCGCGACGAGGGCCAGGAAGCACAGCGGCACCGCGAAGTCGAGAGACCATTCCGCGGGAATCAGGTTG
>DATFCW010000291.1:0-18758 GCA_035252665.1 Casimicrobiaceae bacterium | reverse complement strand
GCAGCGGCGCGCGGTCGGATACGCCGCGAGTCGCGGAAACGGGATGGGGCTCTCGCAGTCGACGCATTCGCCGTAGGTGCCATCGGCAAGCCTCGATAACGCTTCCTCGACGTTCGCGAGCTCGGTCAGGTCGCGCGAAACGAGGGTGATGTCCTGCGCCGCCATCGCGTCGGCCATCGCCCAGTCGTCGGTGTCCTCCATCCGGTTGCGCAAGCCGACGAGCCGCGGATCCTCCTGATTGCGAAGCTTGGCCGCGACGTCGGCGCGGAGCGCCTGTTGCCGGCTGCGGAGCGCCGCTTCGAGCGCCGTGCGCTGGCCCTGCGAGAGTTCGGTCGGCCGGTCCATCGAACCATTATCGAACAGATGCGACCGGTACGCACGGGCCCTCGCCGGCAGCCCCTTGAATCGGCGTTTGGGCAACCCTAGATTGGGGCCGTGTGAAGGCGGGCCTGCCGGCGACGTCGGCGGGCGGCGCCGACCTCCACTCAACAGATCGACGAAAGGAACGAACACCATGGCCAGCCTGCAGATCTATGACCCATTCGCCGACGCGGCGGTGGACGCGCTCTTCCGCAATTTCTTCCGTACCGACCGCGGCGAGCGCGGCACGCCGCGAAGCATCCTGCTCGACGTCGCGGAAACCGACAACGGCTACATCGTGCAATCGGAATTGCCGGGCGTCACCAAGGACGACATTCATGTCGCGATCGAAGGCAACCAGGTCACCATAGCCGCCGAGGTGAAGCGCAGCGTTGACCTGGGCGACGCGGCGCGCACGATCCGCACCGAGCGCTACTACGGCAACGTTTATCGCAGCTTCACGCTGCCGGTCGAGCTCGACGAATCGGCGAGCGAGGCGAAGTACGAGAACGGGCTTCTGACGCTCAAGCTCGTCAAGAAGCCGGCCGTCGCGGGACGCAAGCTCACGATCCAGTAAAACGCACCGCATCGAACTCGTCGCCGCCGCGCTGGAAACGCGCGGCGGCGATCTCGCGTCTGGCGGTTGGCGAGTTTCCGAACGTTCAGCGCATGCGCCGCGCCATGTATTCCTCCTCGATGTTGTCGCGGTAGTACGACCACGGCGACGACGCCGTCGAGAAACGTCGCCACACCTCGCTCGGAACGCCGGTGTATTCGAGCGTGCCCGACGTCAATTCGACGACCAGCTTGCGCATGCGCTCGTCGTAGCCGGCGGCCCGCAGGCTGCCGCCGCTCATCCGTTTCATCTCCATCGCGCGGCTCCTTCGCTCAGGATGAGCCAATGCTACGATCCGCCGGTCCGCGTTTTCAAGCGTCGCGCATGGCGGTGAGAAGGATTCTCGTTCTTTGCGCACTCGCGCTCGGCCTCGCGTTGTCGCCGACTTCGCACGCGGCGGATCCCGGCAAGACGCTTCGCGTCGCGTTCTCGATCGCCGAGACGAGCTTCGATCCGGCGTTCGCATCCGACGCCGCCTCCGACGGCATCATCGCGAACGTCTTCGACACGATGCTCGACTACGATTACCTGGCGCGTCCCGTCGTGCTCGTGCCGCGCGCGCTCGCGACGATGCCGGAAGTCCAGGACAACGGGCGTACGTATACCTGCCGCATCAGGAAAGGCGTCTATTTCACGCCCGATCCCGCGTTCAAGGGCAAGCCGCGCGAATTGACGGCCGCCGATTTCGCGTACGGCATCGAGCGCGTCCTCGATCCGGCGGTCAAGTCGCCGTGGCTCTGGATGCTGCAAGGGAAGATCGTCGGCGGCGACGAGGCGCGCGCAAAGGCGGAAAAGAGCGGTCACTTCGATTACGACGCGAAGATTGCCGGTCTCGAAGTCGTCGACCGCTACACGCTTCGCATCCGGCTCGTCGAGCCCGACCTGCGCTTCGTGTACGTGCTCGCCGTGCCGAACATCGCGGCGCAGGCGCGCGAGGTGGTCGAAGCGTACGGCAACGACATCGGAGCCCATCCAGTGGGCACCGGTCCCTACATGCTCGGCGAATACCGGCGCAGCACGCGCATCGTGCTGGTGGCGAATCCGACGTTTCGCGAGACCTACTACGAGCCCGCGGGACCGATTCCCGAATCGTCGAAAAAGGTCGCCGGGGAACTTCGCGGCAAGCGCCTGCCACAGGCCTCGCGCGTCGAGATCAGCATCATCGAGGAGGGGCAGGCGCGCTGGCTCGCGTTCATGAATCGCGAGATCGACTTTCTCGACATCGTGCCGGTGGATTTCATCACGCAGGCGCTCGACGACAAGGGCAATCTGCGCGCGTCGCTGGCCGCGCGCGGCATCGTGCACGACGTGTTGCTGCGTCCAAACACCTGGTGGGTCTACTTCAACATGGAAGATCCCGTCGTCGGGGGCTATTCGCTCGAGAAGATCGCGCTGCGCCGCGCGATCGCGATGGGCTACAACAACGAGGAAGCGATCCGCGTGCTGCTCAAAGGCCGCGCCATTCCGGCGAACGGGCCGATTCCACCCGACATCGCGGGCTACGATCCGAAGCTTCGCACCGACGCGCAGACCTACGATCCGGTGCTCTCGCGGGCGCTGCTCGATTACTTTGGTTACAAGGATCGCGATGGCGATGGTTATCGCGAAACGCCCGACGGCAAGCCATTGACGATCGTTCGCTGGTCGACGCCCAACTCGGCGGCGCGCGAGGGCGACGAGCTGTGGAAGAAGAACATGGATGCAATCGGCATCAGGATCACCGTCAAGAAGGATCGAGTCCCCGAGCTGCGCAAGATGGCGCGGCTTGGCAAGATCCCGATGCGAAGCGACGGCTGGAACGCCGACTATCCGGATGCCGAGAACTTCATGCAGCTTCTCTACGGTCCCTCGGGCCCGGAGAACAGCGCGCGGTTCAACCTGCCCGAATTCAACAAGCTCTACGAAGAGGCGCGAACGCTGCCCGATTCACCGGCGCGAACCAAGCTCTTCGATCGGATGACGCAACTCGTGATCGCCTACGCGCCGTGGCGGATGACGTATCACCTGCTCGAGGACAGCCTGCGCCATCCATGGATCAGCGCCTATGTGCCGCATCCGATCCGCTCGCAGTGGTGGCAGTACATCGACGTCGATCCGGCGCTGCGGGCGGGGAGTCATTGAAATTGGTGCCAGAGATGTATTTCCGCATCGTGGAAATACATCTCTGGCACCAATTAGAAATGCATCTCTGGCACCAATTTCGTGGCACCAATTTCGAGTGCCTACTTCTTCGTCGGAATCTCGAGCGGCTTGCACGTGAAATGCGCCGCGGCCTGGTCGCGAATGAGCTCGACTTCCTTCCCCCGGCCGCTGCGCAGCTCCATCGATCCATTCATGAAGCGCGGACCGGACGTGCTCGGCACCTGGTAGAGCACGATCGTCTCGGTGCCGGGGACGATGATCCGCGCCTCGTTGTTGCCGAACTGGATGACAAGGTGCTCACCGGGACGCTCGCAATCGATGGAATTCTTCGCCGCCTCGATCTGCTCCTTCGTCGGACCGTTTTCGCATCCGGCGCAAACCAGGGCGATCAACGCAATCATGGCGAGCGATCGTCGCATCGGGCACTCCTTCGACAGGACGCGCGAGAATAGCATCGGCGCGAAGATCTGCTTCACGGCGCGAGGAGCGCACGCGAGGGCGGCGTCGCGGCAGCGCTTCTGAAGCGCACGGCGTTCGGATACGACAGCACTTCGATCTGGCGGCCGGCGCGATTGGCCTCCTGCATCGTCTGCCACCAATGCGGGTCGAGCAGATCGCGATGGAACGCGACGAATGCCTGCCGCACGATCGGATCGGTCAGGAGGAACGTCGCGAATTCCTCGGGGAAGATATCGTGCGGACCGACCGCATGCCATACGTCTCCGGACAATTCATCGACGTCGGGCGGGCGTTCCGGGATCGCGCGGAAGCGGCAATCGGTCACGTATTCGATCTCGTCGTAATCGTAGAAGACGACGCGGCCGTAGCGCGTCACGCCGAAATTCTTGAACAGCAGGTCGCCGGGAAAGATGTTGATCGCAGCAAGCTCGCGGATCGCATTGCCGTAATCGCGGACCACTCGCATCTTCTCGCCTTCGTCGGCGTTCGCGAGGAACAGGTTGAGCGGCGTCAGTCGCCGCTCGATGTAGACGTGCCGGATGATGACGTGATCGCCGTCGTGCTCGAGCTTCGAGGCGATCGACGCGCTGAGCTCGTCCATCAGCTCGTCGGTGAAGCGCTCGCGCGGTATGGCGACGTCCGAATACTCGAGCGTATCGGTCATTCGGCCCGCGCGATCGTGGTGCTTCACGAGCGCGTACTTCTGCTTGACGCGAAAAGCGTCGGTATCCTTCGACGGCGCGATTCGATCGCGGATCACCTTGAACACGTAGGGATACGACGGCAGCGTGAACACCGTCATGACCAGACCAGGAATGCCGGGCGCAACGACGAGCCGATCGGTCGAATGCCGAAGATGATGCAGGAAGTCGCGGTAGAAGAGGGTCTTGCCGTGCTTTTGCAAGCCGAGCATCGTGTAGAGCTCGGACGCGGTCTTGTCCGGCACGATCGCGCGCAGGAAGTCGACGTACGCCGACGGCACTTCCATGTCGGCTAAAAAATACGCACGGTTCGCCGAGAACAGCAGCGCGAGCTCGAGCGGATCGGTCAGAAGCGCGTCGACGTAGAGGCGCTCGTCATTGCGTCGCTTGATCGCCGCGACGAACGGATACGCCTTGTCGCCGTTGACGACACGCCCCACTGCATACGCGGTCTGGTTGCGATAGAGCAGGCTCGCGAGGATCTGGATCTGGCAGTTCGCGTTGACGACGAAGGGCCGCGGCAGGCGCCTTCGCATCGCTGCGAGCACGTGCACGAGGTCGCCGCGAAAATCGGCGAACCGCAGCCCGAGATCGAAGTCGAGGACGATGTCGATCAGCGTCGCGCGAAGCCCGAGCCGCCGCGGGTAATAGCAGCGATACGAAGGCGCGCCGTCGTCGAGATATTCCGTCGACGCCGCCGGGCGCACGAACAGGCAACGGTTGTGAAAATACGTGCGATGCAGAAGCCGCGTCGAGACGGTGTTGAAGAACGTTTCCGCGCATTCCGGCTGGCGATGCTCGGCGAGACGCGCGATGAAGCGTTTCTTGACCTGCGCCCAGAACGCTTCGGCATCGGTGACGCCGCATTCGCGCTCGATGCGCTCGACGGTTTCCGCGACGCGCCGCTCGTAGAAATCGATGCGATCGCGCGCGACGTGGCTGATCGCGAGCCAGTTGGCCGCCTCGAAGTAGCGCTTCGCAGCGCGCGCGCAATCGCGGAAAAGCGCGTAGTGCCGGTCGAATCCTTCAACGATGACGCCGGCCAAAACGTCGGGCGATACACGACCGTCGCTGCGGCCGATCACGCTTTCGCGATCGCGCTGCGAACGCTCCATTGGAGTTGCGTTGCGCCGACGCCGGTGCCCGAAGCGCGCTGGCGCGACATCGTCGGGTCAGCCGCCCTTGGCCTTCTGGACCTGGTCGTTGTAGGCCTTGACCTCCTCGTTGTACTCGTTCGCGGCCTGATCACGCGCCTTCTGATGCGCGACGGCCAACGCCTGCTGCTCCTCGACGAACTTCTTCAGGCACTCGAGGTGCGAGATGTACTCCTTTTGCCACTCCTTGATTTTTCGATCGGCCTGCCGGTCGTTTCCGATGTCGCCCGGATATTCGCTCGTCTTGCCGCAGTCGGGCTTGGGGATCGGCGGCGCGGTTTCGGCGCTCGACGCCGGCGCATTGCCCGCCGGTGCATTGGTCGCCGGTGCGTTCGTTTGCGCGAAGGCGGCGATGGAAAAGGCGGCGACGACGAGCGCGCTCACCGCCTTGAAGACGCGATTTCTCATGGAACCTCCAGGAATTGACCGTGCGGGCATTCTACCTTGCGCGCCCGCGCGGACGCTGCAACGCACGGGCGCGCGATGGCGACGGTCAGCGAAAAAGCGATCGCAGTCCCGATAGCCCCGCCATGACGAGATCGACGCCGCTTTCGCCCTCGTAGTCGCGTCGGCTTTTCGCGAGCTCGCGCTCGACGTTCGCGATGGCAATCAGCGCGTCGCCGCTGACCGGTTGTTGGGCGGTTCGCTTCGCCTCGGCGGCGTTCAGCGTATCGATCGCGTGCGTGACTGCGTCGGGATCGAGCAGCATCACCGGTGCGCCACAGTAGGGACACACTCCTGATCTATCGACGGGCACGGGCGCGCCGCAGCTCACGCAGCGCACGGTGGTGACGCTCGCCCGAAGACGCGCCAACTCGTTCGGATCGAGCGGCCGAACGAAGTTCTTCTCGCGCAGGAACTGCACGTACGGCGAAAAGCGGCCGTGCCCGTACCGACAGCGGTAGTACGTGAAGCGCGTCGTGTGCTGAATGTCCTGCGTGAGCGTGAGCGGCGTCGTGCAGCGCGGACAGGGCAGGATCGCCGGGTACGGTGCGCGCGTGCCGGGTTTCGACTGCGTGATTTCGCGGAAGAGCGTGATCACCGCGCCGGGGGTGAGGGCGGAGCTTTCGTTCGCGTCGAACCAGATCGCCTGGCAATCGTCGCAAAGTTCGACGGTGAGGGGGGCGAGCGGCTCGCGCGGAAGCGCAAGCAAACGCATCGGCCGGCCACAGCCCGGGCAGGCCGATTCAGGCATCGCGCCAAGCGGGCGCGCTCGAGCGCACGCCCGGCGATCGCGTATTCCTTGTTGCGGACCTTGCTAGGAGACGACCCGAAGCGTGGCGAGCGGGCAGTTCACCCAGTGCACTTCCTTGTTCTCGCGCCTTGCCGCACGCTCGATCCTGGCCATCTCGTCGGTATTGCAGACGATTCTCCCGTCGACGTCCGCCTTGGTAAGCGGCGCAGGCGCGCAACCCGCGAGGGCACCCGCGACCGCGATCAGGGAAAGCGCTATCAGGCTTTTCATGGCACCCCCTCCTTTCGAAGGCCATCATAGGCGGGAGGTTCGCAGACGGCAAGCGCAAGTCCGCGAACGGTCAGCGTCCGTCGACGGTGTCGCATTTGCGCACATGGCGCGGTCGTCCACAGGCGATCATCGGATGTGGCCGTCGAAGGTGTCGCATTCGCGCAAGTCGCCGGAGGCGAGGCCGGTGCGGAACCAGCGCGTGCGCTGATCCGCCGAGCCGTGCGTGAACGAATCGGGAACGACGTAACCCTGCGTGTGCCGCTGGATGTTGTCGTCACCGACAGCGGCGGCGGCGCGCAGGCCGGCTTCGACGTCGCTCGTGTCGATCAGGTTGCGCTTCTGCGCGTAGAACCCCCATACGCCGGCGTAGCAATCGGCTTGCAACTCGAGGCGCACCGAGAGCGCATTCGCAGTCCGCTCGTCGGCGCGCTGCATTTGCGCCTGTACCTTGTCCATCGTGCCGAGGAGGTTCTGCACATGGTGGCCGACCTCGTGCGCGATCACGTACGCCTGCGCGAATTCGCCCGGTGCGCCGAAGCGCGTCGCGAGCTCGTTGAAGAACGACGTGTCGAGATACAAATCCCGGTCGCCCGGGCAGTAGAACGGACCGACCGCCGCGTTCGCGCGTCCGCACGCCGATCTGGTCGAGCCGCGATAGAGCACGAGTGTCGGCGGATCGTAGCGCCGGCCCATTTGCTTGAAGATCGCGCCCCAGACGTCCTCGGTGTCGCCGAGGACCGCGCGCGAGAAGTCCTTGTTGACGTCGGCGGACTTCGTTGCCGTTTGCGGACCGTAGCCTGGGGCGGGTGTGGAGGGCGCCTGCTGCTGCGCGGGACCGCCGCCGCCCGACAGGAGGCTCAGCATGTCGAGGGGGTTGATGCCGAAGAACCAGCCGAGCAGCACGATGACGATCAGCGCGCCTCCGCCGATGTGCATGCCGCCGATCGGAAAGCCGCCGCCGCCGCCTTCCGGCGCGCCTTCGGTTCGGTCCTCGACGTTGTCGCTACGCCGGAAATCGCCCCAGCGCATCGGCTCCTCCCTTCATGGTTTCAACGCGCGATAGAGGAGCGGAAGACTCACGTCCATCCGGTAATCGATCGACGAGTGATTGTCGTCGAATTCCTCGTACACATGCGCGATGCCGTATTGCGTCAGGCGCTTCGACAAAAGGCGCGCGCCGTAATGGAGATGATACTGGTCGCGCCAGCCGCAGTCGATGTAGATGCCGCGCATCGATTTGAGGTTCCGCTTCGACTGCGCGACAAGATTCACCGGGTCGTTGCGAAGCCAGCGGCGCCAGCGTGCGGCGATCAGCTCGCCCGTCTCGAGATTGAACGGCAGGCGAAAGCCGAGCGGCACGTTCGGATCGGGATCGTAGGTCGCCGCCATCGCGAGGTTCATCAGCGCGTGCACTTCGGCGTCGGAGAGCTTGTCCTTCGCGAAGACGTGATCCAGGAATCGGCGCACGCGGCCGTCGTCGATGCCCGCCGCCGCATCGCGGTCGTCGCGGACGACATCGATGCGCCCGGCGGCGCGTGGGCGCTTGCGATAGCGATCGAGCTCGTTCAGCGTCCTCGGCCAGTCGGTGAAATAGCAGAAATCGAACAGCGCATCGCCCGAATGATCGGCGATCGCGCCCCAGTATTGCGCGTAGCGCATCGCATGGATGATCGCGCCGTAACCGCCCGATGATTTGCCGAAGCAGCCGCGATGCTCGCGCGAGGCGAGCGTATGGAATTCGCGATCGACGAACGGGATCAGCTCGCGCGTCAGGTAATCGGCGTAACGCCCGATCGCCGAGGAGTTGACGTACTGGTTGCCGCCCATCGACGTGAAGCAATCGGGAAACACGACGATCGCGGGTCCGATCCGTCGCTCGCACAGAAGGCGGGCGGCGCGCTCCGGCACGTTCTCGTCGAAAGGCCGCCAGTTGACGTGCGCCAGCCCCGAGCCGGTGAAGCCGACGAAGTCGAAGAGCACGGGAAAGCGCCGCCCGCGTCCGCTGGTTTTGCCCCGCACGGTGCCGCTGTCGTAGCCCGGCGGCAGCCACACGGCGAGCTTTCGCAGATGTGGGTCGCCGAGCGGATTGTCGGCGAGCACCTTCGAGTCGTATTCGAGCATCACGGTCGTGCCCGACGGATGGATGGTGCGCTTGCGGCTCATTGCAGCCCTGTTTCCGTTTTATGAAACGGCGCGATTGTGACGGCGTTTTGCGGGTGCGCGCAATGCGCGGCACGTGCGAACGACGATTCCCGTCGATCGACCCACTAGAATGCGCGCTTGTCCGACATCTTTACATCGACGCCGGCCACAGCGCCGCCATCGCCGCTTCCGTACATCAGCCGCGGCGCGCTTTTCGGTTGCTTCCTCAAGATGGGCGTGCTCGGCTTTGGCGGCGTGCTGCCATGGGCGCGCCGGATCATCGTCGACGAGCGACGCTGGCTGTCGGGCCGAGATTTCGCCGAGTTGATCGGCCTTTGCCAGGTGCTTCCAGGCCCGAACGTCGTGAACCTGTCGGTGATCATCGGCGCGCGCACGCATGGGCCTATCGGCTCGCTGATCGCGCTCGCCGGCATCCTGCTCGTCCCTGTTGGCCTGATGCTCGCAATCGCGATTCTCTATGCGTCGGTCGCGAGCGATCCGCCCGTGCGAAATGCGATCGTCGGCGCATCGGCCGCCGCCGCGGGATTGATCCTCGGCACCGGCGTGCGGCTCATGCGCGAGGCGCGCCCGCCGCTGCGCGGCCTTTTCGTTGGCGGCGCGGCGTTCGTCGCGGTCGGCATTCTGCAATGGCCGTTGCTCTGGGTGATCGTCGTGCTGATCGCGATTGGCATCGCCGCCGAATGGCATGCACGAAAGTCGCGATGAGCGGGTCGATACATGCGCTGACTGAAATCGCGACGCGATTCGCGGCGCTTTCGCTCGTCGCGATCGGCGGCATCAACGCGATCCTGCCCGAGATCCATCGCGTCGTCGTCGACGTGGAAGGATGGATGACGAGCGGCGAATTCGCCGAGCTCTTCGCGGTTGCGCAGCTTGCGCCGGGACCCAATGCGATGGTGGTCGCGTTGATCGGCTGGAAAGTGGCGGGCATTCCCGGCGCGCTCGTCGCAACTGTCGCTACGTGCGGTCCGTCATCGGTCGCGTGTTACGCCGCGTGGCAATGGGTCGATCGGCTGCGAACGTCGGAGGTTCGCGCGGTCGTGCAACGCGCGCTCGGGCCGCTCGCGATCGGGTTGATCCTCGCGAGCGGCTATACGCTTGCACGCGGCGCCGATCGCTCGCCGGGCGCGCTCGCGCTCACCATTGCGGCCGCAGCCGCGCTCGCCTGGACGCGCATCAATCCGCTGTGGGTATTGCTCGTGGGCGCGGCGGTGGGCCTGGCGGGCCTTGCATGACAGTTTGGGGTCAGAGACGAAACTCGTGCGCGGTGTGCGATTCGCGCGGTTGTCACATGAGTTTCGTCTCCGACCCCAAACTGTCCGGACTCTACTTCGGTTTCTTCTTGCGCGGGTCGACCATCGATCCGCGACAGCGCGGCGCGCCGCATCGGCACGCGTAATTCGCGAGCATCTTCGCGCTGCGCCGTCCCGGCACGTTGAGCTTGTAGTCGTAGGAGAGCTCCTCGCCGGCGCGGATCGTCCGTTTCGCCTCGATGAATACGCGACCTTCGTCGTCCTCGTAAGGAACGCAGTTCGGGTCGCAGCTATGGTTGATCCACCGGGCCGCGTTGCCGCGCACGCCGGCGTCGATGACCCGACCGTCGTTCAGCTCGAAGAGGAACGTGTGAAACGGATTGTCGGGATCGCTGTCCGGCAGGTTATCGGCCTCGTCCGCGTCAATGCGCCGTCCGCGGTACTCGATGATGTCCGCGCCTTTGCGAATCGTGCGCGTCGCGAACACGCCTCGCCCGTGGATGGGCGAGTGGCGAACGACGTAGGCGAGCTTCGTACGCGCGTTCTTCTTCGCGGCCGACGCGCGGGGCGCCGATTCAGGCGATGGCGCGCGCCGCGTGCCGGAGGCGCCGGATCGGCGGGCGCGTGTGGTCGACATTCGTGATCTTCGCGTGCGTTTTTCGTGCGCCGGATTGTCTCACGCGCTTCGCAGTCGAATTGCGATGCTTGAAAAACTCGGTCATTCGCCGCACAATAATTCGCATGCGAACAACTCACATCAAAATGGAGCCGCCGCGCGCTGCCGACATCGTCAATTCGCGCCGTCCGGCGCCGGCGGATCGCCTCGAGGCGCTAGGGCTTCTGATCGGCGGGCTCGCCAAGGCGTGGCGCGAGGAGCTCGACCGGCGCCTTCGCCCGCTCGGGTTGACGCGCGTGCAATGGCAGGCGCTTCTGTGGCTTTCGCGCTCCGGTGGAACGCTCATGCAGCGCGAGCTCGCCGACCTGCTCGACATCGGTGCGCCGGCCACGGTGGCGCTCGTCGATCGGATGGAGCGCGACGGACTGGTCGCACGCAGCGCCGTCCAGGGCGATCGGCGGCGGAACGCCGTCGTCCTCACGCAGCGATCGCACCGGCTGCTGACAACGATCGAGGCCGAAGCCGGGCGGCTTCGCCGCGAAGTGATGCGGGGCTTGACACGCAATGAAATCGATACGCTCTGCGCGCTGCTCGGCAAGGCGAAGGCGCGCATCGACGCGCTGCGGCCATGACGAAGCTTACGTTTCGACCCTCGCTTCGAACGATCCTGATCGCCGTCGGCGTGGTCATCGCGATCATCGCCGGCGCGTGGTATTGGCACGAGACCACGCTACGGCAGCGCACCGACGATGCGTACGTGAACGCACGCATCGTGCAGGTCTCCTCGCTCGTGATGGGCCAGGTCGTATCGGTGCCGATACACGACAACGAGTTCGTGCACAAGGGCGACATCCTGTTCGAGATCGACCGGCGCCCATTCGAGGCGGCGCTCGCCGAAGCCGAAGGCAAGCTTCGCGAAGCGGAGCAGGGCAACCGGCAGGACCAGTCTGACGTTCTCGCCGCCGAGGCCGACATCGCGCAGCAGAAGGCGAATCTCGCCAACGCCGACGCCAACCTTCGCCGAACGACCCAGCTCGTCAAGGAGAACTTCGTGTCGAAGCAGGCCGAGGACGATGCGCGTGCACGCGTGAAAACCGCGCAGGCCGCGCTCGACGCGGCGAACGCGCGCGCGGAGAAGGCGCGCACGGCGCTCACGGTCGTCAATGGTACGACGGCCGCGGTCCGCGTCGCGCAAGCCGAGCTCACGAAAGCGAAGCTCGATCTCGATCACACGATCGTCCGTGCGTCCGACGATGGCTTCGTCACGCACTTCGATCTCACCGCCGGCACCGTCGTGACGCCGGGCAATCCGCTGTTCGCGATCGTCGTCGCGCACAGTTTCTGGGTCGACGCGAATTTCAAGGAAACCGAGCTCGCGGGCGTCGTGCCGGGTCGACCCGCGACGATCGTCGTCGACATGTATCCGCATCACACGTTCCACGGCAAGGTCGAGAGTCTCGCCGGCGGAACGGGCGCGGCCTTCTCGCTGTTGCCGCCGCAAAACGCGAATGGCAACTGGGTCAAGGTCGCGCAGCGCGTGCCGGTGCGCGTGAGCATCGACGATCCGGATCCGAAATTTCCGCTTCGTGTCGGCGCAACGGCAACGGTCAGCGTCTGGATCGCTTCGTAGCTTTTGCAAATGAACGAGACACCCAGCGGCTCGCGCTTCTTCCTCACGCTCGCCGTGATGGCGGCGACCGTCATCCAGGTGCTCGACACGACGATCGTCAACGTCGCGCTGCCGCACATGGCCGGCGAGCTTTCGGCGTCGACCGATCAGATCAGTTGGGTGCTGACGAGCTACATCGTCGCCGCATCGATCGTCATGCCGATGACCGGTTATCTCACCGACCGACTCGGACGTCGGCGCTACCTGCTCGTCAGCATTGCCGGATTCGTTGTCGCATCGGCACTGTGCGGCATCGCGACGTCGCTGCCCGAGATCGTGCTCTTTCGCCTGCTGCAAGGCATGTTCGGCGCGTCGCTCGTGCCGCTTTCTCAGGCGATCATGGTCGACAACTACCCGATGCACGAGCGCGGCAAGGCGCTCGCGATCTGGGGCATGGGCGTGATGGTTGCGCCGATCCTCGGCCCCACGATCGGCGGCTGGATCACGGAAACGATCGACTGGCGCTGGAACTTCTACATCAACGTGCCGATCGGCGTCGTGTCGTTCCTGCTCGCGTCGCGGCACGTGCCCGATACACCACGCAAGGCGCGCGGCATGGACTGGTGGGGACTCGGTTTCCTCGCGATGTTCATCGGGGGCTTGCAATACCTGCTCGATCGCGGTCAGCAGCAGGACTGGTTCTCGTCGTCGTCGATCCGCTGGTCGGCGGTGATCCTTGCCGCCGGCCTCGTGCTGTTCGTCGTGCATTCGCTGATCACCAAAGGCGAGCCGCTATTCAAGCTGTCGATGTTCGCCGATCGCAACTTCGCCGCCGCGACGGTCGTCGGGGGCGCCATGGGGCTGTCGCTGTTCGGCGGCATGCTGCTGCAGCCCCTGTTGTTCGAGAGCGTGCTCGCGTATCCGACGTTCGACACGGGCCTCGCGATGATGCCGCGCGGCTTCGGCAGCCTGATCGCGATGCTGATCGTCGGCCGTCTCGTCGGCAAGGTTGGCGCCAAGCCGCTGATCTACTTCGGCATCGGGGCCGGCGCGCTCGGCGGATGGATGATGACGCACGTCGGCTTCAACACGACGCCGTGGTCGCTGATCGTGCCGCTCGTGTTGCAGGGCATCGGGATCGGCTTCGTGTTCGTGCCGCTATCGGCCATCGCGTTCGCGACGCTGCCGAAGACGCTTTCGGCCGAAGCCGCGGGCGTCTACAGCCTGATCCGCTCGATCGGCTCGTCGATCGGCATCTCCATCGTCAGCGTATCGCTCGCGCGCGGCACGCAGGCGAGCTGGGAGGCGCTGCGCGCCTTCGTCGGTCCGTACCGCTATCAGGTCTCGCAGTATCTCGATTCGCTGCATTTGAGCGCGCAAAGCGCGCAGGGACTCGCGGTGATCGCGCAGCAAGTCGCGTTGCAGGCCGAGATGCTCGGGCTGCTGCGCGCGTTCTGGATCATCGTCGCAAGCTTCGTCGCGATGATTCCGCTCGTAATGTTGCTGAAGCCCGGTCGCGGCGGCGCGGCACCGCCCGCGACGATGGCGGAATAGCGGAAAGTCAACGCGCCGACTTCGCTTCCGCGGCGCGCTCGACCTCGAGCGCGCGCACATCGAGGCGATTCGTCGCGGCGAGCGCGGGAAAGAACCGGATCCACAACACGACGATGGCGAGCGTGCCGAGGCCGCCGGCGACGACCGAGGGGACCACGCCGAGCCATGCCGCGGTCAACCCCGACTCGAATTCGCCGAGCTGATTCGACGTGCCGATGAAAAGCGCGTTGACGGCGGAAACACGTCCGCGCATGTGATCGGGCGTTTGCAGTTGCACGAGCGATTGCCGCACGACAACGCTCACCATGTCCGCGGCGCCGAGAACGGTCAACGCGATAAGCGACAGCGCGAACGAGCGCGACACGCCGAACACGATCGTCGCAACGCCGAAGAGCGCAACCGCCTCGAACATCCGCCGGCCCGCGTGGGCGCGAAGCGGATGACGCGCGAGCCAGATCGCCATGCCAAGCGCGCCGACCGCGGTCGCCGAACGCAGCAGGCCAAGGCCCCAGGGACCCGTATGCAGGATGTCGCGCGCATAGATAGGCAGAAGCGCGGTCGCCCCGCCGAGCAGCACCGCGAACATGTCGAGCGAAATCGCGCCGAGCACCGCCTTGTGGCCGCGAATGAAGCGGATGCCGTCGAGCACCGACGACAGCCGAGGCGCCTGCGCGGATCGCGGCGCATGTCGCGACTTCACGAAGTAGAGGACGATCGCAGTGACGAGAAAGAGCGTGGCGCTCGCGCCATAGGCGACGCTCGCGCCGGCGACGTAGAGCAGTCCGCCGAGCGCCGGACCGACGATGATCGCCGTCTGGCCCGCGGATGCATTGGCCGCGATCGCGCGCGCGAGAATCGATTCGGGCACCACCGCGGGTAGAAGCGCCTGCATCGTCGGCATCTCGAACGCGCGCGAAGCGCCGACGACAACGACGAGCGCGTAAATCATCGCCGGCTCGATGTGTCCGAGCGCGCTGCCCACGCAGAGCCCGAGTGCGGCCGCGCCTTCGACGATCACGCAGGCCTGCACGACGCGACGGCGGTTGAACCGGTCGGCGACATGCCCCGCGACGAGCACGAGCAGAAACGATGGAACGAATTGCGCGAGCCCGACGAAACCGAGGTCAAGTGCGCTTCCGGTCAGCGCATACATCTGCCAGCCGACCGCAACCGCGACCATCTGTCGCCCAAGCATCGCGAGGCATCGCGCGACGAAGAAGAGAATGAACGGCGGATGCGCGAGAAGGGCGCCATCGCGCTCGAGCCGCGCGTGATGTGCCGCGTCGCTCATGGGCGAACCGCCATGCTCGGCGCGGAACGGGCAGGCGCCGCGGTTCGCGGACGGGCGAGGGTCAACCGCGCGAGCCGATCAGCGCCAGGAATTCCTCGCGCGTGGCCTGCGATTCGCGAAACGTGCCGAGCACCGATGAGGTAACCATCTCGGAGTTCTGCTTCTCGACACCGCGCATCATCATGCAGAGATGGCGCGCCTCGATCATCACGCCGACGCCGCGCGCGTCGATCGAATCGTGGACCGCCTGCGAGATCTGCTCGGTGAGGCGCTCCTGGAGCTGGAGCCTGCGCGCATACATGTCGACGAGGCGCGCGAGCTTCGAGACGCCGAACACGCGGCCGGTCGGTATGTAGCCGATGTGGCAGCGGCCGAAGAACGGCAGCATGTGATGCTCGCAGAGGCTGTACACCTCGATGTTCTTCACGATCACCATGCTGTTGGTCGTCTGGGTGAAGATTGCGCCGTTGATGATCGACGCGAGGTCCTTGCGGTAGCCTGAGGTGAGGAACGCGAGCGCTTTCGCGACGCGCTCCGGCGTCTTCACGAGACCTTCGCGGTCCGGGTCTTCGCCGAGCGCCGCGATCAGTTCGCGGGTCAGTTTCTCGATTTTGTCGAGGTCGACGGGCATCAGCTATCAGGTTTCGGCTATCAGCTATCAGCAGCGACAGGGAATGAGGAAGGGTAGAGGATAACGGATGGATGCCGCCCGCGCAGTCGCAGCGAAGACGCCGCCGCATCCAATCCGCCTTTTGCCGAAAGCCCAAAGCTGAAAGCGAAAACCGCTCATCGTGTAAAAATGCCACACTTCAATCGCGCGGCAATTTCGGGCACGATGGAGGGCTTGGCGGCACCCTTTCCGAACGCCTGGTGACTTCCGGAAGAAACGGCGGCGACCGGCGCACGACCTGTCCTGCTTGCGGGAAGCGGGTCGTCGCCGGCGCACGCTATTGCATTCACTGCGGCGCGGAGCAGGACGTTCCGACGCCGATCGCAGCCGTCGCGGCCGCCTCGCTGGCGAAGACTCGGGCGCGGGAAGCCGCGAACGCGGCGCATGCCGATCCCGCGCCGCGTTCCCGCGATTCGCAGCGGAAGGGCGCGGTGGCGACGTTTCCCAAGCGCCGAGCATCGGCCGCTACCGGGGACGGACCGAGGGCGCGTCCCGCCTATGACGATGCGCCGAGTCGGCGACGATTGGCGGGCGCGCTCGTCGTCGCTGGCGTGCTCGTGGCGGTTGCGTCGGCTGCCGTCATCGGCACACGGTTTCGGCATGAACCGTCCGGTTCGAGCGTCGATGCCGCGACCGGGACATCGGCGGCACCGAACCTTACAACCGTCAACGCCGAGAGCGCGCCGGCGACGACGCCGACGCAGTCGGCCCAAGCCGCGACGCCGCCCGAGGCGCCGGTGCAGACGACCACCGAGAATCCGCTGTCGACCAATGCGCCCGATGCATCGGCCGCCGCAGCGCAGCCCGCTGCCGACGCCTCCGCTCCGGCGGCCCCGATCGAGATCAAGCCCTTGCCGCCGCATCCGGCGACATCGCGCGCGGCGCATCGCGCTTCGTCGACCAAGACCGCTTCCGCGGCCGAGCAGCCACGGGAGCAATCGTCGGCCGTCGTCTCCGAGCCGGTGCAACGGGCGCCACCGGTGGCGCCCACCCATGTGGCGACCCAATCCGCGGTGTCCCACCCGCGCGATCGCTGGGCGCGCATGGACGACGATCTCGCGCGCTGCACGCGGGAAGATTTCATTGCCCGCGTGGTCTGCGGGCAGCGAGTGCGTTTTCACTATTGCAGCGGCTATTGGGGCAAGGTCAGCCAATGCCCCGGGAGCCCCGCACCCGAGCACGGGCAGTGACGCTTGCCTCCGGTCGCGCCAGACGACCGTAGGCGCATCCTTACACGCTATTCCGCGCGGTACCGATCGTCCATCCGCGTCGATCGCGTCTACCCTGATCACGTCGGTCTCTTCGAGAGGGACCTTGCAGGGGATGACGATGACGCAGATCGTGGCAGCGGTCTTCGATGACGAGCAGGCGGCCACCGGCGCCGCGCGCCGATTGCGCGACGCGGGATTCGAGGCGTCCGATCTCGACCAGTTCTCGTTGCGCCCGCCCGGGCAGCATCAGGCGATTCCGACCGGTGGCGACGAGGCTTCCGACGCGAAAGCGAAGGGTGGCGATACCGGCGCGGTCAAGGGCGCGGCGATCGGCACGGCCGTCGGCGCTGCCGCCGGGCTTGCCGCGACGCCGATCCTGGGTCCCATCGCCGTCGCCGGAGGCGCTGCGGCGGGCGCCTATGCAGGATCGCTCGCCGGCGCCGTTCGCAAAATGGGTGACGATCGGCCGGCCCCGCAGCCGAGGCCTGCGGGCGTGATGGTCGCCGTGAGCGCCAACTCGGCCGAGGATCGCTCGGTGGCCGTCGATGTCTTGCGCGACCATGGCGCGCGAATGATCGAGCGCGCGGAGGGTGCGTGGCGTGACGGCAAGTGGGTAGACTTCGATCCGGTGCGTCCGCCGGAGGTGATCGAATCCAACGTCGCGGGTGCGCGTCCCTCGAGCCCGCAAACTCCGCACGAAGAATGAAGCGTTCGCCGCGTGTGCCTTCGCTCATGAAGCTTCGCGCGTTCCGCGGCGCGCAGGAAGGGCGCTGGGGCTACATCCTTGCCTGGCTGATCGGCGTGCCGGTGCCGATCCTCATCGTGATCTTTCTGCTGCGCGGCTGTACCTGAAGCGTCAACCTCGGCCGACGAAGGGCATCTTCGTCGCCATCACGGTCATGAACTGCACGTTGGCCGACAACGGCAGGCTCGCCATGTAGAGCACGGCGCTCGCCACGTGCGCGACGTCCATCAGCGGCTCGACGGCGATCGCGCCATGCGCTTGTGGAACGCCCTTCGCCATGCGCGCCGCGAGATCGGTTTCGGCATTGCCGATGTCGATCTGCCCGCACGCGATGTCGTACTTGCGTCCGTCGAGCGATGTCGACTTCGTAAGCCCGGTGATCGCGTGCTTCGTCGCCGTGTACGGCGCGGAATCGGGACGCGGCGCGTGCGCCGAGATCGAGCCGTTGTTGATGATTCGACCGCCGCGCGGCGTTTGCGCCTTCATGATGCGAATCGCGTGCTGCGTGCAGAGAAACGCGCCGAGCAGGTTCGTATCGATAACCGCGCGCAGCGTTTCGAACGGCAGCTCCTCGAGGCCGACGGCAGGTGATCCGATTCCGGCATTGTTGAAGAGCAGGTCGAGCCGGCCGAAGCGCGAAGCGACGGTCGCGAACAGTTCCACGACGGATTCGGGTTTCGAGATGTCCGTGACGACCGGCAGAAGGTTTTCGGCGTGCTCGTTCGCGGCGCGCGCCGTCTCGTCGAGCG
>DATFCW010000290.1:0-15762 GCA_035252665.1 Casimicrobiaceae bacterium | reverse complement strand
CTGCTGATGACCGAACACGACCGCACCGAGCATCACTTCCTCGGGCAGCTCGTGTGCTTCCGATTCGACCATCAGCACCGCCGCTTCGGTGCCGGCCACGACGAGATTGAGGCCAGAGGTTTCGAGTTCGCTCTTCGTCGGATTGAGGATGAAATGTCCGTTCGCATAGCCGACGCGCGCCGCGCCGATCGGACCATTGAACGGAATGCCGGAAAGCGATACCGCGGCCGACGCGCCGATCATCGCCGGAATGTCGGGATCGACCTCCGGATCGACCGACAGCACGGTCGCGATGATCTGGACGTCGTTGTAAAGACCTTCGGGAAAGAGCGGGCGAAGCGGCCGATCGATGAGCCGCGACGTCAGCGTTTCCTTCTCCGACGGGCGACCTTCGCGCTTGAAGAAGCCGCCGGGGATCTTGCCCGCGGCATACGTCTTTTCCTGGTAGTCGACGGTGAGCGGAAAGAAATCCTGGCCCGGCTTCGGCTGCTTCGCGGCCACGCACGTGACCAGCACGACGGTGTCGCCAAGACTCGCCAGGACGGCGCCGCCGGCCTGACGGGCGATCTCTCCGGTCTCGAGCGTCAGCGTCTGGCTGCCATAGGCGATCGACTTCTTGATGGGATTCGACACGATGTCCTCGCGATTCAAAAACGACAATGGCCGCGTGCGACGACGCGGCCATTGCGATGGGGTTTCATTCGGAGCGTCGTTGCGCTCCCGGCGGCCGGCAGCCTCGAGTCAAGTCGGCGGCACGAAGGATTTGCGGGAGCGGAGCTTGCGGCAATGCGTTCGTTACTTGCGCAATCCGAGCTTCTCGATCAGCGATCGATAGCTGTCGGCGTTGCGCGATTTCAGATAGTCGAGAAGCTTGCGCCTGCGCGACACCATGCGTAGCAGCCCTCGGCGCGAATGATGGTCCTTGACGTTGATCTTGAAGTGATCGTTCAACCCGTTGATGCGCGCGGTGAGCAGCGCGACCTGCACCTCGGGGGAGCCGGTATCCCCTTTCCTGCGCTGATTCTCGGTGATGACCTTTGCCTTTTCGGCGACTGTGACGCTCATGGTTCCGATTCGCTTCCCTTCGACGGCTCTCTCGAGTCACCCGGTGGCCCGATGCCAAGTAAGCACGTGATTATAGCGCGAAATGCCCTGCTCTCGCCAACGCGATCTTCGTCGCAGCGATACGCGATCCGCTCGTGCGGACGCGCCCGGAGTCGATGGGTACCTCGAGCGAGCCGCCGTGTTGTTAATCGTCGACAAGTTCGTCGATCGAGAGCGAGCGGACGCCACCCGAGGCAGATTGTAGCTTGCAAAGCGTGCGGTTTTCGGGCACGCTCCAAAGCGCTCGCCGAAGTCTTGGTCGATTCAACTTCATCAGGGAGGTGTGGTTGTGAACGCGACTGGAACGCTCCGACGTGGGCGGCGCCTTGCCTTGGCGTCGCTGCTGTGGACCGCTGCGCTCGCTGCGGTCGCTGCTTTCCCGGCCTACGCAGGTAATCTGGTGCTTACCGGCCACGACATGGAGTTGCACTGCAGCGGCGGAGCCGGCTGCGACAACTTCGGCGTGGTGGTGAATTTCGTCCGCCAGGGAGCGCCGACCAAGACGCTACCGATCCTCGTCCTCGATTCCGGGACGGAGACCGCGACAGCCCTCGGCATGGCGGCGACCATGAGCCACAACGCCGTCGAAGGCGCCGGCAACGCCTTCCCGATCACGGTCGTCGACCCGAGCAGCCCGGCGTTCGCGACGACGCCCATCTCGACCGCGAACTGGAGTGCGATCATCATCGCCTCGGACAGCACCTGCGGTGGATGTGATAACACCACCGCGGACATCACGGCGATCAACGCGCGAACGTCGGAGATCCAGGCCTTCTTCACCGCGGGCGGCGGCCTGCTCTACCTGGCTGGCGCCGAAAACCGAGCGACCTATTACGCTTCGGTTCCGATCCCGGCCACCGGCGTCGCCGTCGCTCCCCCGTTCACGGTCACGTCGGCCGGCTTGTCGCTGGGCCTCAACAACACCGATGCGAACTGCTGCGCCACGCACAATTCGTTCTCGCTGCCCGCCGCGGGAAGCCCGTTGCAGGTCGCCGAGCTCGACAGTGCCGGAAATGCCGAAACGCTGTTCGCTGCCGGCGCCGGGATCTGCTCGGGCACGCTGTGCGGTGGCGGAGGCGGCGGTGGACCGCCGGTCGTACAAGTTCCGACCATGAGCGAATGGGCAATGCTTGCGATGGTCGGTCTGCTCCTCGCTACCGGATGGGTGCAGTTGCGACGTCGATGGCGCGGCTGAAGCTCGCTTGAGCGAGCGATCCTTCCGAAGCCCCGCCTCGCGCGGGGCTTCTTCATTTTGAGGCGCGGTCGCTATGTCGAATCGCCGGCAAGCACGCGACGCGGCGACAGCACACCGTTTCGTAATTCGGCGATGCCGAGCAGCACGTGGCCTTCGAACGCCGCCGCAGGCAACGCTGAATCGCGAAGGTCCGTAACGCCGCCCACCGCAATCTGCTGTCCATGCCGGAACGATCGCGCCGCAGCAGGGCCGAGCTCGATGCGCGGCAAATGGGCGACGAGCGTGGCGGTTGGCAGAAGAAGCGCATCGCGCGCCGACGGGTCCAACGCTTCGAGCGCCTCGAGCGTGATCGCTTGCGCGATCGCGAATCCGCCTGTCCCGGTTCGGCGCAAAGCGAGCAGGTGGGCGCCGCACCCAAGCTCCTCGCCGGATCGCGCGGCCAGCGACCGAATGTAGGTTCCCTTGCTGCACTCCACCTCGACGCGCGCGTCGGGCGCGTTCCATTCGACGAGTCGCATGGCGTGAATCACGACATGGCGTGGAGGTCGCGGTACATCGATCCCCGCGCGAGCGTATTCGTAGTGCGGACGGCCTTCGAACTTGAGCGCCGAATGCGCCGGCGGAACCTGCAGTTGGGGCCCAGTCAAGCGACCCACCATTTCCAACAGACGCTGTTCATCGAAGGTGACGGGATGGGTCGCCGTGATGTCACCCTCGGCGTCGTAAGTCGTAGTGGCGATGCCGAAGCGAATCGTCGCGTCGTAGCGCTTCGGCGCATCGAGCAGCATGCCGGCGAACCGGGTTGCGTTACCGAGACAGATCGGCAGCAGCCCTGACGCCAGGGGATCGAGCGTCCCGGTGTGGCCGGCTTTCTCGGCGTTATAGAGACGCTTGACCCGGGACAGTGCAGCGGTCGATGTGATCCCGGACGGCTTGTCGAGCAGCAGCACGCCGTCGACGCGTCGGCGAGTCATCAATCCTTCGGGTGCTGGCGATCCTCGGCGATCGCCTCGTCGATCAGCCGCGACATGCGAATGCCTGACTCGATCGAGTCGTCGTAGACGAATTGCAACTGCGGCACCGAGTAGAGCCCGAGGCGACGCGACAATTCGCTGCGCAGGAACCCGGCGGTGCGCGCGAGCGCCGTCGATGCCTGCTTCGCTGTTTCCCCACCTGCGAGATGCGAGAAGCGCACGATCGCGTGCGAAAGGTCGGGCGAAACGTCGACACCGGTGATGGTGACCGGCCCCACGCGCGGATCCTTGATCTCGTTTTTCAGGAGGTCGGCGAGCTCGCGCTGGATCTGGTCGCCGACGCGGTGGGCCCGTTGGGAGGTACGCTTCATGTCTTGATCCCTGCTCCCCTCACCCGCGCTTCGCGCACGCTCTCCCCAATGGGGAGAGGGTCGGGGCGAAGGGTTACAAAGTGCGCGACACCTCGACGATCTCGTACACCTCGAGCTGATCCAGCTTCTGCACGTCGTTGAAGTTGCGAATCGACAGGCCGCACTCGAAGCCCGCCTTCACCTCGCGCACGTCGTCCTTGAAGCGCTTCAGCGAATCGAGCTCGCCATCGTGGACGACGACGTTGTCGCGCACGACGCGCACCTTTGCGCCGCGACGCACGGTCCCTTCGAGCACGTAGCAGCCGGCCACCGTGCCGACCTTCGAGATTCGATACACCTCGCGCACCTCGACCAGGCCCAGCCGGTTCTCCTTCTGCTCCGGCGCAAGCATCCCGGACAGCGCCGCCTTCACGTCGTCGACCGCTTCGTAGATGATGTTGTAGTAGCGGATCTGCACGCCGCTCGATTCGGCGAGCTTTCGCGCCTGCGCATCCGCGCGCACGTTGAAGCCGATCACGACCGCCTTGGACGCGAGCGCAAGGTTGACGTCGGATTCGGTGATGCCGCCGACCGCCGCATGGACGATGTTGACCTTCACCTCGTCGGTGGAGAGCTTCGTCAGCGCCTGCTGCAGCGCTTCGTAGCTGCCCTGCACGTCGGCCTTGACGATCAGCGTCAGCGTCTTGACGCCCGAATCGCCCATCTGCTCGAACATGTTCTCGAGCTTCGCCGCATGCTGCTTCGCGAGCTTCACGTCGCGGAACTTGCCTTGCCGGAAGAGCGCGATCTCGCGCGCCTTGCGCTCGTCGCCAAGCGCAATCACTTCTTCGCCGGCGAGCGGCACGTCGGACAATCCCTGGATCTCGACCGGGATGGCCGGTCCCGCGTCGTTCACCGCCTTGCCGTTCTCGTCGTTCATCGCGCGCACACGGCCGAACACCGCGCCCGCGAGGACGACGTCACCGCGCTTGAGCGTCCCCGAATGCACGAGCACGGTCGCAACGGGCCCGCGTCCCTTGTCGAGACGTGATTCGATGACGATGCCCTTTGCCGGCGCATCCTTCGGCGCCTTGAGCTCGAGCACTTCGGCCTGTAGAAGGATCGCATCGAGCAGCGCGTCGATGCCCTGCCCCGTCTTCGCCGACACGGGGATGAATTGCACGTCGCCGCCATATTCCTCGGGCAGCACGCTCTCCGCGACGAGCTCCTGCTTCACGCGGTCGGGATTGGCGTCGGGCTTGTCGATCTTGTTCATCGCGACCACGAGCGGCACGTTGCCGGCCTTGGCATGCGCGATCGCTTCCTTGGTCTGCGGCATGACGCCGTCGTCGGCGGCAACGACCAGAACGACGATATCCGTAACCTTCGCGCCGCGTGCACGCATCGCCGTGAACGCTTCGTGACCCGGCGTATCGAGGAACGTGATCGTGCCCTTCGGCGTTTCGACGTGATACGCGCCAATGTGCTGCGTGATGCCGCCGGCCTCGCCGCTGGCAACGCGCGCGCGACGAATCGTGTCGAGCAGCGACGTCTTGCCGTGGTCGACGTGACCCATGACCGTGACGACCGGCGGACGCGGCAGCGCCTCGGCCTCGTGCGCCGCTTCCTCGACGAGCAGCGCATCGGGATCGTCGAGCTTCGCCGCCTTGGCGCGATGACCCATCTCCTCGACGACGATCATCGCCGTCTCCTGATCGATGACCTGGTTGATCGTGACCATCGAGCCCATCTTCATCAGCGCCTTGATGACCTCGGCGGCTTTCACCGACATCTTGTGCGCGAGATCGGCGACGGTGATGGTCTCGGGCACGAAGATCTCGCGCACGAGCGGCCCGGCCGAGATCGGTTGCGCGGCGATCGCCTCGCCCGTTTCGTCCTCGCGGCCATGACGGCCGCCTTTCGGACCGCGCCAGCCGGCCGTGGTCGCACCGCCGCTTACGTCGCCGCGAAGGCGCAACGCGCGACGGCGCGCGGCCTCCTCCTGGAATACCTGCCCAGGAGCCTTCTTCGCGGTCTTCTCGCGCTTTTCGCCCGGCTTTGCCGCGGGGCGATGAAGCGTCCCTTCCGGCTTGGCGACCGGCTTTGCCGCAGCGGCCGCCTTCGCCTCTTCGGCGGCCTTCGCTTCGGCGAGCGCCTTTGCCGCCGCCTCTTCCGCCTCGCGCTCCTTCTTCGTCTTGCGCTTCGCCGCTTCTTCCTGCTTCTTCTGCAGGTCTTCCTGCTGGCGCGCGATCAGCTCCTGCGCCTTGCGCTCTTCCGCCTCGCGCGCGGCGATTTCCTCGGCGGAGAGCACCGGCGCGGCAACCGGCGGCGGCGCTTCCTCGACGACGGGCGCTACGACTGCCGCCTCTTCCTCGCGACGCACGAGCACGCGCTTCTTGCGCACTTCCACCTGGATCGTGCGCGCCTTGCCGCTCGAATCCGCGGCCTTGATCTCGGACGTTTGCTTGCGCGTCAGCGTGATGCGCTTCTTGCCGTCGCCGGCACCGGGCACGCCGGCGCTGTGCTGGCGACGCAGGTAATCGAGCAGGCGCGTCTTGTCCTGCTCGGTGAGCTTGTCGCCCTGCTTCTTGCCCGCGACGCCGGCAGCCGATAGCTGCTCCAGCAACGCGACGGCGGGCATCTTCAAATCCGTCGCGAACTGTTCGATTGTGGTTTGCGCCATGCGCGTCTCCCGTACCGCCTATGCTGCGATTGCCTTTTCAATGTTCCCGATCAAGCCGCTGCGCTCGTCTGCGGCGCTTCCGCCGCCGTCTCGAACCAGTGCGCGCGCGCCTTCATGATGAGCTCCTGCGCCTTCGCAGGGTCGATGCCGGTGAGCTCGACGAGCTCGTCGCCCGCGAGATCGGCGAGCGCATCGCGCGTGGTGATCCCGTGCGCGGCGAGCTTGCTCGCGATCTCGATGTCCATGCCCTCGAGCGCGAGCATCGCCTCCTCGACGTTCTCGACGCTTTCCTCGCGCGCAATCGCATCGGTCAGAAGCGCGTTGCGCGCGCGTGAGCGGAGCTCGTTCACCGTGTCTTCGTCGAACGCCTCGATCTCCATCATTTCGGTGATCGGGACGTAAGCGACTTCTTCGAGCGAGGTGAAGCCCTCCGAGATCAGGATGTCGGCGACTTCCTCGTCGACGTCGAGCTTGTCGATGAAGAGCGCGCGAAGCCGGGTTGTCTCAGCCTCCTGCTTCTGCTGCGATTCCTCGACGCTCATCAGGTTCAACTCCCAGCCCGTCATCTCGGACGCGAGCCGCACGTTCTGGCCGCTGCGACCGATCGCGATTGCGAGATTCTCCTCGTCGACGACGACGTCCATCGCGTGACGCTCTTCGTCCACGACGATGCTTTGCACTTCGGCGGGCGCAAGCGCGTTGATGACGAGCTTCGCGGGATCGTCGGACCACAGCACGATGTCGACGCGCTCGCCGGCGAGCTCGTTCGTGACCGCGGTGACGCGCGAGCCGCGCATGCCGATGCACGTGCCCTGAGGATCGAGGCGCGGATCGTTCGACTTCACGGCGATCTTGGCGCGGATGCCAGGGTCGCGCGCTGCCGCCTTGATCTCGATCAGTCCTTCCTCGATTTCCGGCACTTCGAGCTCGAAGAGGCGCATGATGAATTCGGGCGCCACTCGCGAGAGGATCAATTGCGGGCCTTTGGCCGTGCGATCGATCTTCATCACGTAGGCGCGCACGCGGTCGCCCACGCGCAGCATCTCCTTCGGGATCAACTGGTCGCGCGGAATCACGCCTTCGATGCGTCCGGACTCGACGATCACGTTGCCGCGCTCGATGCGCTTGACCGTGCCCGAGAGCAGGTTGTCATCGCGCTCGAGGAAGTCGTTCAGAATCTGCTCGCGTTCGGCGTCGCGGATTTTCTGCAGGATCACCTGCTTCGCAGCCTGCGCGCCGATCCGGCCGAACTCGACCGGCTCGAGCGGCGCTTCGACGACGTCACCGAGCGCAAGCGGCGGATCGCGCTGCGCGGCGTCCGTGATCGCGATCTGGTGCGCGGGTTCCTCGTGCTCCTCGTCGGGCACGACGGTCCAACGGCGAAACGTCTCGTAGTCGCCGGTCTCGCGGTCGATCGACACGCGCGCGTCGATGTTGTCGGCGTACTTTTTCTTCGTCGCCGAAGCGAGCGCCGCCTCGAGCGCCGAGAAGACGATTTCCTTGGGCACGTTCTTCTCGCGCGAGAGCGCGTCGACGAGCAGCAAAAGTTCGCGGTTCATTGTCCTGTTCCTTTTCTGAAATCGATCGCCGGGACGAGTCGCGCGTTCGCGATCGTCCCGAAGGCGAACGACTTGATGCCTCCCTGCGTCTCGACGAGGACGTCGTCGCCCTCGGTCCCACGCAGGATTCCCTTGATCCGCCGAGCGCCGTCCACCGGCGCCGTCAGCGTAAGCTTCGCTTCCCGGCCCGCGAAGCGCTCGTAATCGGCGAGCCGCCTCACCGGACGGTCGAGACCGGGCGACGACACCTCGAGCCGCGCGAAATCGACGTTCTCGACGGCGAAGAGGCGCGTGAGGTGATTCGACACGCGTGCGCAATCCTCGACGTCGACGCCGCTCGGCTTGTCGATGAAGACACGAATCTCCCGCGTGCGCGCCGACTTCTCCCAGTCGACGAGCTCGTACCCCAAGCCGGGCACGGTGCGGGAAAGCAGCTCACCCAGATCCATTCGAAGACCCAAAGCCCAAAACCAAAAAAAAAATGGGCTGCGCCCAGCCCATTTCTGATTGCTTTTCGAGGCCGCATTCTAGCAGAATCCGGTCGACTCTGCCACCGGCTTCAAACCACGGCCGAACGCGAAACGATCGTCCCGGTCGTGCTTCCTCGGGGACCTTGGCTAGATGGGGACGATGGACGTCCGGACAAGCACCCCAGTACCGTCCTCGGGACGCTCACTTCACGGGCGGTTAAGTTGCGGCGGCGTTCGAGAGAACGTCATGCGACCGCGTTTGAATCCGTAGAGCGGCATCGCGATTTCGGCAACGGCCTGCTCCGCCGTTTCGCAATCGAGCACGACCGCATCGGCCGGCATGCCGACGCTGAGTCCGTAGTCGGAAATGCGCAGCAACCGCGCCGAGCGGCTCGTCACCATCGCGAGGCATTCGCGCATATCGTCGACGCTTCCGACATGGCAGACGTTCGCATAGAGGTTCGACATGCGCATGAGCGAGCAATCGCCGTACGGCGTGAACGGATTCAGCACGTTGTTCGTCGACAGCGAGCAGTTGACGCCCCGATGCAAAAGCTCGTGCGCGCGTGTCACGCCCCGCATCACGCTATGTGGCTGCTCTCGGCCCATGAGATAGAGATCGGTCGACGGCAGCACGGTGACGGCGACGCCGGCATCGCGAAGGCGGCGAGCGATCGCATCGAGGCGCTCGGGGTCGAGCATCGACAGCTTCGTTACGTGGCCGACGGCGACACGGCCGCCCCACGCGTAACGTTGGGTCAGTTCGCAGACATATTCGATGTCCATCCGCTCCGGTGTGTCGCCGAGATCGAGATGCATGTCGATGTCGACGTCGAAATCGCGTGCCATTGCGAACACGACGTCGATTTGCCCGTGGGGATCGGCATCTGTATAAGGCGCGGCGCCGATCACGCGTGCTCCGTTGCGAAGCGCGTCTCGCAATAGCTCCTCGGTGCCGGGCCAGTTGGTGAGGCCCTCTTGTGGGAACACGCAGATCTCGATGTCGACAGCCCACCGATACGCGTCCGCAAGACGCTTGATCGCATGAAAGCCCCGAAGACCGATCCCGGGATCGACCTCGACATGCGTGCGAATGCGGGTCGTGCCGTTGACGATCGACTTTTCCAGCGTGCGGCTCGCGCGCGCGAACACGTCGTCTTCGGTGAACGCGGCCTTCGCCTTGCGGACCTCGGCGATCGCTTCATCGAGCGTGCCGCGGGCGAGCGTGCAGCGGTCGAGGATTGCGGATTTGTCGAGATGGATGTGCGTCTCGACGAACCCCGGCACGATGAAGCGCCCGTCGAGCTCTAGCTCGCGCGCCGACGATTCGATCCGCGGGGCGATCTCCGCGATCCTGCCTGCGCGAAAGCCGATGTCGAAGCGCGCCGGTGCTGCTCCGTCGGCGGCGATCGTTGCGTTGCGCAGGACGAGGTCCATGCCGTCATTATCCAGAAGCCCCACTCTCCTTTTCGTCACGATGGACAATCCGCCCCGTCAGGTCTATACATGCACTCCGCGCCGGCCGGGCCTTAGGCCGCCACCCTACCATCGACGCACAGGACACCTCCATGAAATCGGATGCACCTCTTTCGAGCAAGCGCCGCGACCTTCTGCTCCGCGGCGGAAACATCATCGCCGTGGGTGCACTTCTCGAAACGCTCGGTCCGCTCGCACGCGCGGCGGACGTGAAGCCGATCAAGGTCGGCTATCTCTATGCGGCTTCGCGCGACGACTACGGCTTCAACCAATCGTTCGCAGTCACTGCCCGCAAGATGGCGAAGATGCCGGGCGTCACCGTCATCGAGCAGGAGCGCGTGCCCGAAACGGCGCAATGCGAACGCGTGATGGAGAGCATGATCCAGGTCGACGGTTGCAAAGGCATCATGGCGACCTCGTTCGGCTATTGGCCATTCGTGCTGAAGCTCGCGGCGAAATATCCCGACGTTCTGTTCATCCATGGCGGCGCGCTGTGGAAGGAAGGCGATCCGAAGAACGCGATCGGCTATCGCGGTTACATGGAGGAGCCGCACTATCTTTGCGGCATCGCGGCGGGGCGGATGACGAAGACCGGCAAGCTCGGCTTCATCGGCTCGAAGCCGCTTTATTTCATCTTCAACAATTGCAACGGCTTCGTGCTCGGCGCACGCTCGGTGCGTCCCGATGCAACGTGCCGCGTCGTAATCACCGGCGATTGGGACAATCCGGTCAAGGAAGCGCAGGCGGTCAACGCGCTCGCCGATCAGGGCATCGACGTCATCATCGCCGACGTCGACGGGCCCAAGGTGTCGATGGAAACCGCCGAGCGCCGCGGCATCTACAGTTGCGGCTATCACACCGACCTTTCGGCGCTCGCACCCAAAGGCTTTTTGACCGGCGCGGAATGGGATTGGAGCAAGGCCGACGATTTCATCCATGCATGGCAGACTGGCGGGACCTATCCGAATCTGCTCCGTGGCGGTTTCAAGCAGGGCATGGTTGCGATCAGCCCCTTTGGCAAGTCGGTGCCGGATAACGTGCGCCAGGAAGTACTGAAAGCGAAGCAGGGCTTCATCGACGACACACTGAAGCTCTACAAGGGTCCGCTCAAAGACAACGAGGGCAAGCAGGTCCTCGCGGCGGGCCAGGTCATCTCGAACACCGACAACGACTTCAAGGTCAACGTCAAGTGGCTGGTCGAAGGCGCGATTGGCGAAACGGGATTGAAGTGAATCCCGGCGCATGCCTTCCGCCACCGAGCGCGCCGTCGATCGTGAGCACCTGAGCGACCTTCGGGCGGTCCGCATCGCGCCAACGCTCGCGTGGTGGTCGGGGATTGCCGGTGCGCGCGATACCTTCGAAGCGATCTGCCTTTCGCTCGGCGCGATCGTCGTTGCACTGCTACTGTTCGGGACTTTCGTCGCGCTCGACGGGAAGAATCCGCTCGCCGTCTATTCGGTGCTCTACCTGGGCGCGTTCGGCACGCGCTTCTCGATCGAAGGCACGCTGACGCAAGCGTCGCCGATCATCCTCACCGCGCTTTGCACGGCGCTCCCCGCGCGCGTCGGGCTTCTCGTCATCGGCGGTGAAGGCGCGCTCGTGCTCGGTGGGCTCTGCACGGTGTTGGCCGGCGTCGCGGTTGCGTCCGCGCCAGCGTTCGTCGGCACGCTTGTCGCGCTGCTCGGCGGAACGTGCGCGGGCGCGTTATGGATCGCGTCGGTCGGCGCATTGAAGCGCGTGCGCGGCGTCAACGAGACGATCGCAAGCCTTCTTCTCAACTACATCGCGATCGCGCTGTTCAATCACCTGATCAGCGGCCCGATTCGCGATTTCTCGATCACGCTCAAGGCGCAGAGCTGGTCGGTGCCGCAGGCGTTCGGCATCGGCGCGATTCCGGGCTGGTCCGTGCATTGGGGGCTCGTGATTGGCGTTTGTGCATGCATCGTGTTGTTCGTCGTCATTCGCCACACCACGCTCGGCTTCTCGATGGACGTGCTCGGCGGCAATCGGCGCGCTGCACAGGTTGCGGGGCTGCCGATCGGGCGTCTCGTGATCCTCGCCTGCGCGATTGGCGGCGGCGCCGCCGGTCTCGCGGGTGCGATCGAAGTCCTCGCGGTGCACGGCGCCGCGAGCGAATCGCTGATCGTCGGCTTCGGCTACACCGGCATCCTCGTCGCGTTCCTCGCGCGCCAGAATCCGCTCGCGATCGTTCCGGTTGCGCTGCTCGTCGGCGGCATTTCGGCGAGCGGGGGCTTGCTGCAGCGGCGTTTCGACATGCCAGACGCGACGACGCAAGTCCTGCAGGGGCTGATCTTCCTCTGCGTGCTGGCGAGCAATGCGCTCGCCGGGCGATTGCGGTGGTTCGCGCGGTGAAACGTTTCCCCACGCTCGCTCCGCTCGCTGCCCCCAGGGTGCGCAATCAGTTGCTTGGGGCCGCCCGGCGCAACTGACGCCATGACAACCGCAAGCGGCATCGGCTGGTATGGCGTCGCGCTCGCGATCGTCGGTGGCGCATTACGTGTGTCGACACCTTATCTCTTCGTGAGCCTCGGCGAAGTGCTGACCGAGCGCAGCGGTCGCGTGAATCTCGGCCTCGAAGGCACGCTTCTGATGGGGGCGATGAGCGGATTCGCAGTCGGAAGCTTAAGCGGCTCGCCGTGGTTCGGCGTGCTCGCGGCGGCGGCGACCGGTGCGTTGATGGGGCTGCTGCATGCGGGAATCTGCAATCTGCCGCGCGTTAACGACATCGCCGTCGGCATCGCGCTCTTCATCTTCGGCATCGGCCTCGCGTTCTATCTCGGCAAGCCGTTCATTGCGCCGCGCGCCGCGATGCTTCCCGCGTTGCCGCTCGCCGCATGGAGCAGCGAGCCCGCGGTACGCGCGGCGTTCGAGATCAGCCCGCTGCTTTTGATCGGCATCGCGCTCGCGATCGTGCTGCAGTGGGCGATTTTCAACACGCGCTGGGGACTGTTCCTCCGCATGGCGGGAGAAAGCGCGGATGCCGCGCGCGCGCTCGGTCGCTCGGTCAATACGATCCGGACCATCGCGACGACGATCGGCGGCGCATTTGCCGGCGTCGGCGGCGCCTTCCTCTCGCTCTATTATCCGGGCAACTGGAACGAAGGCCTATCGAGCGGCCAGGGCTTGATGGCGATCGCGCTCGTCATCTTCGCGCGCTGGAGCCCGCTGCGTTGTCTGTGGGCGTCGCTTCTGTTCGGTGGCGCATCGGCACTCGGGCCTGCACTGCAAACGGTCGGCGTCGCGAGCGGGTATTACCTCTATAGCGCCGCCCCGTATGTGCTGACGCTCGCGCTTTTGATCTACAGCTCCTCGACGCGCCGCACGCTTGCCGGCGCGCCGAGCGAGCTCTCGATCTCGCGATGAGCGCAAATATGCAGGCCACGCCGCCGCCTTCGGTCGAAGCGCGCGAGCTGGGCAAGCGCTTCGGCACGGTTCAGGCCCTTGCCGATGCATCGCTCGCATTCACGTCGGGGCGCATGCACGCGCTCCTCGGCGAGAACGGTGCCGGAAAGAGCACGCTCGTCAAATGCATGATGGGTTACTACCGCGCCGATTCGGGAGCGATCTTGGTCGATGGCATACCGCACGCAATCCGTTCGCCGCTCGCATCGCGAAGGCTCGGGCTCGGAATGGTCTATCAGCATTTCACGCTCGTGTCGCAAATGACGGTTGCCGAGAATCTCGTCCTCGGGCGCGTTCACGTTCCGCTCGCGATCGACTGGAAAGCAGAGTATCAAGCGCTCGACGACTTCATGCGCAGGATGCCGTTCCAGCTCGATCCTGCGCGGCGCGTCTCATCGCTCTCGGCAGGCGAGAAGCAGAAGCTCGAAATCCTGAAACAACTCTACCTCGGTCGTCGCTTTCTCGTGCTCGACGAGCCGACATCGGTGCTGACGCCGGACGAGGCCGACCAGGTGCTTGGTGAGATGCGCAAGCTCGCCGATGCAGGAACGTTGACCGTCGTGCTGATCACGCACAAGTTCCGTGAAGTGATGCGTTTCGCGCAGGACGTGTCGGTGATGCGGGCCGGTCGCGTCGTCGCCACGTCCGACGTCGCCGCGACAAGCATCGACGCCCTCGCGCGGCTGATGTTCGGATCGAATACGACGATTGCGATGGTGAAACCTTCGTCACCCGCGACGACGCCGGGGGACGCTTATTGCGAGCTGCGCGATCTGCGCGCGCTCGGCGATCGCGGAACGCTGGCGGTCGCGGACGCGTCGCTTCGCGTGCGACAAGGCGAGATCCTCGCGATTGCCGGTGTTTCCGGCAACGGCCAGAAGGAGCTCGTCGAAGTGCTCGCGGGACAGCGCGAGGCGGAATCCGGCTCGATTATCGTCGGCGGCCAGCCATACCGACGCACGCGTTCCGAGATGCAGCGTCTGGGGGTCTATGTGCTGACCGAGGAGCCGCTTGTCAACGATTGCGTTCGATCGCTTTCCGTCGCGGCGAATCTCGCATTGCGCCGCTATGACACGGCGCCGATCGCATGGCACGGGCTACTGCGCCGGCGGGTGCTGCGGCAATGGGCCGAACGCCTGATCGATCGTTACCGGATCAAGGCATCCTCGGCGTTGGCGCGCATCGACAGCCTGTCGGGCGGCAACGTTCAGCGCACCGTGCTCGCGCGCGAGCTGTCCGAAGACGTGCGCCTCCTGATCCTTCAGAACCCGTGTTTCGGTCTCGACGCCGTGGCAGCCGCCGAAATCCGGGGCCGGATCGCGCAAGCGCGCGATCGCGGCGCGGCGGTGCTGCTGGTGAGCGAAGATTTGGACGAAGTGCTCGAACTGGCCGATCGGATCGCGGTGATGTCCGGCGGTCGCATCGTGTACGAAGTGGATCGTGCGAACGCCGATCGTTACGAAATCGGACGGCACATGACGAGATCGGCTGAGCTGGCGGCATGAACGAATCGACGCTCATCCGCAACGGCCGCGTGCTTCGCGGCGATCTTCGCACCCGTGACGTCGCCGACGTGCTGGTCCGCGATGGCCGCATCGCCGCGATCGAGCCTCCAGGCGTGATCGACGGCTCGGATCACCGCGTCATCGACGCTTCCGATCGTCTGCTGATTCCCGGCCTCGTCAACGGCCATACGCACGGCCATGGCGCGCTCGCCAAGGGGCAGGTCGAGGATCGGAGCCCGCTCGAAGTGTTCCTCTCGGCAAGCGGCGCGATGTCCGCGAATCGCACCGTCGCCGACAAACGACTGACCGCGACGCTGTCCGCCGCCGAGTTGATCCGCAAGGGCTGTACGGCGTGCTACGACCTGTTCGTCGAAGTGCCCACGCCATCGCGCGAAGGCCTCGAAGTCGTCGCGGGCGCCTACGCCGATGTGGGCATGCGCGCGGTCGTCGCACCGATGCTTGCCGATCGCTCGCTCTACCAGGCGCTGCCGGGATTGCTCGAGTCGCTCCCCGAGTCTGCACGCGCGCGGGCTGCCGCGATCGCCATGGCAAAGGCCGACGCATCGCTAACGGCGGCACGCGATGCCATCACGCACTGGCCGTTCGACCGCGATGTCGTGCGTCCCGCGATCGCGCCCACGATTCCGCTTCATTGCAGCGACGAGTTCATGGTCGGCTGCGCGAGGGTCGCCAACGAATTCGACGTGGGTCTGCAGACGCATCTCGCCGAAAGCAAGACGCAGGCAGTGCTCGCGCACCGGCGCTATGGGCGGAGCCTCGTCTCGCATCTCGCGAAGCTTGACTTGCTCTCGCCGCGCTTTTCAGCCGCGCACGGCATCTGGATCGACGACGACGACATCGCACAGCTCGCCGATGCGGGCGCGACGCTCGTTCACAACCCGATGAGCAACCTGCGGCTCGGCTCGGGCGTCGCGCCGGCGCGCGCGGTGCTCGACGCCAAATTGACGCTCGGCATTGGCACCGACGCGAGCAACACGTCGGATGGGCAAAACATGTTCGAGG
>DATFCW010000289.1:0-10250 GCA_035252665.1 Casimicrobiaceae bacterium | reverse complement strand
TCGTCGACGCGTCGATCGGCGAAAGTGCGCGCGAGCGCCCACGCGCCATCGCGATCGCCTTGCGCCGGAGGCTGCCAGTCGACGCCGACCGCAGCACCGCCGGCGGCAACAATGTTGTCGGCAAAGCCGGCGAGACCGACGTTGACGACGGTGAGGTTGTCCTTGAAGAGAGGCTTCATCGCGGTTCGACCGCCTTCGTTATCGCGAGACGAGACGCGATGTCGGCCGCCATCGACGCCGCCTCGATGTTGCTGTCCGCGACGATGGCGCCAGCCGACACGAGCGTTGCGATCTGCTTCTCGCGATTCTGCGGGTCGTCCTGCGTGCCGCACACATGACCGATGCCAATGAGTCTTCTTCCGTGCGTCGCCGCGATGCGCTGCGCGGCGCGCAACGCATCGGCAACCGCTTCTGCGGGGTTCGCGTGTGCGCCGTAACCGAGCACGACGTCGAAGAGCAGCACCGCGACCGTGGCGTCCTCGGCCGCTTCGCGTATCGCTGCATTGCGAAGCGTGGGATCGATCATCGGATGCGGACGCCCGCGCGTGTATTCGTCGTCGCCCATGTCGATGAAGACGTGATCGCCGCTTCGCGCATCGAGCGGTCCCGCGCCGTCGACGGGCGCATTGGACCGGCACGAAAGGCCCCGGCCGACGAATGCGAGTTGCGCCTCGTAGCAGAACGTCCCTCCGGTGAAGAGCCCGCGCACCGCGCGTTGCCTCGGCGCGAGGCCATCGAGTGCGACGTCGCGCGGCGTCGACACTCGCTTCGCCGCCGCGACGCTTCCTGACGACGACAGCGACACCGCGAGGTTGCCTGCATCGGCAAGCGAACGTGCGGCGTGCAGGCGATCGCCGCGAATCGTGCCAGCGGCAGCGCCGAGGAAGTGCACGACCGTCGGCTTGCCGCACGCGAGCGCGAGCTCCAGGATGCGCGCGGCAATCGCAGCCGACGGCGGCTTCGAGATGAGCACGATCACGCGCGTGTCGTCGTCGCCGGCGAGCGCGCGCAATCCTGCCATCATCGTGAGGCCGCCCACGGCATCGCGAAGGTCGCGTCCGCCGGTGCCGATGGCCTGGCTCACGCCGCCACCCAAGTTGTGAATGCGGCACGTGACTTCCTGCAGCCCGGTGCCCGAGGCCGCGACGAGGCCGATCGCACCGCGGCGAACGACGTTCGCGAATCCTAGCGGAACGCCGTTGATGATCGCCGTTCCGCAATCGGGTCCCATGACGAGCAGATCGCGCTCGGCAGCGTAGCGCTTGATGGCTTGCTCGTGCTCGATCTCGACGTTGTCCGAGAACAGCATCACGTGCAGGCCGAGCGACAACGCCTTCAGCGCCTCTCCGGCGGCGTAATCGCCGGGAACCGAGACGAGCGCCATATCGGCTTCGGCATGCTGTTCGACGGCGGCGGCGATGCTCGTCGTCGGCATCGAAAAGCCGGACGCATCCTTCGTGGCCGAGGGCGGCGGCGCGGACAGCAGCGCCTCAGCCGCGTCGAGTGCTTCCGCGCTCGCGTTCGCTTCGCCGCGAACGACGATCAGAAGATCCGACGGCCGAACGTCCGCGTCGATCGTGAGATTCGCATGCGCGAGCTGCCCGAGGTTGGCGGGCGTCGCCATGATGCAGGATGCCTCGATGACGCCCGGTCGATCGCGAAGCGACGAGCCGACTTGCATCAGCGCGACCGAATCCTTGTACAGGTTGGGGAAGACCCGGAACCGGATGTCGTTCGCCATGCCGATCGCCCGTCCGCACGTCATGGATCCCGGGCAAGCCGCTCGCGTCCGGGATTGTGTCCCTCGCTCTCGCTCGGAACACGTCGCAAGGGAGCGCATCGTCCGCCAATTGCGTCCGGCCTGCAACACCCGAAGCCATTTGTTGCGGCGACACCCTTCGCGATCGGCTGCCTGTCTTGGCATCAATGTTGCACGAAACGGGCATGGCCGCACCACGGACAACCGGGCAAGGCCCGACCGCCGTCGACGTCACGAAGGCGAAGGCATCGACGCGCGTATCGACGCGCGCACGTCGCTCGGGTGCCGCAGAGCGGCAGGTTCCCGAAGTGCAGTCGACACCGACGCTCTGGGACCGGCTTCGTTACGGTGCCGACGTCGAGGCCGCGGGGACGTGGCCCTACGAGCGCCGCTTGCGCAACTCGTCCATGGTGTTCGTCGAGCGGCGCAAGGGCAGCCGGTGGAAATACGGATCGATCGTCATTTGCGCCGCGCTGTGGGCGACGCTTTGGTTGATCTACCGGCGATAGTTTCGCGCCGAAGCTGATCGGCGCGTTTGCTCGTCGCGGCGGGTTCGTGCGGCGCGTCGAAACCCAACCCGCGCACGACGAATTCGCTGATCTCGTCGATCACCGCCTCGGGTCGCGCACGTCCCCTGAGCGACCAGCCGCGCAACGCGATCATCACCGGCAGGAAGGTCAGGATGTTGGCGCTAAGGTGCGTGTCCCGAAGCGTCAAACCGAGCTCGGAAGCGGCGTCGTCGATGATGCGCTCGAACATGCCGATGAATTCCTCGACGCGCGCAAGGATCACCGAAAGCGACCGGGGTTCCAGCAGATGGCTGTCCTGGTAGATCAGCCGGATCTCGCGCCGATGCCGATACATCACCTGTGAGATCGCGCGCACCGCCGAGCGGAGGCGGCTTGCCGGGTCGTGCGCGAGCGCCAGCGCCTTTCGCGTCTGCGCGTTGTATTCGCTGACGATCCGGTCGCAGACGAGGTAGAGGATGTCGTCCTTCGAGCGGACGTAGTTGTAGATCGTCCCCTGCGTCATGTCGGCGGCGCGGCCGATGTCACGCACCGTCGCGTTGTGGAAGCCTTTTTCGATGAACACCGCGATCGCAGAATTGACGAGCTTCTCGCGCCGCTCGCGGACGAGATCCCGATTCTTGGTCACCGACTCGACGCGCCGGTGGGTAACGCGCCGCTCGCGCGAGCGCGCGGATGGCTGCATGCGTTCTTCTCAAAATCTGAGCGCCGGGTCAGGCGAGCTTACGCGATGCCATCGGCGTCCGGCAAGCTGCGCCACGACGAACGATCGCCTTGACAGGCGGCTTGCATGCGCCTTACGCTGAGCGCCGAGTCAGTACAGAGCCGGGGAAATCGGCCATCGGAGGAGAACCATGAAGAGGCTGCTCGTAGCGCTCTGCGGCGCGCTTCTTTGCGTCGTGTTTCCCGCGTTCGCGCAGCAGCAAGGCGTGACCGCGGACGCGATCACGATCGGCGCGCACGGGCCGATCACCGGCCCGGCAGCCTACATCGGTCTCGCCGGACGCGACGGCATGATGCTCGCGGTCGACGAGATCAACGCCGCGGGCGGCATCAACGGCCGCAAGGTCGTGGTCGTGTTCGAGGACGACGGCCATTCGCCGACGAAAGCGCTCGCCGCGGTCAAGAAGCTGGTCGAGGAGGACCGCGTCTTCGCGGTCATGTCGGTAGGCGGCAGCAACGCGACCGTCGGCGCTGTCGACTATATGAAGGAAAAGGGCGTGCCGTACTACGTGTCGATCGCGTCGGCGCCGCCGGTGACATGGCCCTTCGCGCGCAACCTGTTCCGCGGCGGCACGACGGAAACCGCGCGCTACGGCGAGCTCTACGCGGAGTTTCTCGTCACGCACTACAAGGCGAAGCGCATCGCGATCATGAGCGGGCGCGAGGAGTATCCGCGCAACGAGGGCGACGCGACGACGGCGAAGCTCAAGGAATGGTTCCAGATGGCGCCGGCGGTGCGGGTCGAGTTCAACATCGGCGACAAGGATTTCACGCCGCAACTCGTCGAAGTGCAGAAGGCGAATCCCGCCGTGATCGCGTTCTTCGGCAATCCGGCCGAAGCAGCCATCGCGATGCGGCAGGCGAAGGAGCTTGGCCTCAAGCAGCCGTTCTTCGTCGGCAGCAACATGGTCGATCCGGCGTTGATCACGGCCGCCAAGGGGAGCGCCGAAGGCGTGATGGGCTTCTCGCTGATTCCGTATCTGCCGGGATCTAAAGCGCCGGAGATGGTGAAGTGGGAAGCGGCGTGGAAGAAGGCGTATCCGAACGCGCCCGCGGGCCGGCCGAACAATTTCGATCTCCTCGCATACGGTGACATGTACGTGCTGGCCGAAGGGATGAAGCGCGCGGGACGCAACCTGACGACCGACAGCCTGATCACCGCGCTCGAAGGCATTCACGATTACCGAGTGGGGCCCGTCGCGACGCCGCGAACGTTCTCGACGAAGCACCACATCGGCAACCTCACGCTCGTGCCCATGATGGTGAAGGACGGGCAGTGGGAAGCCGTGGAATGGTCGAGCTCGCGACCGAGCGATATTCTCAAGCGGTATCAGTGAGGAGAAAACCCGTTCGAGTGCGGGACCACCCGACGGTTGCGGCACGCGCTCCGAGTCCGTAAACGATCGCCTACGGGTAGCCCGGCGCGCCGAATCGGTCGGCAAACACGCACTCCCTGGGGCGCGCCACCCGTGACGGCGATCACTCCCAGTCGCACGCTCCTCAGGCACCGCGCGGCCCGCATGGCCGGTGCTGGTTCGTGACAAATTCGTGAATGGACCGACCGGTAGTCGTGCGCTTGCTGGCGACATCACGTGACCCTCACGCTCGCGCTCCAGCTCGCCATCGCCGGCATCAGCGTCGGCAGTATCTATGCGCTCGTCGCGCTTGCGATCGTCATTCCCTTCAAGGCGTCGGGCGTGCTTAATTTCGGGCAGGGTGAAATCGTCACGTTCGGCGCGTACGCCGCGTTCGTGCTGACGCAACTCGCGCTTCCGTATCCCATCGTGCTGATCGGCGTGCTGCTGCTCGGCGGGTTTGGCGGCATCGCGATCGAGCGGGTCCTCATCCGGCCGATCGTGAAGGCCCCCGAGTTCACGCTCGTCATCGCGACGTTCGCGATCGGCCTTCTCATCAAGGGCGCGATCTCGATCCATTTCGGCGACAGCCCGAACTCGATCGACGGTCCCTTCGGCAGCGATCCGATCGTCGCCGCCGGACTGCGCTTCAATCCAACGTCGCTCTGGATCTTCGCGTGCACGGCGCTCGTGACCTTCAGCGTCATCGCGTTCTTCCGCTACACGCGCCTCGGCAAGGCGATGCGCGCGGTGTCGGTCAACGCGGATGCCGCGCGCCTGATGGGCATTCGCGTCGAGCGCGTCTACCGCTGGTCGTGGGCAATCAGCACGGCGATCGGCGCACTGGCGGGCCTGCTCGTCGCGCCATTGATCGGCGTCAACCCCGAGATCGGGCAACTCATCCTGCGCGGATTGCTCGGCGCGGTTCTCGGCGGCTTCACGAGCGTCGGCGGGGCGATCGTCGGCGGCCTCGCCGTCGGGCTGATCGAGACGTTCGCGGGCGTGCTCGTCGGCAGTACGTTCAAGAATCTCGTGCCGTTCCTGCTTCTGATGGTGCTGCTCGTGTTCCGTCCGCAGGGACTCTTCGGCGCGGCCGAGATCAAGCGTGTCTAAGTGGATGCGCGCGCGGATCGCATCGTGGCTTCCGATCGTCGTTGTCCTGGCGCTCGCGGCAGCAGCCTCGACGATGAGAAGCTATCCCGTCTATCTGTCGAGTCTCGCGATGATCAACATCATCGCGGCGGTTGGGCTCAATCTGCTCACCGGCAATTGCGGACAGATCTCGCTTTGCCACTCGTCGTTCATCGCCGTCGGCGCGTATACCTCGACGCTTCTCACGGCGAAATTCGGCGTGCCATTCTGGGCCGCGATTCCCTGCGGCGCTGTCGCGGCCGCTGCGCTTGGCGCGTTGCTCGGCGCGCCGGCGAGCCGGCTGCGCGGCATCTACCTCGCGCTCGCGACGCTCGGCTTCCTGCAGATCGTGCAGATCGCGATCGAGGAATTCGCGAACGTGACCGGCGGGGTGCGTGGGCTGATCGTCTCGAAGCCCGCGATAGGCGGCATGCGCGTCGGCGATTACGCGCGCTTCCTGATCGTGCTCGGATGCTGCGCGTTCGCGGTATGGATCGCGCGCAATCTGCTCGCGTCGCGTGTCGGTCGCGAGCTCGCCGCGGTACGGCAGAGTCCGCACGCCGCACAGGCGCTCGGCGTTTCGCTCCAGCGCGTCAAGCTTGGCGCGTTCGCGCTTGCAGCCGCATACGCGGGTCTTGCCGGAGGATTGCAGGCGATCGTCGTCGGATTCATCGACCCGGTCGAGTTCGGCGTGTCGGCGGCGCTTCGTCAGATCACGTTCATCGTCGTCGGTGGGATGGGCTCGGTCGCCGGATCCATCATTGGCGCCACGGTATTGAGCGCGCTTCCCGAGGTGCTGCGCCCGGTGAAGGAATACAGCGACGTGATCTATACGGCGATCCTGCTCGGCTTCCTCATCTTCATGCCGCACGGACTCGTCACCGCATGGGACGCAGCGAAGAGGCGTTGGCGCGGAGTGCCGCAAGCGTCGGTCGTCGAGGTGCGTACGTGAGCACTGCGCGTCTCGCCATCGAATTGCTGACGGTGCGCTTCGGCGGACTCGTGGCCGTGCGTGACTTGTCGCTTCGCGTCGCACCAGGCGAGATTCGCGGACTGATCGGACCGAACGGCGCGGGAAAGACGACGCTCATCAACGCGATCACCGGCGCCGTGCCGATCGCGTCGGGTGCGGTGCGCCTCGATGGCGAGCGCGTCTCGGGATTGTCGCCGCACGCGATCAGCCGTCGCGGCATCGGGCGCACGTTCCAGCACGTCGAGCCGTTCGGCGAGCTGTCCGTCCTCGACAACGTGCTCGTCGGCATCGGCCGGCGAATGCATATCGGCTTCGGCGCCGCGGCGATCGCCACACCGAGTGCGCGACGCTGCGAACGCGATGCGACGCGCGAGGCGCTCGGCATCCTCGAACGTTTCGATCTGCTTACGTACGCGCGAACGCCGGCGGCCCGATTGCCGTTTGGCGTGCTGAAGCGCATGGATCTCGCGCGAGCGCTTTCCGCGCGCCCCACGCTGCTGCTGATGGACGAGCCGACCGCTGGCATGAGCGAGGCGGAAGCCGATCGCGCGATTGCCGCGGCGCGTGAGCTCGCCGAATCGGAAGGCGTGACGCTGCTCGTCGTCGAGCACAACATGCGCGTCATGATGGCGCTCGCGCACACGGTCAGCGTCATGCAGAACGGCGTGCTGATCGCCGAGGGGACGCCCGCGGAGATTCAGCGCAATCGGACGGTGATCGACGCCTATCTCGGCGAGGAGACGGCCGATGCTGTCGATTGACGCGTTGCTCTCGGGCTACGGTGCGATCGACGTGCTGAAAGGCGTATCGCTTCGCGTGCCCGACCGATCCATCGTCGGCGTGCTCGGCCCGAATGGCGCCGGCAAGACGGCACTGCTGCGCGCTATCTCGGGATTGAATCCGATTCGCGACGGGCGCCTCGAGTTCGATGGCGCCGATTTGCGCGGCCAGACCGCGGACGCGCGCGTGCGCCGCGGCATCATCCACGTTCCGCAGGGGCGCATGTTGTTTCTGCCGATGAGCGTACGCGAGAACCTCGACCTGGGTGCGTATGGCGTGCATGATCGCGCGACGCGAAACGAGCGGCTCGCGCGCGTGCATGCCATGTTCCCGATCCTCGCCGAGCGTGCGGCGCAGCCGGCCGCGTACCTGTCAGGCGGCGAGCAACAGATGCTTGCGCTCGGGCGCGCGATGATGGCGAAACCGAAGCTGCTGTTGCTCGACGAGCCGTCGCTCGGGCTCGCGCCCAAGGTCTTCGACGCGATCCTCGCGCACGTGCGGGCGATCCATGATGCCGGGGCGTCGATCCTGCTCGCCGAGCAGAACGCGCGCAAGGTGCTACGCATCGCCGATCATTGCTACGTGCTCGAAAACGGCGCGGTCGCGTTCGACGGTCCCTCGGGCGAGCTTGCGCGCGACACGCGAATCGAGAAGACGTATCTCGGAGCATTGCAATGAACCAGGGAGCCGAGGGCAACGAGATGATCGACATCCACTCGCATTGGGGCACGAAGCGCGGCTACCCGCTGCGGACGCCCGACGAGCTTTCGCAGCAGAAGAAGACGTGGAATTCGGAAGCCGCGTATGCGACCGAGGACGAGATGGCCGACTACTTTCGGCGCAGCGGCGTTCGCACGATCCTCGATTTCGGCTATACCAAGTTCGTTCCGCTCACCGAGGCGAAGGCCGTGCACGACTACGGCTTCGCAACGCAGCGCGCGCACGCCGACGTGATCCTTGGCCACTGGATTCACATCGACCCGCACAGCGGCATCGAAGGCGTGCGCGAGCTTCGCCGCTGCATCGACTTTGCGCCGGGCTTCGTCGGCTTTGCCGTCTCGGGCTCGGGTAGCGGTCCGGCGAGCGACGCGTGCTGGACGCCGTTCTACGAGCTTTGCATCCAGGCGGCGATTCCGGTCCTGATCTTCGTCGGCACGACGGGCCTCGGCGCAGGATTGCCCGGCGGCGGCGGCGTCGTGCTCGACGATTGCCATCCGCGCCACCTCGATTTCGTCGCGGCAAAGTTTCCGAAGCTCACGATCGTCGCCGCGCGGCCCGGGTGGCCGTGGCAGGCGGAAACGATCGCGGTGCTGATGCACAAGCGCAACATCTGGTACGAGCTGCACGGCTGGTCGCCGAAGTACTTCACGCAGGATCTCAAGCACGAGATTCCACGACGCCTGCGCGAGCGCGTGATGTTCGGCGCCGACTATCCATTGTTCACGTACGAGCGATTGATTCGCGACTGGCGCGGCGAAGGTTATGCGGACGACGTGCTCGACGACGTGTTCCGCAACAATCCGCGACGTTTTCTCGAGCAGGTGAAGCGCACATGAATCTCGAGCTCGCAGGCAAGATCGCGATCGTCGGCGGCGCGAGCCAGGGCATCGGCTATGGAATCGCCACAGCGCTCGCCCAGGAAGGCGCCACCGTCGCGATCACGGCGCGGCGCGAAGGCGACCTGCACAAAGCCGCCGAACGTCTTCGCGCGGATAGCGGTGCGACGATCCTGCCGATTCAGGCCGACTGCCGGCGCGCCGACGATTGCGCACGCGTCGCCGACACCGCGTGTCGAGAGCTCGGCGGCATCGACATCCTCGTCAACAACGACGGTGCGCCGCCGCTTGGTCCCGTGGTGAGCTTCGACGACGCCGCATGGGGCAAGGCGATCGAGCAGAATTTCATGTATGTCGTGCGAATGGCGCGCGCGTGCATGCCCTCGATGCAGTCGCGCGGCGGCGGCAGCATTCTCAACATCACGGCAATCTCGGCAATCCAGCCGATTCCTGGATTCGGGCTGTCGGTCGCCTCGTGGTCGGCGGTGATCGGCTATGCGAAGACGCTGTCGATCGAGGTCGCGTCGTCAAACATCAACGTCAACACGATCTGCCCGGGCTACATCGACACGTCCCGATTGCAGAAAGTGTTCGCGGCCAGCGGCGAGAACCCGGACGTCGTCAAGGCGAAGCTCACCGACCAGATTCCGATGAAGCGCATCGGCACCACCGAGGACATCGCGAGCCTTGTGGCATTGCTCGTCTCGCCCAAAGGTCGCTACATCACCGGCACGGCAATTCAGGTCGACGGCGGATTGCTGCGATCGGTCCGGTAGAGAAGGAGTCAGATGATGATCGAGGTGCCAAGACCGCCGGCTGCGGCCGACATCGAGCGCTATCGCAGGAACGGCTGGTGGAAGGATCAGACGTTCTCTGAGATCCTCGAACAGCGTGCCAGCGAGACGCCCGATCGCGAGGCGCTCGTCGATGCGCGAAGACGCGTCAGCTATGGCGCGCTGTGGCGCGAGGTGAAGCGCTTCGCCGAGTTCCTGCGCCGGCAAGGCGTTTCGCGCGGCGACGTCGTTACCTTGCAGCTTTCGAATCGCATCGAATTCCCCGTCGTGTTCTACTCGCTCGAGCTGATCGGCGCCGTCGCGAACAAGATCAGCGCCGACTTCCGCGCGCTGGAGGTCGAGTACATCCTGCGTTTCTCGAAATCGAAGGCGTACGTTTGCGCGCGTGAGTTCAAGGGCTTCGACTATCTCGCGATGATCCGCGAGCTTCGCCCGCGGCTGCCCGATCTTTCGCTCGTGGTCTGCGTCGACGACGTGGCGGCCGGCGACGTCGTGAGCTTCGCGAAGGTGGTGGACGAGACACCGGAGATTGCCGACCGCGATCGCGTGCGGATGTCGCCGCTCGACGTGATGCGCATGTGCTTCACCTCCGGCACGACTGGCAATCCGAAGGGCGTGCTGCACTGTTTCAATACCACGCTTTGCACGTGCG
>DATFCW010000288.1:0-21055 GCA_035252665.1 Casimicrobiaceae bacterium | reverse complement strand
AGCTTTTCCATCACCGGTTCCCCTCGTCGGAATGCCGGGCATTGCGCCCGGCACGTCGAAGCTACGCCGGATCAGGCATAAGTCAAATACGATGTAATGATCGTTGCGATATCGAACGCTTATTTCGCAAGCCGAGGCGCGCGAAGCGAGCTTGCGGTGGCCCGGCGCGCATGGACGACGGCACGCGATTTTCGGGTTGCCCGCGACGCCTTGTCGATCGCTTCTTCGCCGCGGCGCGCCGTGTCGCGAACGATTTCGGCGAATGCCGCAGCGGCGGGTGAAAGGCCGCGTTCGGATCGGCGCGCGAGCGCGATCGTTCGCTTCGGCACCGGCTTCTTCACCCGGCGCCAACACAGATTCGGATGGTCACGGTGCATTGCGAGCGCCGGCATCAGACCGACGCCAAGACCCGCGGAGACCATCTCGCACACCGCTTCGAGCTGGCTCGTTTCGAGTCGGACACGCGGCTGAAACCCTGCCTCGGAGAAGGCCTTCGAAATGACGCGGCTCATGCCGCAGGTTGGTTTCGGCAGCACGAAAGCCTCTCCCGCGGCTTGGCGCAACGGTATCGCTTCGCCTGGAGAAGATCGCGTTCTTGCGAGACGATGGGTCGAGGGAACGATCAACACTTGTTCATCGACGAAGAGACGGTCGATCTGCACCGATGCGCCGTCGCGCTCGGGCGGTCCGTCCGGGAGTTGCACGATGCCGAGGTCGGCGACCGCGTCGCCGAAATCCTGCGGCGTGCAACCGGGATGCTCGTGAATCTGGATCTGCACCTCGGGAAATTGCACGCGGAAACTCGAGATGATTCGCGGGAGCCAGTAGGTCGCGATCGTCGGGAGGCAGACCAGCGATACGACGCCATGCCGCATCTTCTGCAGGTCGACGATATGCTGCTTGCCCTCGGCCACGAGCTTCAGCACCTGTTCGGCATACGCGAGGAACGCACTGCCGGCGGCGGTGAGATCGACGCCGCGCGTGCGCCGCTCGAAGACGGGAAGCCCGAGCTCGTCCTCGAGCTTGCGAATCTGCTGCGACAAGGCCGGCTGCGCGACGAAGCACGATTCGGCGGCGTGCGTGAAGTTGCGCCGGTGCGCGACGGCGACGAAATAGCCGAGCTGCTGCAGGTTCATGGATAAGGGCTCCTTATCGACCAATGCGATCGAGAAAGAGAACTTATGCCAGCGCCGCCAATGCTGTCAATCGAGCAGGGGTTTACGAATCGGCGGAGGTCCGTCCCGTTCCCCCATGCGCAGCCGACCACTCGGCCGGGTGGTGAAGGAACTTCTCGACCTCGTCGATCGTCGCGCTGTCGAAATACTTGTGGCGCTTCGCGGCCGCGAGCACGTCCCACCACGTCGCGAGATAGTGATGCGCGACGCCCAGATCGGCGAGGATCTTCTCGCTCTCCTCGAAGATCGCGTAGTAGAAAACGACGAACACGTGCTCGACGCGCGCCCCGGCCCCCCGCAGCGCTTCGCAGAAATTGATCTTGCTTCGTCCGTCGGTCGTCAGATCTTCGACGAGCAGCGCACGCACTCCTTCACGCAGGAAGCCTTCGATCTGCGCGTTGCGGCCGAATCCCTTCGGCTTCTTGCGCACGTATTGCATCGGCAAGTCGAGCGCATCGGCGATCCATGCGCCAAACGGAATGCCTGCCGTCTCGCCGCCGACGACCGTATCGATCGACTCGAAGCCGATCTCGCGAAAGATCGTCGAGCAGCCGAAGTCGACGAGCGTCCTGCGAACGCGCGGATAGGAGATGATCTTGCGGCAGTCGATATACACCGGGCTCGCCCAGCCGGATGTAAAGATGAACGGCTTTTCGGCGTTGAACAGCACCGCCCCGATTTCGAGCAGCATTTTGGCCGTCGTTTCGGCGATCAGCGAGCGGTCCGCGAAGCTTGCGACGGCGGGCATGATTCACTTGGCTTGATGAGGCAGGCGGGGATTATGTCATGGCACGTTTGGCTCATGCATCGGCAACAGCGCCGATGTGCCCAAGCCCGATGGCGGTCGTCACGACGTCAAATACCGCTTCTCCAGCATCAAATGGATCCCCTTGTTGCCGTTGACGACCTGCGTCACGCGCAGGTCGCCGGCGAGGCTCAAGAGCGAGTACGCCTGGTAGCGATCGAGCGACGCGCGTTCGCACAGCACGTCGATCATCTGTCGCAACGCGATCGTCACGCACGCATCGAGATCGGGATCGAACGCCATCGTGATCATGTGCGTCGGCGTTTCCGCGCGCGGCCATTCGAGCGGCATGTCGTCGACGACGGTCAGACGAAACGTGCCGACGAGTCCCGTTTCGACCGCCGTTACGCACACTTCGCCATCGCCCTGCGCGCCGTGACCGTCACCCACCGAGAACAGCGCGCCGTCGTTGAAGATCGGCAGATAAAGCGTCGAACCCGCGACGAGCTCCTTGTTGTCGATGTTGCCGCCGTTTCGCCGTGGCGGCGGCGTCGGAATCGTGCCCCATGCGCGCGGCGGCGCGACGGCCATCACGCCGAAGAACGGGCGGAATGGCACCTCCGGTCCAAACGGAAGGCGCCATACGCCGCGCTCGCGATCGAGCGAAATATGCGTGACGCGAACCTCCGCGAAGTCGTCGGGGAGCGCCCCTGACAGCGGACGCACGACGTTGTGTCCCCAGTCGTAATGCGGCTCGACTTTCTCGATGTCGATGCGCAATGTTTGTCCTGCCCCGGCGCCGCGCACGGCGACCGGTCCGGTGCACATGTGTCCGAAGAAGCGCTGCGGACCGTTCTTCGCATGAATCGCGGGAAGCGCCGGCGGCACGACGAACGGCGGCGGCGGCATCAGCTCGGGCGCTCCCGACACCGTCGACATGACGACGCGATCGCCGCTGTCGATCGTCAGCACCGGCTTCAATCGCGCGTCGAAATAACCCCAGTGCACGGTGTCGGGACCGGCGTCGATGCGCGGGACATCGCGTGGTTTGTTCATGCGCAGGCTCCTCTGCCGTTACCAGCAGCTCGCGTGCTGCGGATCGTAATGCATGGCCATGCGATGGTCGAGCATGCGAAGCGTTTCGCCGAAGCGCGAATCGCTCGCGATGCCGGCGCGAAGCCGCGCGAGAAGCTCCGATTTGAGCACGGGCAAATCGACACCAGTGACCTCGCCGTTGCGCACGATCGATCGTCCAGTGACGATCAGTTCGTCGATCTGCCGCGCATTCGCACGCGCGAAGAGCAGATCGCATGGGTCGAGCGCCGGAACGAGGCGATCCTCGTCGACGCGTTCCCAGTCGAGCACCAGAATGTCCGCGGGCGCGCCGGCCGCGAGGTCGCCGCCCTCGTCGCTGCCGAGCACTGCGCGCCGGCCGTTCACGAACGCCATGGCGAGCATGGTTGAACGGTCGACCTCGATCGCGAAGCCCGTTCCCTGATGCAGCAACGCATTGAGTCGAAGCTCGCGCAACGCGTCGTCGTCCTCGTCGAGCGCAAGCCCGTCGAGCCCGAGTGCGACGCGACAACCCGCGCGCACCATGGCGGCAACGGGCGCAATGCCGGAGCGGATCGCGAGATTCGAGCTCGCGTTGACGGCGATCGTCACGCCGCGCGCGGCGAGACGCTCGAACTCTTCGGCGCGCGCCCAGGTGCAATGCGCGAGTGTGAGCCGCGGGCTTAAGAGACCGATGTCGTCCAGATACGCGACGATGCCGTGCGGATAGCTGCGATCCGCCCATTCGCGCTGATACCGCGTTTCGAGCAGATGCATGTGCACGCGACGGCCGGTGCGCGCCGAAGCATCGGCCACCGCTGCGAGCAATTCATGCGAGCACCACTGCACGCCGGCGGGCCCGTACTGCACGTTGAAGTCGCGACCGCCGCATGCTTGCGCAACCGCGTCCACGCGCGCGATCCATTCGGAAACCGGAAGCGGGCGCGACATGAGACGCCGTTCGACTTCCGCACGTGCCGCTGAGGGAAATCCCGCCAGCACCGGCTCGGACGGTCCGTAGACGAGCGGATTGATGTCGCGCATCGCTACGGCAAAGCCGACGCGCACGCCGACGTCGCGTGCCGCACGCGCAACCTGTTGCGCCTCGGTCACGAAATCGGTGATTCCCTGCACGCGCGTGTAGTGGATCATCACGACGCCGGCGCCGCCCAACGCGCTTCGCGCAAGCGACACTGCCGTCGCGATATAAGGATCGACCGGCGGCAGCATCGCCATCCATGAGAGCCAGCTTTCGAGTGGCTTGCCGGCCGCGCCGAACGAGCTCGAGCGCACGGCGCGCGCGTGATCGTGCGCGTTCACGAGCGCCGGGAGCGCGAGAATCGCGCGCGCCTCGCGCGCTTCGCAACCGTCGATCGCCGAGATGCGCTCGCCGTCCAACACCATTCGGCGGTTGCGCATCGTTTCGCATCGCGCGCCGGGAAGGACGAACGCGCAATCGATCTGCTTCATGGACGTGCGGCTTGCCAAGGTCGCAAGCAACGCGGATCGCGTTATTTGGGGATCGGCGGCAGCCTGCGCTCGTCGATCGGCGGAAGGAACGCGCGGTTGAACACTTCGGACACCGACGGCGTGCGCGGCAAATCGTAAGCCTTGACGGCGGCTGCGATCGCGGCGGCCATCCGATGGTCGTCGATGTCGCCGACGCCGATGCGCCGGCTTTCGGGCGTATCGATCAGCGTCCGCGCGACGTACAGGAGCCGCCGCTTCTCGATGTCCTTGTTGATCAGCGGCTGCGACTTCGCGAGCATGTCCATCGCCGCGTCCGGGTTCTCGAGCACTTCGCGCATCGAGCGCGCGATGGCGCGCAGCAACCCCTTGACGGCCTCGGGATGCTCGCGAATCAGGTTCTGCGACACCATCACGCCGTTCGAATACAGGTCGAGCCCGTAGTCGGTGTAGTAGAGCCAGCGGAAGTCCTTGTCCGGATCGAGGTGCAATGCAACGAGGTTCATGTAGCTCGTTGCCGTGAACACCGCGTCGGCGTCGACGTCGCCGCGAATGAGCAACGGCTCCTGCAACGCCGGCGTCATGTTCTGGATCGTCACGCCGTCGGCGGGCAAACCGTTCCGCTCGGCGAGCAGCGGAAAGAGCTTCAGCGCCGCGGAGCCTGCCGGCGCGCCGAGCTTCTTGCCCCGCATGTCGGCGACGGTTTTGATCGAGCTCGTCGCCTTCGTCAGAAGCGCGAACGGCGCCTTGCTGTAGATCATGTACACCATGACCGGCGCGATGCCCGGACGCTCCGCCGTGTTCTGGATGATCGCGTTCACGTCGCCGAAGCCCGCGTCGTACGTGCCCGACATGATGCGCGTCACCGTGTACGCCGAGCCGTCGCCCTGATCGATCACGAGGTCGACCCCTTCCTTCGCGAGGTAGCCCTTCTCCCGCGCCCAGAAGTACCACGCATGAATGCCTTGCAGCTTCCAGTCGAGCGTGAAGTGGATTTTCAGCAGATCCTTGGCCGTTGCATTGCTCGCGGCGATCGCGAGCAGCAATGCAGCCAACGCAGCCTGAAGCAGCCGCTTCACGACGTTCTCCGCTTCTTCGCTCGCTTGTCGGTCGACGGCAGTCCGGCGACGATCCGGCGCGTCGACTCGTCGATGTGATCGCGAAGCAGCTTGACCGCAAGATCGGCATTGCGCGCGAGCGCCGCGTCGAGAATGCGCTGGTGAATGAGCGAGCGCGGCGAGTTCGGCAAGCGGCTTTTGGCGGAGAGCCTTCGATAACGATCGAACTGATCGCAGAGAAGGCCGTGCAAATGCAGCAGGCACTCGGAGTGGCACGCCGATACGAGCATCCGATGGAACTCGCGATGGCGGCTTTCCCACAGATCCTCGGCGACGTTCTTGCCCGCCTTTTCGACGAGCGCCACCTTGTGCCGAGCGGCCACGACACTCGCTTCCCATGCATCGTCGCCGTATGCGATCGACAACCGAAGCGCGAGGCTTTCGATCTCCTTGCGCACCATCGCGATGTCGATGATGTCGTGCGCCGACGCGGACGGCACGCGGAAGCCGCGCTGTCCGGTCGCGACGACCAGCCGATTCTCGGCGAGCCGCGACAGCGCCTCGCGCAATGGGCTCAGGCCGACGTTGTACGTTTTGCGCAGATAGTCGAAGCGAAGCTTGGTGCCCGGAGGCAGTCGCGCGCTCAGGATGTCGGCGCGAAGCTTCTCGAACATCTCGATCGCGAGCGTGCGCGATGCGCCTTCGTCGCCGGAATTGCCGCCGCCGTTCGCGCTCGCCGGACGCGGAGGAACGGCGATTTGTCGAAGCTCGTCCTTCAGCACGCGATGCTCACGCAATGCCCATCCGTTCGGCGATTGCCGACAACGCCTGCTCGAAGCACGCGATCGGCGCGCGAACGATGCCCGCGCCGACTTGGCCAACGCCGGCCTCCTTGTGCGCGATGCCCGTGTTGATGATCGGCGCCTTGCCGGTGGTCAGCACCTTGCGGATGTCGATGCCGGTCGGCACGCCGGCGAAATCGAGGTTCGGAATCGTCCACTCGGGATTGCGACCCTCGGTGATTTCGTACATCGCGTTCGTGTAGGCCGACGCTTCGCTCGCCGAGCCCGCGCCGACGAAGCCCGCCACCGCAGGCGAGGCCGCCATCGCGAATCCGCCGAGGCCGATGGTCTCGACGATCGCCGAATCGCCCATGTCGGGATTCGCGTCGCGCGGCGAGTAGCCGGGAAAGAACAGTCCGACGGGCATCTCGACCGGCGCGGTGTACCAGCGCTCGCCGGTGCCGCTGATGCGCACCCCGAAATCGCTGCCGTTGCGGCACATCGTCGTCACGATCGTCGACGATTCGATGCCGTTCGCGGGATCGGTCATCGACTTGCCCATGGCCATCGCGACATTGAGGAAGAACTGATCGTTCTTGCCGATGAACGACAGCACGTCGGCGAGCGTCGACTTGTCGCCGCACGCGCGCGCGAGCGACGGCGCGATCTCGCGCAGGAACAGCGCCGAGCACGCGACATTGCGCTGGTGCATTTCGTCGCCCATCGCAAGCCCGCGCGCGATGATGCTCTTGAGGCCGATGCCGCCGCTCGACTCGAGCGCCGACGAAAGCGCCGGGCCGAGCACGTCGGCGATCCAGCGCAATCTGCGCAACACTTCGGCGTCGTTGCCGCCGAAGCGCATCACCTTGCCGACGCCTTCGTTGATCGTGCAGTACGCGCGATTGCCGTAGACCTCGTTCTCGACGATCATCACCGGCTGGCTCGCGGTCGTCATGCCGGTCATCGGCCCGACGGCGCCGAAATGATGATTCGGATGGAATTCGTACTTGCCGGCAGCCGCTGCTTTCGCCGCCTCGTCGAGGCTCGCTGCCCAGCCTTCGAACACGGCAATGCCGCATACGGCGCCGCGCATCGGCCCGCACATGCGTGCCCAGTCGATCGGTGGACCGGAATGGAGAACCACGTTTCTGCCGAGTCCCGCGATCACGCTGCCCGCCGGCTTGACGTCGATCAGCACCGGCTGCGCTTCGAGAATGCGCCGAAGCGTCTCCTTGTTCGCGAGCTCGATCTTTTGCGCGGTCGTCATCGCCGGAGTTCTCGTTGCTCTGCCGCGTCGGATGATACCGGACGGGCATCGCGCGAGGCAACAAGATCGAAAGGAACGACAAGCATCGTCGAATCGCGAAAATTTCGAAAAAGTGGCCAAGGCGGAAACGATGCCGTAATCTACGCGGCTTCACTTCCCAGGCTGTCGCGGTGCGGCAGCGAGGCAAGGGAGAGCGACCGATGTCGGCAGACGGTGAGATTCCGAGTCGCCTCGTCATAGCGATCGGCGGCAATGCCACGCATCCCGAAGGCATTCGCGGGACGCCGGATGAGCAGATCGCCGTCGCGGCGAATCTGGGCCAGGCGCTGCTGCCGGTCATGGAGCTCGATACCGAGCTCATCATCACGCACGGCAACGGGCCGGTCGTCGGCAAGATCCTGATGCGCCAGTCGATCGCGCGCCAGCGCGTCGAGCCGATGTCGCTCGACATCTGCGTCGCGCACAGCCAGGGCGGCATTGCCTATCTCCTGATGCAGGCGCTCGAAAACGCGCTGCGCGCGAAAGGCAATCCGCGACACGTCGTGTGCCTGCTCACGCAAGTGGAAGTCGACCCGAACGATCCCGCGTTCGCGAATCCGTCGAAGCCGATCGGCTATTTCTACACCGAGGAAGAGGCAAAGGCGCTGTCGCAAGAGCTCGGCTGGCAGATGCGCGAGGATTCGGGACGCGGATGGCGTCACGTCGTGCCATCGCCGAAGCCGAAGCACATCGTCGACATTTCGCTCGTGCAAACCGTCGCGAAAAGCGGCGCAGTCGTCATCGCGGGCGGCGGAGGAGGCGTTCCCGTCGTGCGCAGCGGCCGCGGTCAGCGACACGGCGTCGAAGCCGTGATCGACAAGGACCGCACGTCGGCGCTGATGGCGAACGTGCTGCACATCGACGATCTGATGATTCTCACCGCGGTGCCGCGCGTCGCGATCAACTTCGGCAAGCCGGATCAGAAACCGCTCGATCGCGTATCGCTGTCGCAAATCAAAGAACTCAACGCGGCGGGACAATTTCCGCCCGGCAGCATGGGACCGAAGATCGACGCGGCCATCCAGTTCCTCGAAGGCGGCGGACGCCGCGTGATGATCGGCCGGCTCGAGGAGGCGGTGCCGATCCTGCGCGGCGAGGCGGGCACGCACATCGTCGCGGACTGATGAACGACCCCCACGCTCGCTGCGCTCGCTGCCCCCGGAGGGGGAGCAATCAGTCGCTTGGGGCGGCCCTGCGCGACTGAAAGTCAGCGACGCTCGCCGATGTCGTGCGACACGAACGTCGTGATCGTCACCGTCGGCAGCCGCGCGGCAGAAGCGCTGCGCGCGCACGAACGCGGCCATGTCTTCGCGGTGTTCGAGCGCAGCTTCTACGTACGTTTTGGCGACGACCTCGTGTGCTTCGGTCCGCTCGCGCTTCGCGCCGGACCGTTGAACGCGCTCTACGAGGGACGGATGTCTTGGCCCGAGCGCGGGCTCGCGCCGGATGTCGGCGTCGTGCGCGACGGCACGTCGCTTCGCATCGACGAGCGCGTTCGGGTCGATTTCGCCGACGCGCAACCGTGGACGCCGCCGGTCGGGCCACGCGCGATCGATTGCGCGATCTTGCGTGCGGGACTCGATCGCCTCGCCGCATGCGTGGCGCGCCGCGCGCCGGGTGGCTTCGGCTCTCTGCTATGCGCACGGCGCGCGAAGAACGATCCACTGCTCGACGCTTCAGCCCCGGCGATCGTGTCGCTTCGCGCGTGGCTTTCGGCGTCGCTTGCGAACCGCGACGAGCCGCCGCCTGACGTCGATGCGCTGATCGGTCTCGGCGGCGGTCTCACGCCGTCGGGCGACGACTATCTGTGCGGCCTCATGACCGCGCTGAATTACTTCGGCCACGGCAGCATTGCATCGCGCTTGGCGGGCGTCGTTCTGCCGATAGCGAGGCACGAAACAAACCTCGTGAGCCAGGCGTATCTGCGTTGCGCGTCGGCGGGTGAAGCGTCGATCGTGCTGTTCGATGTGCTCGAGTGTTTGCTTGACGCCGAGCAGCCTGCGCTCGACGAACGGCTCGACGCCGTCGACGCGGTCGGTCACACGTCGGGCTGGGACTGCCTTGCGGGCGCTGTCGCCGTGTGCGCGACGCTCGTCGATTGACGTTCTACGTTAGTGCGCTGAGTCAGAAATTCGCTCGATAGTTCGCGGCGAAATCGCCCGCCATGCTGCGTTACTCGGCCTCGCCATACCACGGGCTATTGTCTCGGCCTCGCGCCTTGCCTGGCGGCCGATTTCATCCGCTCCTTTATCATCGGAACTTCTGACTCAGCACACTAGCTTGCGCAGCACGTCGATCGCGACTTCCGCGGCATGCGCATTCGACGGCGCGACGATGACGCCTGCGTCGTCGAGGGTTTTCGCTTGCCGCGAATAACTTTGCGGGTCGTCCTCGGTGCCGCAAACCGACGTGATGACGACGGCCTGCCGCGCCTGCGCATCGGGTAACGCCGAAACCAGCTCGCCCGCGGGATCCGCATGCGCGCCATGGCCGATGACGACGTCGAGCAAAACGACGGCGGTGCGGCCATCGGTCAACGTTTCGGCAAGCATCCGATTGCGAAGCGTTGCGTCGATCATCGGATGCGGGCGACCCACCGTGTACTCGTCGTCGCCGAGATCGAGCAGCGCGTTGCCATCTTTCGTTCCGCCGTCGGCCTTGCGCACGCCGGGAATCGGCACGTTCGACGTCACCTCCATGCCGGCGCGGCCGAAGAACACCTGCGCTTCCGCGGACATCGTTCCGCCCGAGAAAAGGCCTCGCACGCGCGTGCGACCCTTGCCAATGCGTCGCGCGAGCTCGCTCGCGTCCGGCGGCGTGCCTTGCCATTCGATGCGCTTGCCCCCGAGCGCGTTCTCGGCGGCCGAGCGCAGATCGGCGAAGAGCGCCGCGTTCGGCGGCACGCGCATCTCGCGCGCGCCGATGAAGCAGATCGATACCTTCTTGGCACTGCGACCGATCCGCTCGAGCACGGCGTTGGCGACCGACGCTTCCGGCGGCTTCGAGATCAGCACGATCTGTCGCGTGCCAGGATCGCGATCGAGCGCGTCGAACGCCATCAGCGTGGTGATGCCGCCGACGGCTTCCTTGAGATCGCGCCCGCCGACGCCGATCGCATGCGAGACGCCCCTGCCGTTTCGCGCGATCAGCGTCGACACTTCCTGCAGGCCGGTTCCCGACGCGCCGACGATGCCGATGTCGCCGCGCGCGATCACGTTGGCGAACGCGAGTGGAACGCCGCCGATGATCGACGTGCCGCAGTCGGGGCCCATCATGAGAAGCCCGCGCGCACGCGCATCCTGCTTGAGCGCAACCTCGTCGGCGAGCGGAACGTTGTCGCTGAACATCATCACGTGCAAACCGCGGCTCAGCGCACGCCGCGCTTCCGCGGCCGCGAATTCTCCGGGCACCGAGATCAGCGCGATGTTCGCGCCCGGCAACTGCGCAAGCGCGGTGTCGAGCGACTTCGGGTGCCAGCGCTTGCCGCCTTGCTCGGATGCGCTCGGCGCGTCGAGCAGGCGCGCCGCCTCGGCAAGCGCCGACGTTGCGTTTGCCTCGCTGTCCGCACGCACGGCGAAGATCAGGTCGTTCGGCGACGCGCCTTCGCCGTCGGCATTGAGCAAACCGGCGTCGTGCATCAGCTTCTTGTTCGTTGTCGAGCCGATCATCAGCGCGGCGTCCACGACGCCGGGCAGCGCTGCGACGACGCGCGAGATGCGCATCAGCGCGACCGAGTCGCGATAGAACGTGCGGCGAACCTGGTTGACGACGGCGGTCATGAATCGGCTCCGTTCAGTTCGGCGAACTTGATCAACGCCTGCTCGAAGCAGGTAAGCGGCGGGTGAACGACGCCGGCACCCACCTGGCCGCGTCCGGGCAGGCAGTTGGCAATCGCCGTGTTGATGACCGGCAACAGGCCGGTTGCAAGGACCTTGCGAATATCGATGCCCGTCGGCACGCCTGCCATGTCGAGCGTCGCCAGTGCCCAGTCGGCATTCGTGCCGACGGTGATCTCGCGCATGCTTTGCGTATACGCGATGGCGTCCGACAGCGTTCCCGCGCCGATGAAACCGACGACGGCCGGCGATGCGGCCATCGCGAAACCGCCGAGTCCGACGGTTTCGGTAATGCACGAATCGCCGATGTCGGCATTGCCGTCGGCCTCGGTGTAACCAGCGAACAGCAGTCCGCGCGCCATCTGCGCGGGGCCCGTAAACCAGTGATCTCCCGTGCCGCTCACGCGAATGCCGAAATCGGTGCCGTTGCGAGCCATCGTAGTGACAATTGTCGAATGCGCGATCCCGTGCGCCGCGGCGGCGATCGACTTGGCCATCGCCATCGCGACGTTCAGGAAGAACATGTCGTTGCCGGCGACGAAGCGAAGGATACGGCCGACGTCGTCGCGCGCCGTGTCCGCGATGTCGCCCGCAAGCTCGCGCAGGATGAGACTCGAGCCCGCGGCGTTGCGCATGTGCATCTCGTCGCCCATCGACAACGCGCGCGCAATCAGGCTCTTGAGCGGAATGCCGTTGCGATGACGAATCGCCGCGCCGAGCGCTGGGCCCGCAACCGACGCGATCCATTTCAGCCGCTCGATCACTTCGCGATCGTTGCCGCCGAAGCGCATGACGTTGCCGATGCCTTCGTTCACCGTGCAGAACGCACGGTTGCCGAATGCGCGGTTCTCGACGACGAGCACCGCCATGCCGCGCGTCGTGATGCCGGTCATCGGCCCGACGCCGCCGTAGTGATGATTCGGCTCGAAGCGGATCTCGCCCGACGCGGCGAGGCGCGTTGCGGCATCGAGGTCATCGGCCCAACCCTCGAACACGATCGCGCCGGCGATCGCGCCGCGCATCGGGCCGCACATGCGCTCCCACGCGATCGGCGGTCCCGCGTGCAGGATCGTGCGATCGCCAAGCCGCGGGATCGCGTCGCGAGCGAGCTGAACATCGACGAGTACCGGGTCGCTCGCGAGGATCCGCCGCAGCGCTTCGTGATTGGCGGCGGCGATCGTGTCCGGCGACACTTGGGACATGCTATGCGCCGAGCTTGGCGAGCAGGTCGGCAATTCGCGGATCGCGCACCGCGGGCGGCGACCAGTCGACGTGGACGACCGGCACCTTGGACCGCTCGAGGTCGACCGCAAAGCCGACCAAGCCGATGTTGACGACGCGCACTTCGGATTGCAGCAGCTTGTCCGTTTCCATGCGTGCTCCTCTCGTTGTCAGAAGTGGCGTCATTCCAACGACGGGAATAATATCGCACACCGCTGTAAATTTCGAAATATCCCGGGACAGTGCGACCTGCGGTTTCGAAATGTCTTGACAACATTGCGCGTAGCCCGTTTACTGGTCGCCGCTCGTAGAGCGCGTCCATGTGACGAGTGCACGGAGCATGCGCAACTGACCGACGTTACCCGTGGCCGTGCCTGACGACAACCCCGCGCGACTCGAGTTGCGCGGGATCCGCAAGTTTTATCCCGCCGTCGTGGCCAACGACGGCATCGATCTTCGCGTCATGCCGGGCGAGGTTCACGCCGTGTTGGGCGAGAACGGCGCCGGCAAGAGCACGCTGATGAAGATCATCTACGGCGTCGTCAAGCCTGACGCGGGCGAGATCCTGTGGCACGGGACACCGATCGACGTTGCGAGTCCCGCGCATGCGCGTCAACTCGGCATCGGCATGGTGTTCCAGCACTTTTCGCTGTTCGAAACGCTGACCGTCGCCGAAAACGTCGCGCTGGTGCTGCCGGGCAAGCCAAGCCTCGATGACGTCGCCGTGCGGATCAGGAGGATATCGGAACGTTATGGGCTGACGGTCGAGCCGTCTGCGCTCGTCCATTCGCTTTCCATCGGTGAGCGGCAACGCGTGGAAATCATCCGCTGCCTGCTGCAGGACCTGCGGATGCTGATCATGGACGAACCGACGTCGGTGCTGACGCCGCAAGCGACGACGAGATTGTTCGAGACGCTGCGACAGGTCGCCGCCGAAGGATGCAGCGTTCTCTATATCAGCCACAAGCTCGACGAGATCAAGGCGCTTTGCCATCGCGCAACGGTGCTCCGTGCCGGCAAGGTGACGGGAACGTGCGAGCCGCAACACGAAACCGCTTCCAGCATGGCGCGGCTGATGATCGGCCGCGACCTGCCGAAATGCAACCATCCGCAAGCCGTGGGCGATGGCGAGCCGAGGCTCGTCGTCAACGGCCTCTCGCTCGCGTCGGACGAGCCGTTCGGCACCGACCTGTCCGACATACGGATGATCGTACGCAGTGGCGAAATCCTCGGCATCGCCGGGATTTCCGGTAACGGGCAACAGGAACTGCTGGCGGCGCTCTCGGGCGAGCGCACGACGCCGGAAGCCGGCGTGATTCGCGTATGCGCAATGGCCGCCGCGCATCTCGGCGCAGCCGCGCGTCGACGGCTGGGACTCTGCTTCATTCCCGAAGAGCGACTCGGTCGCGCCGCGATCCCGTCGATGTCGCTCGCGGACAACGCGTTGCTGACCGCGCACAACCAGAAGATGGTGGCGGGTGGCATGCTGCGATCCGACGCGATCAGGGATTTCGCACGGCGCTGCATCGACGATTTCGACGTCAGGTGCGGTGGCCCCGATGCCGAGGCGAAGAGCCTGTCCGGCGGCAATCTGCAGAAATTCATCGTCGGACGCGAGGTGATGCAACAGCCGAGAGTGCTGATCGTGTCGCAGCCGACCTGGGGTGTGGACGTTGGTGCATCGGTCGCGATCCGTCAGTCGCTGATCGAACTGCGCAACGCCGGGACGGCGGTCCTCGTGATATCGGAGGATCTCGAGGAACTGTTCGAGATCTGCGACCGCATTGCCGTGATCGCGAATGGCCGCGTATCGCAGACGAGGCTTGTCGCGGAAACCGACGTCGAGGAAATCGGCGTATGGATGAGCGGTCTTTGGCCTGACCACATGATCGGCCCGGCCAGCGTGCAGCGTAATGAGTCGGTTTATGCAACTTAGGCTCGAACCCCGCGCGCTGCGATCGCGGGCAATGCGTTATGCATCGCCCGTCATCGCCGCGGCCTTGACGCTCGTGATGGGGTTCATCCTGTTCGCCGCGCTGGGGAAGAATCCGCTGGCGGCCTTCTACGCGTTTTTCATCGCGCCGATCAACAACATCAACGGGCTCGCGGAGCTATTCCTCAAGGCGTCGCCCCTGGTGCTGATCGCGGTCGGTCTTGCCGTCGGCTTTCGCAGCAACGTCTGGAACATCGGCGCCGAAGGACAGTTGACGATCGGCGCGATTGCGGCCGGCTGGGTGGCATTGAATCCCGCGTTCGCGGACAGTCGGCTGCTGCTCGCCGGCATGATCATCGCCGGTGTGCTCGGCGGCATGGCGTGGGCGGCGATTCCGGCGTTCCTGCGCACACGGTTCAATGCGAACGAAATCCTCGTGAGCCTGATGCTCACGTACGTCGCGCAGTTGCTCGTCAACTACCTGGTGTTCGGCCCCTGGCGCGATCCGCAGGGATTCAACACGCCGCAATCGCCGCTCTTCGGCGATGCTGCGCTGTTTCCGATCCTGATCGAGAACACACGGCTCAACGCGAGCGTGCTGTTGACGCTGGTCGCGGTTGCCATCGGCTGGGTGTTCATGAACAAGAGCTTTCTCGGTTACAAGACGCGCGTTGTGGGACTGTCGAGTGCCGCAGCGCGCTATGCGGGCTTCAGCGAGAAGCGCACCGTCTGGGTCGGCATGCTCGCCGGCGGCGCGGCCGCGGGACTTGCCGGCGTCGGCGAAGTCGCGGGACCGCTCGGGCAAGTGTTGCCGGTGATATCGCCAGGCTACGGGTTCACCGCGATCATCGTGGCGTTCGTGGGTCGTCTCGATCCGGTCGGCATCGTGTTCGCCGGCTTGCTGATGTCGCTGCTTTACCTCGGCGGCGACTCGGCACAGATCAGCATGGGATTGCCGGCAGCGGCAGCCGCGTTGTTCCAGGGCGCGCTGCTGTTCTTCCTGCTGGGCGCCGACGTGCTGGTGAATTACCGCGTGCGCGTGATCCGCGCGCTACCGACCGAGCGCCGGGGCATGCCGGCATGATGGACATGATCGTGCCGATCGTCGCCGCGACGCTCGGCGCCGGCACGCCTCTGATTTTCGCTGCGCTTGGCGAGCTCGTCACCGAGAAATCCGGCGTTCTCAACCTGGGGGTCGAAGGCATGATGCTCGTCGGCGCCATCGTCGCGTTCATCACGATGCGCGGGATGGGCAACGTGTGGCTCGGCGTCGCGACGGCTGGTGTCGCCGGCGGGCTGATGGCGCTGCTGTTCGCCTTCGCAACGCTGACGCTGCAGGCCAACCAGGTGGCTGCCGGACTCGCACTGGCGATCTTCGGCGCGGGGGTGAGCGCGTTCATCGGCAAGGGCTACGTCGGCGTCACGCTGGAGAACGCCGCGAATGCCGGCATCTCGCTGCCGATGGACATTCCGCTTCTGAGCCCGCTGCTGCACGCGCTGCATCCACTGGTGTACGTGTCTTGGCTGCTGTTCGCCGCCGTGAGCTGGTTCCTGTCGAAGAGTCGCGCGGGCCTGGTGTTGCGCGCCGTCGGCGAATCGCCCGCCTCCGCGCATGCGGTCGGATATCCGGTGATCCGTATCCGCTATTTCGCCACATTGTTCGGCGGCGCGATGGCTGGCATCGGCGGCGCTTATCTCTCGTTGGTCTACGCACCGCTGTGGCTCGAAGGCATGGTCGCCGGGCGTGGCTGGATCGCCCTCGCCCTGGTGGTGTTCGCGACCTGGCGTCCCGCACGCGTGATGCTGGGTGCCTATCTTTTCGGCGGCATCACGATCGTTCAGTATTTCGCGCAAAGCGCGGGTATCGCGTTTGCCACGCAATTCATGTCGATGCTTCCTTACCTTGCCACGATCGTGGTGCTGGTGGTGATATCGCGCGACGTCGCGATGATTCGCCGCAACGCTCCCGTGTCACTCGGCAAGCCTTTCCACCCCAGCGTATGAATCACACGAGTCGGCGCGGCGACCGATTTTCGGGCGCTGCCAACGACACCCCCGCACGGCCGGCAATCACCACCAATCTCGGAGAGAAACATGCGTATCGTGAACAGACGTGACTTCCTGAAGCGCACATCAAAGCTTGGAATCGCCGCACTCGGCGCTCGCGCGCTCGATGCGTTCGCGCAGGATGTGCTCAACGTCGGCGTCGTTCATCAGTATCCGATCGGCGAGGTTGGCTGGGAAACCCAGCACGCACTGGGCTGGAAGGCGATGGAGGCGGCGTTTCCCGGCAAGGTCAAGGTGACCGTCGTCGCCGACGTGCAGCAGGCGCAGGATTCCGAGCGCGTGTTTCGCGAGCTCGCCTCGCAGGGCAACAAGCTGATCTTCGGCACGACGTTCTCGCACATGGCGCCGATGCTGAAGGTCGCGCGCACCGCGCCAAACACGCATTTCGATTGCTGCGCGTCGGTCACCACGCTCAAGAACATGGGCGCGTTCGAGGCGCGCAACTACGAGGCGAGCTATGTCGCAGGCGTCGTCGCCGGCCGCATGAGCAAGAGCAACATTTTGGGCTGGGTGGGCGCGTTCCCCATTCCGCAGACCGTGTGGCGGATGAATGGCTTCATGCTTGGCGCGCGCAGCGTCAATCCAAAGGCGGTGTGCAACGTCATCTGGATCAACACGTGGAACGACCCGGCCAAGGAGAAGGATGCCGTGGGCGCGCTGATTTCGCAGGGTGCCGACGTGCTGGCCGGCAGCCCCAACACCCCCGTGCAGGGCGTCGCGGCGGAAGAGCGCGGCGCGTGGTCGGTCGCCAACTGCAGCGATTATTCCAAGTTCGTGCCCAAGAAGCAGTTGACCGGCGACATCTTCGATTGGCGCGCCGCGTACATCGATTCGGCACGCGACGCGCTCGCCGGAAAGTGGCAGGCGCAGGACCGCTTCCGCGGCCTCGGCGAGGGTGGATTCTGTGCCATGGTTCCTTACAACGCAGCGATACCGGCCGATGTGATCGCCGACGCGAAGCAGCGCGAGAAGGACATCGTCAGCGGCAAGCTCAAGGTCTTCGCGGGCCCGCTCAAGGATCGCGACGGCAAGCAGCGCGTGGCCGCGGGCGGCTCGTTGTCGGACAAGGAGATCCGCAGCATCAACTGGCTCGTCGAGGGCATCAACGGACCGTTTCCAAAGTCGTAACCGCGATGAACGAAGTTGTCGGCGCGCGGTTCGACGTCGTTCTGACCGATGCGCTGCTCGCCGACGGCAGAACGGTGTCGATCGGCATCGTCGAGGGCCGCATCGCGGCGATCGATGCTGCGCTGCCTGCGGGGCGCGAGCAGATCTCGCTTCGCGGCTCGCTCGTGCTGCCGGGGCTCGTCGACGGGCACGTTCATCTCGACAAGTCGCTGATCGGCGATGCGTGGCAGCCGCATCGCGCGGGCAGGAGCCCGGCGTTCAGCGTGATGGAGCGCGTCGAGATTGAAGCGGAAATCCTCCGTCGCGCCGCGCCTGTCGAAAAACGCGCCGCCGCGCTGATCGAGCTTGCCGTTGCGCATGGGACGACGCACATGCGCTCGCATGTCGATATCGATCCGGTGACCGGCCTGAAGAGCCTCAACGCCGTGCTGGCAGTTCGCGAACGCTACAAGCACGCGGTAGCGATCCAGATCGTCGCGTTCCCGCAACGCGGTCTCATGTCGTGCCCGGGCACGTACGAGCTGATGGACGAGGCGATGCGCGAAGGCGCCGACCTCGTGGGCGGTCTCGATCCGTCGGGCGTCGATCACGACGTCGCCGGCCAGCTCGATGCCGTGTTCGGGCTCGCGCAACGTCACGATGCCGGCATCGACATTCACCTGCACGATGCGGCGATGGAAGGGCTGGCCGAGCTCGACGAGATCGCACGGCGCGCGAAGGCGAGCGGCATGTCGGGCCGCGTCAACGTCAGTCATGCCTACGCGCTTGGCATGGTCCCGAAAGCCGATGCGCAGCGCACGGCGGAGAACCTTGCCGACGCGGGCGTCTCGATCCTCACGAACGCCCCCGGCAACCATCCCTATCCGTCAATCATGCAGCTACGCGAGGCAGGGGTGACGATGATCGCGGGCAACGACAACATTCGTGACGCATGGTGGCCGTACGGCGACGCGGACATGCTCGAGCGCGCAATGCTGATCGCGTACGGCTCGGGCTTCCTCACCGATCATGAGCTTGCCATCGCATTCGATCTCGCCACGCACAGCGCCGCGCGAGCGCTCGGCGTCGACGACTATGGCGTGCGCGTCGGCGCGCAGGCGGACCTGACGGTCGTTCCTTCGCGCAACGTTGCCGAAGCGGTCGTCGCGCGGCCGTTACGAAGCCATGTGTTCAAGGCAGGACGGCTCGTCGCAAGCGATGGAACATTCGTCGCCCAGTGAAGAAAGGGAGCGCAAACCATGACCCTGAAACACCACCATCTGGCGCTGGCAATCCGCCTCGCGCGGGAAAACGTACTCGAGCGTGGCGGCCGTCCGTTCGGCGCCGTTCTCGTCAAAGACGGCGAGGTGCTGGCGACAGGCGTCAACGAAATGCTCGCGACTCACGACCCGTCCGCGCACGCGGAAATGCAGGCGATTCGCGCCGCGGCCGCGAAGCTCAAGACCACGCGCCTCGACGATTGCGTGATGTTCGCGAGCGGCCATCCCTGCCCGATGTGCCTCTCGGCGATGCATATGACCGGCATCGCGGAGGTGTACTACGCGTACTCGAACGAGGACGGCGAGAAATACGGGTTGTCGACGGCGAGGATCTACGCGGAAATGGCGAAGCCGCTGTCGCTGCAATCGATCCGGATCGAGCACGTGCCTGTTCGCGACGGCCTGGAACACCCGTTCGATTGCTGGCAACGCATGCAAGGCTGATTGCGGCGGCGTTCAGCGTGGTCGCTCCTCTTGGATCGCCATAGCCTCCATTCCCGCGCTTCAGTCGAAGTCCCGCGGAATTTCGAAATATCTTGACATCGCGACCGATAGCCGATTTACTGACCGCCGTCCATAGGAGGACGTAAGCCCAAAAATGCCGAGCCAGGGATTCGAAGCGGACGTGATCCGCGTGCCGATGGCATCGCCCGGCGACGTGTCGGCCGTCGCGGCGCTGTTCGATGCGAAGAAGGTCGATCCAGCACACGTCATCGCGATCATGGCGCAGACCGAGGGCGATCCCTATGCGCGCGGTTATGCGACGCTCGCGATGGAAGTGCTGCTGTCCGAGCGGCTCGGCATCTCGCGCGCCGACGTGTTCGCGAAGATCCCGATGATGATGATCGGCGGGGTCGGCGGCATCATGTCGCCGCACATCAACCTGTTCGTCAAGCGTCCGGCACGCGAGGCAGGCGGTCGCGGTCGGCGTCTCGTGCTTGGCGTTGCGAGCTCGCGCGAGCTTCTGCCGGAGGAATACGGAACGCTCGCGCAGATCGATCTCGTCGCCGACGTCACGCGCGCCGCGATGAAGGATGCCGGCATCACCGATCCGTCACAGGTCGAATGCGTCGAGGTCAAATGCCCGGCGATGACGCCTGCTCGCGTCGCCGACGCCGAGAAGCGCGGGCGCAAGGTCGCGAACACGAATCCGGCCGTGGCGTCATCGCTTGCGAAAGGCGCGTGCGCGCTCGGCGTCGCCGTGGCGACGGGCGAAGTCGACCGCGACAAGCTTCGCGAGGGCATCGTCAACGTCGACAAGTCGCTGTACTCGTCGGTCGCGTCGACGTCGGCCGGTGGCGAGCAGGTCGCCTGTCGCGTTCTCGTCATCGGCAATGTCGAAGGCGCACCAGGCAGGCTCATCGCGGCGCACGGCGTGATGCAGGACCAGCTCGACATCTTGGGCGCGCGCAAGGCCTTCACCAAGGCGGGATTCGAGCTTGGCGATGGCGTCATCGCCGAGCGCGATCGGCACAGGCTTGCGACGGTGCTCGTCAACGCGGGCGCCGATTACGTAACGAACGTACGCGGCCGGCGACACGTGCTGCATTCCGATTTTCTCGCGCCGTTCTCGGGCATCCAGGCGAAGGCGGTCGCGCATGCAATCGTCGCGACGATCGTCGGCGACACGATGTTCCTCGCGTCGGCAGGCGCCGAGCATCAGGGACCGCCCGGCGCCAATCTCGTGTGCGTGATTGCCGAAGCAGCCGCGTAGCTCTCTTCGAAAGAATCGCATGGACGTTGCCAGGCATCTTCGGCTTACTCAAGCGGGTGCAATGAAGATCATCGACGCCGCCGTCGCGAAGGCCGTCGAGATGAAAAAGCCGCAGTGCATCGCGGTCGTCGACGAGGGCGGACATTTGCTCGCGTTCACGCGCATGGATGGCGCGAAGCGATTGAGCATCGAATCGTCGATCCGCAAGGCGTCGACGGCGGCGTCGAGTCGGTCGCCGACGGGCGGCATTCAGGGCGATCTCGAGTTCCGGCTCGCGCACGCGACGTCGGGGCGTCTCGTCAATCTCAAGG
>DATFCW010000287.1:0-20169 GCA_035252665.1 Casimicrobiaceae bacterium | reverse complement strand
AGATACTCGGTGCGTCCGCGTTCGGAATTGGCGCGCATCGGTAGCGTCGCCGTCACCTGCTCACGCCGCGCGGCGGGCGCACCGGCGAACGCCCGGATGACGGGCGCGACGAACTCGTGAAACGTGAAGATCGCCGATGTCGGAAACCCGGGCAGGATCACGACGGGCTTGCCGTTGCTGACGGCGAGACAGATCGGCTTGCCGGGCTTGAGCGCTACGCCGTGCGCAACCACGCCCGGATCGCGAAGGCGATGCACGATGCGATACGAAATGTCGCCGGCGCCTTTCGACGTGCCGCCCGAAAACACGACCGCATCGTATCCAAGCGCGCGTTCGAGCACCAGTGAAAGCGCATCCTCGTCGTCGGGAATCACGCCGAGATGCACGGCCTCGCCGCCGAGCTCCTCGACGGCTGCGCCGATGATCGCCCCATTCGAGTCGTACACGGCACCGGGCCGCAATGGCTGGCCAGGCGCGACGATCTCGTTGCCGGTCGAGAAGATGGCGACGCGCGGTCGGCGATAGACGACGAGCTCCGCGCGCCCGACCGCCGCGAGCACGCCGATCTCGCGCGACGTGAGCTTCGATCCTGCGCGAAGCACGATCTCGCCGCGCGCGATGTCCGTGCCCGCATAACTAACGTTGTCGCCCGGCGTTACCGCGCGGCGGATCTCGATGCGCGGTTCGTCGTTCGCCCCGACGTGCTCGGAATGCTCGACCATCAGGACCGCATCGGCGCCACGCGGAAGCATGCCGCCGGTCGCGATCGGCGTCGCATGTCCCGCCGTCACCGTCGTCGTCGGCTCGACGCCGGGCGATAGCACTTCATCATTGACGCACACGCTTCGCGGCGCTTCTTCCATCGCGCCGAACGTGTCGCTCGCCTGCAACGCGAACCCGTCGACATTCGCCCGATCGAAACCCGGGACGTCGACGTTCGACACGATGTCCTCGCCCAGGATGCGACCGAGCGCGCGATCGAGCGGCACCGTCTCGACGCCGAGCGGCGCAAGCCGCAGATGCGCGCGGAAACGCGCCGTCGCCTCGTCGCGCGTGACCACGTCGAGAAACTGCGTTTGTCGCGAAAACACGGAAGTGCGATCGTTCACGTCAATCGTAGAGGTAGACCGTGACGTCGGCGTCGGGCGCATAGCCTTCGCTTTCCGACGGCACGATGACGAAACCATCCGCGCGCGTCGTCGACGACAGGATCGACGCCCCCGAAAGCGCGAGCGGCTCGACGCGCCCGTCGATCATTCGTACGCGGCAATAGTCGACGCGACCGATCGCGGAAACGATCTTGCGCGCGACCCTTGCGTTCACCCGTCGATACGGCCAATCGCCCGACCGTCCGCCAAGAAGGCGCAGCGCGCGGCCGGCGAAGAAGTCGTACGCGCAAAGACACGACACCGGATTGCCAGGCAGCAGGAAAACGAGCGCATCGCCGATGCGCCCGATGCCCGCGGGACTCGACGGGCGCATTGCGACGCCATGGATCGCAAGCTCGCCGAGCTCGGCGATGAGCCGCGGCGCATGGTCTTCGCTGCCGACGCTCGATCCGCCCGAAACGAGAATCGCATCGACGCCGGGCGCGACGAGCGCCGCGCGAATCGTTTCCGGCTCGTCGCCGAGTCGCTGCATCGCCTCGAGCATGCCGCCGTCGCGTGCGACGAGCGCGCGCAGCATGTACGAATTCGCGTCGTACACCTGATGCTCGCCCTTCGGCGTTCCGGGCGCGACGACTTCGCCTCCGGTCACGAGCAATCGCACGCGCGGCCGTTGGATGGCGTCGACGCGCGCGATGCCGAGCGATGCAACGAGACCCACGTCCTGCGGGCGCAATCTGCGTCCCTCGGAAAGCGCGCGCGTTCCACGGCGAATATCCTCGCCGCGATGTCCGACATGCTGACCGGGCGCGACGGGGCGCGTGATCACGATCTCGCCGCCGCTTTCGGACGCGTACTCGGCGGGCACCACGGCGTCGACGCCTTGCGGGACCGGCGCGCCTGTCATGATGCGCACCGACGCATTTGCATGCACGTTGCCCGCGAACGGCTGCCCGGGCAACGCCTGGCCGACCACGGGAAACGATAGCGGGTTGTACTCGCTCGCGCCTGCGGTCTGCGCGCCGACCAGCGCGTAGCCATCCATTGCGGCGCGATCGAACGCCGGCACGTCGAGCGGCGCGATCACGTCGCGCGCAAGCGTTCGTCCGGCAGCCTCTTCGATCGCTATCGTCTCGTCGGCGAGCGGGCGCGCATGCGCATCGATCCACGCGAGCGCTTCGCGCACTTCGCTGCGGCGCGCGAAGCCTTGCATTCGCACGTCGCGGAATGGACGAGCCTCGCCTTGCATTCGCGCTTTCCGGTTTCGTCGTCGCTTTGTTTCATTCTAGGCGATCGCAATCGTTATATTCCACGGTATATTACGCTACCGTGCAGAGGAAATGATCGATGCAGCGATCATCGAAGGTCGCTCTCGTGGTCGCATTCGCCGTGCTCGCGTTCGGTGCGCCGGCGATCGCGCGCGCGGCGCAAGTCACTGTCTTCGCCGCGGCAAGTCTCGAGGAAGCGATGGACGCGCAGGCGCATCGCTTCGAATCGGCAACGGGCGACAAGGTCGTGGTTTCGTACGCGGCGAGCAGCGCGCTAGCGAAACAGATTGTCAACGGCGCGCCCGCGGATGTCTTCATTTCCGCCGATCCGGATTGGATGGACTACCTTGCCAAGCGAAAACTCATCGCGCCAGGCACACGCTTCGATCTGCTGCGAAATTCGCTTGTCCTGATCGCGCCCGCACAGAGTTCGGCAACGCTTCGGATCGCGTCGGGCTTCGCGCTGGCCGCAGCGCTTGGCGACGGACGCCTCGCCGTCGCAAATCCGGAGAGCGTTCCCGCAGGCAAGTATGCAAAGGAGGCGCTCGAGCACCTCGGCGTATGGACGAGCGTCGAGCATCGCCTCGCGCGCACCGAGAACGTACGTGCCGCGCTCGCGTTGGTTTCGCGCGGTGAGGCGCCGTTCGGCATCGTCTATAGGACCGATGCGCTCGCGGACAGGCGCGTGAAGATCGTCGATGCGTTTCCCGAGGCATCGCATGCGCCGATCGTCTATCCGATCGCGCTGGTCTCCGGTCGCGCCTCTGCCGAGGCAAAGCGGTTGCTCGACGATCTGCGTTCGCCGGCCGCAACCGCGATCTGGGAGAAGTACGGGTTCGAGATGGCCGAGTGACGTATGGCGCTGACTACCAACGAGCTTGGCATCGTGGCGCTGAGCCTGCGCGTCGCGATCACGAGCGTGCTCGCAAGCCTGCCGTTCGCGATCGCGATCGCGTATCTGCTCGCGCGCGCATCGTTTCCGGGCAAGACGCTGTTCGATGCGATCGTTCATCTGCCGCTCGTGTTGCCGCCCGTCGTCGTCGGCTTCGCCCTGCTCGTGCTGTTCGGCACGCACGGGCCGATCGGCAGCGTTCTCGATCGCTGGTTCGGTATCGTGTTCGCGTTTCGCTGGACCGGCGCCGCGCTCGCGTCGGCGATCATGGGGTTTCCACTGATGGTGCGCGCGATCCGGCTGTCGTTCGCGTCGGTCGATCGGAGACTCGAAGTCGCGGGGCGCACGCTCGGCGGCTCCGCGCTGTTCGTCTTCACGACCGTGTCGCTGCCGCTCGCGTTGCCGGGCATCATCACCGGGATGCTGCTGTCGTTCGCGCGGGGATTGGGCGAGTTCGGCGCGACGATTACGTTCGTCTCGAACATCCCCGGGGAGACGCAGACGCTGCCGCTTGCGATCTATGCGTTCACGCAGCAGCCGGACGCCGACATCGCGGCGCTTCGCCTCAGCATCATCGCGGTCGTGCTTTCGCTCGTCGCGCTCGCATGTTCCGAATGGCTGACGCGCCGCGTCGAGCGGGCATTGGCGCATGATCGACGTTGACATCGACACGCGTCTCGGCGCATTCCACCTGCGCGCCGCGTTCGCCGCCGATGCGCCGGTGACCGGACTCTTCGGCCGCTCGGGCGCGGGCAAGAGCAGCGTCATCAACGCGATTGCCGGCATTGTCAAGCCCGCACGCGGCTCGATTCGCGTCGACGGCCGCTGCCTCTTCGACGCCTCGCGCGGCGTCGACGTGCGCCCCGAAGCGCGACGTTGCGGCTACGTGTTCCAGGATTCACTGTTGTTTCCGCACCTCGACGTGCGGAGGAATCTTCTCTACGGCCATCATCGCCGGCGCGCGGCCGAGCGTTTCGTCGAGCCTGGCCACGTGATCGAGTTGCTCGGCCTGGGCGCGCTCCTCGATCGTCGGCCGGCGACGCTTTCCGGCGGCGAGCGCCAACGGGTGGCCATTGGGCGAGCGCTTCTTGCGCAGCCGCGCATCCTGCTCTTCGACGAGCCTCTGGCCTCGCTCGACGCGCCGCGCAAGGGCGAAATTCTCGACTACATCGAGCGGCTGCGCGACGACGTGCGCATTCCGATCGTCTACGTCAGCCATTCGGCGTCGGAGATGGCGCGCCTCGCCGATACGATCGTGATGCTCGCCGACGGCAAATGCACGGCCGTAGGAAGCGTCGAGGCGATCTTCGGGCGGCGCGACCTCGATCCCGACGATATTCGCGAGACCACGTCGGTGGTCGATGCGCGCGTCGCAAGCCACGATCGCGGCGACGCGTTGACCACGCTCGCGTTCGATGGCGGCGAGCTCATCGTGCCGCTGATCGAGGCGACCGCCGGCGCCCGTGTGCGCGCCATCGTTCGCGCACGCGACGTATCGCTCGCGCTCCGAAGGCCCGACGACATCAGCATCGTCAACATCCTGCCGGGTCGCGTCCGTTCGATCGACGTCCGCGACGGCGTGGCCGACGTAGCGGTCGCAATCGGCAGCGCCTCGCTCACTGCGCGGATCACGCGTCACTCGCTGCGCGCGCTGGCGATCCGCGAAGGGCTCGAAGTCCAAGCGCTCGTCAAAGCGGTGTCGCTCGATTCCCGCGGCGAGTGAGCGTCGCGCGCGGTCTTTCGCGCACTTCCTGCGACCGTTGGTTGTTCCGGCTTGACGATCCGTCGTATATTTCTATAATACTGGAAATATGAAAGCAGCAACGACAGCACGGAAAGCCGCCACCGAGGCGACCGAGGCCGTCAACACCCTCGCCGCGCTCGCGCAGGAAACACGGCTGTCGATCTTCCGGCTGCTGATCGAGCACGCACCGCACGGCCTCACACCCGGCGCGATCGGCACGCGCCTCGACCTTGCGCCGGCGACGCTGTCGTTCCATCTCAAGGAGCTCGGCCGCGCCGGCCTCGTCGACGATCGGCGGGAAAGCCGGTTCATCTGGTATAGCGCAAACCTCGATCGGATGCGCTCGCTGGTCGACTACCTGACGCGAAACTGTTGCAAAGCCGCCGGCGGATGCTGCACGCGCGCTTCCGCCGCGTGGGCCACCAAAAGGAGAGCCCGATGAAACGCTTCCACGTTCATGTCGGCGTTGCCGACATCGATCGCAGCGTCGCCTTCTACAGCGCGCTGTTCGGTGCCGGACCCACCGTTCGACACGCGGATTACGCCAAGTGGATGCTCGACGAGCCGCGAATCAATTTCGCCATCTCGCTACACGATGTGACAGGCATCGACCACATCGGCCTGCAGGTGGATTCGGCCGACGAGCTTGCCGAGGTTCGCGCGCGTTTCGCCGCGGCGGACGAAACGAGCCTCATCGACGAGCCGGGCGCACGATGCTGCTACGCGAAGGGCGACAAGCACTGGTTGTCCGATCCGCAGGGCGTCCGCTGGGAGGGCTTCCATACGCTCGAGCCGCTCGCGTTCTTTGGTGCCCACGAAGCGCCCAAGGAGAACGCTTGCTGCGGCCAAAGGGCCGTCGCGACCACCGGAACCTGCTGCGGCTGACCTCTGTCGCACAAAATCACCATATCAGCAGCACGCGTTCGCCTCCCGATCGCATCACGTCCCGCGTAGGCCGTTCGCGCAGCACCGCCCCGAGCGCCTCGCTGGGATCGGGCGCATGCGCTTCGGTCGTCGCGATCGTCAGCAGTCCCCATTGCGAATGCGTGCGCTCCATGGTGATCGTGCCAACGAAAATCGGAATGCGCTGGCCGAGATCCCGCTCTTCCGCATCGGCGACGTTCCACAGGCGGATCACCATCCGTTCGCGCGCATCGAGGGGACGGACGAGGGTCAGCGCCGGCGGCTGCCCCCGCTGAAACTTCGGCAGCACCGGCAATTCGGCGATGGGCGTCGACGGCAAGAGCCACAACAGCGCCGCCGGCGATTTCCATCGTGCGGGCAATACCCAGTCGGCGCTGCCGAGCGCTTCGACGACGCTCCCGCGCGTCGCGACCCATTGCAGCGACAAGCGCTCCTCGCGCTCGCTCGCCCGCTCGCCGCGAAACGCGGGCAGCGTCGCCCAGCCGCCATTGCGCCACGTGTCGAGCGACATTGTTGGCGTTTCCGCCGGCTTCGCATAACGCTCGACGTCGCGCGTGTGATGCCTGGCCGTGTAGGTCCCACCGACGAACACCAGCACAACGAGCACGATCCCCAGCACTGGCCCCGCGCGTAGCGGCGGCTCGCGCACGTGCTGGATGTACGCGATCGCGAGCAATGCCATCCACGCCACGCCGAGAGCGAAGCTCGCGATCACGTCCGACAGCCAGTGCACGCCGAGATAGAGCCGCGAAAATCCGACGAGCGATGCAATGCCGAACGCCGACAGCGCGAACGCCGTCTGATGCGATGCCGACTTTCGTTGACCGAGCAGGAACGCGAGGAAGCCGTAGACGACCATGCTCATCGCCGCATGTCCGCTCGGAAACGAATATTCGTCGAGTCCATGCGCCGTCTCCGGACGCGCACGTCCGAGCGCGTACTTGAGCGCGACGACCATCACGTTAGCGAACGCGACGGCCGCGATCCAGTAGCCGAGCGTGCGAAAGCGCCGCCTGATCGCGAACCACAGCGCCATCGTGGCGATCAACGCGATCATCACCGGCGCGCTCGCGAGCTCGGTGATCGTCACCATGAGGTCGTCGCTCCATTTCGTGCGCAATCCGCGCAGCGATGCGTAGAGCGCCTGGTCGACGTCGACGAGCGTGTCCCTGGTGACGACGTCCTCGACGACACCGAGGAATAGCCATGCGCCGGCGACCAGTAACGTCGCCGAAACGAGCAGCGCCATCGGCTCGTGCCGGCTGGGATCGAACAGCGGCAATGCGAAGCGTGCGAGGGGCGTCGACCGCTGCGCGATGCGCGCATACAGACGGTCGCGAAGATGCTCGACGTACGGCCAAAGCTGACGCGTCGCGAGGCGCGCGAGCTTTGCGGTCACCCACGCGCCTGCGAAGAGGATCGCGACGAGCGCGACGAGGCGAGAGCTGACCGCACCTGCGAGTTGCAGCGATGCGCCGAAGAGCACGCCGGGCACCAGATGCGCCGCGGCCCAGCCGACCACCGCGAGCGCGTTGATCGGGAAAAAGCGCGGTGCGGGCATCCTCGACATGCCGGCAACGAGCGGCACGAACGCACGGATCGGACCGAGGAAGCGTCCGAGAAACACCGCCTTGCCGCTGCTCTTCGCGAAATACGCTTCGCCGCGCGCGAGCAGCGCCGGGTGCGTGCGCAGCGGCCATATCAACGGAATCGCATGGCGATAGCGGCGCCCGAGCACGTAGCTCGTCCAGTCCCCGAGAAGCGCACCGGCGATCGCGATGATGCCCACGTGCCAGGGATTCAACGCATGCAGGCCTGCGAGCACGCCAGCCGCGAAGACGATCGTGCTCCCGGGAACGATCGTGCCGATCACCGCGATCGATTCGGCGAGCGCGCCCACGAACAGCGCCGAGAGCGCGAGCGTCGGATGCGACGCGAACCACGCGATCAGCGATTGAAGGTGCGCTTCCAGGCGCCTTGGGACCGCGCGATGGTCGGAAGGGTTGAGGCGCTTGCGCTACGCGGCCTGCGCGGCGTTGGCCGCGTCGTCGAGCGCGCGGCCCTGCGTCGCGATCACGCGCGCATAGAAATGCGCGCTGTCCTTCGGCGTGCGCTTCTGGCTCTCGAAATCGACATGGACGATGCCGAAGCGCTTCGAGTAGCCGAGCGACCACTCGAAATTGTCGAGCAGCGACCAGACGAAATAGCCACGCACGTCTACGCCCCTCGCCATGGCGTCGCGGACCGCGCGAATGTGCTTTCGCAGGTAATCGACGCGAAGCGGATCGGACAGCCGATTCCCCTCGACGGTTGGCGGGTCGAAGAACGCCGCGCCATTTTCGGTGATGTGAATCGGCGGGTTGCCGTAGCGCTCCTTGATCCATACCAGCGTGTCCGTCAGGCCCTGCGGGAACACTTCCCACGTTGTCTCGGTGTAGGTCGCCTGCTTCTGCCGAACCGCGGATGCGCGAAGCGGCCATGCGTTCGCGTCGAAGCGCGTGACGCTTCGCGTGTAGTAGTTGATGCCGACGAAATCGATCGGCTGGCGAATGAACGCGAGGTCGTCGGCTGGCCAGTCGGGCCATGCCTCGCCGAAGATTTCGGGCAAAGCTTTCGGATAGCGACCGAGGAACACCGGATCGAGGTACTGCCGATTCATGTACGCGTGCGCGCGCGCGGTCGCGTCGCGATCTTCGACGCTGTCGGATGCCGCATATTTCGGCTCGATGTTGACGACGATGCCGATCGCATGCTTCCCGAGCGCGCGATACGCCGAAACGGCCGCCCCATGCGCGCGCAGCAGATTGTGCGTGGCAATTGGCGCCTCGAATGCGTTTCGATGTCCCGGGGCGATGGCGCCGTGCAGATAGCCGCCGTCCGCCACCACCCACGGCTCGTTCAGCGTCGACCACATCGTCACGCGATCGTCGAGCTTGCGAAATACGATCGACGCGTAGTCGGCGAACCACTGCGCGATGTCGGGATTGAGCCATCCGCCGCGATCGTCGAGCGCAGCCGGCAGATCCCAGTGGAAAAGCGTCGGCATCGGCGCAAGGCCGTTTGCGAGCAGCGTGTCGACGAGCCGGTCGTAGTGCGCGAGCCCCTTCGCGTTCACGTCGCCGCGGCCCTTCGGAAGAATGCGGCTCCACGCGATGCTGAGGCGATACGCGTTCATGCCGAGCGAGCGCATCAGCGCTGCGTCCTCGGCGTAGCGCCGATATTGATCGCACGCGACATCACCGCTGTCGCCGTCGCGAACGAGGCCGGGCGTGTGCGTGAAGCGCTGCCAGATGCTCGGGCCAGCGCCGTCGGCGAGCGGCGAGCCCTCGACCTGGTAAGCCGACGTGGCGCTGCCCCAGAGAAACGGCGGTGGAAAGGTGATCACGGTGGAAGTTCGAGCACGACCCTCGCCTGAAGCTCGTCGATGCGAAGCGCATCGCCCGCAATCGTAACCGGCTTGCCGTTGATCGTCGCATACGACGGGCGCGGCCAGGGGCCTTCCAGCACGAATCCACCCGGCGGCGGCTGGCCGTTTGCCGTCAGCGTCAGCTCGATGATGCGGTCGCTGATCCGCGCGAGCGAGTAGCTCAGCGTGCCGTAGGGCGTGCGAAGGCCGCGGATCGCGAAGCCCGCGCGATCGAGCCACGATGCAGGGATGCCTTGGGCGAGCACCATCGCGTGATCGGGACGCTCGTAGGCGAAGAGGTCGAGCACTGCGCGAATGTAATCCGATGCGACCCATGCATGCGGAAGATCGCCGACGAAACGCACGGCGCGCTCGTCGTGTCCGACGACTTCCGGCCATTGATTCCAAGCCGCGGGACGCCGTCCGGTCATGAAGAACTCGAGCGCCTCGTAGGCGCGGTCACGCCAGCCGAGACGCACGAACGCGCCGACGTTGCGAAGCTCGTACGGCGTGTAGTCGTTCCATTTCACCGTGTTGTCGCGACGCGCGAGGAATTCGCGCCAATAGCGCTCGAACGTCGGCGCGACGAGCTCGTGCGGCAGAAATTCGTTGTCGCTCCCGGGGGCGAGCGCGATCGTCGACGACGTCGCATCGAAATCGCCGAGCTCGACCGATCCCGGCAGATAGTTGATTCGATGCGCCGCCGCGGTCGCACGCAGCGATTTGACGAGATCGACGCCGAACTCGTCGCGCGCGGCCGCGAGCTGCTCTGCGTCGCGATTGCGCCCGAGCGCCTTGGCGATCTCGGTCGCGCCGTCGTAACCCTTGAGCGCCCAGAAATCATCCCAGTACGAATGCACCGGCTTCTGCGAATAGCCTTCGTGGCTGATCGAGGCCGGCAGCATCCCGAAGGCCGGCGAGCGCATGCCGTTTTCCGCCGGCCCGTTGCGCTCGCTTCGGCGCAATGTCCCGAGGTAAGCCGCTGCGCCGTCGACATGCGGCCACATGTCCTCGAGGAACTTGCGGTCGTGCGTATAGCGATAGACCTCTCCTACGAGGAAGATGAACTCGCCGGGACTGTCGTTCTCGGGAACGGGATCGGCGCCGCGCGCGTCGACGCAGCAGGGAATCTTGCCGTTCGCGAATTGGTGCGACGCGTACCAGCGCGCGTAATCGGCGGCGGCATTCGCGTGACCGAGGCGTAGCAGCGCCTCCGCGATCATCGTGCCATCGCGAATCCACGAGCGCGCGTACGCGCGCGTGCCGGGCCGAAGCACCGGTCCCTCGCGCGAGATCAGGATATGACCGAGCGCCGTATGCAGCGCATCGGCGATCGGCTGCGCTTCCTCCGGCACGCGCATCGTGACGCGGTCGAGCTTCGCGCGCCACATCGCGGCCGTGCGCGACTGCTCGTGGACGAGCCACTGCGAGGGCGTGCGATTTTCGAGCGCGGGCGCTGCGCCGTGATCGGTGAGCGGCACGACGACCGCGAACGTCGCGCTCGCATGCGCCGGGATCGACGCCGGATAGAAAAGCGTTCCCGACGCATAGCCGAAGTCGTCGTGGATCCGCTTTCGTGACGATCGCTCCGGCGCGGCGAGCGAAGGCACGAGCGGCCCGGCATCGTAGGGACGAAGCGCGACGCGCGCGGGCGTCATCAGCGGATAGACGTTGCGCTTGTCGTTCACGGTGAGCGCACCATGATCCCAGGCAACGTCCTGAATCGGGCTCACCCCGCCGATCGTGTTCAGGAATTGCGCCGGCGGATTCACCTGGAACGGCCGCGCGGCGAGCGCGAGCGTGAGCGGCAGCGCGCGATCGGTCGTGTTCGTCAAATCGTAGCGCGCGACGAGCCGCACGTCGTCGGTGCCGCCGGTCGCGAACGTCGTAATCGCGAGCGACCAATGCGCGCTCTCCCAGCGCACGCCCGGCATCGGCAACTGGTCGTCGACGAGAAACGGCTTCGCGCCGACGTTGGCCCACGTGTTGACCTTGCCGCGCTCGATCACGAACGGCTCGAGCGTAAAACCGCGCTTGCCGATCTCGAGCGCGCCATCGTCGGACAGAAGTCCCGAGTCGTTGCCGCCGTCCAAGCCCACGAGCGTCCACGCGCCCTGCTCGCCGGAGAATCCGCGCGGAAACGACCCGCGCGGCGCATCGCGCGCGAGCGCCTCGAAGAACGCATTCGGCGTCGCGCCAAACGCAAGGTCCTTGATCTCGATTTCGTCGAGCGCGTATTCGCGTCTCGGTCCGGCGTGCAACGCGAGGCGCAGGTAACGCGTCTCCGATTCGGTCAGAAGAAGCGCAGCGGGGCCGCCGGCGCCCTCGGTGACGCTGCGCACCGTTCGCCACTTGCGCCCGTCGTCGGAAAACTGCACGTCATACCGCGTTGCGTATTCGCGTTTCGACCAGTCGAGGACGAGGCCGCCGAATTCCCGGGGGCGTCCGAAGTCGATCGTCAGCCACTGCTCGCGTCCCGGCCTGCTGCGCCAGAAGGTGGCCTTGTTGCCGTCGAGCATGCGCTCGGGGCCGGCGCCTTTCTGCGATGACGATGCGCGCACCTTCGGCGCCGGCAACGGCTCCGAGACCGGCGGCAGTTCGCGCAGCGCGAGATCGCTGACGTAGATCGAGCCTTTGCCGCCGCCGCTTCCCGCCGCGACCACGATCTCGATCGTCGCGACATGACGAAGCGTGCGATCCTTGGTGGGCCCCCACGCGAAGTCGACCTGCCGCTTCCTGATCGTGATCTCTTTCCAATCGTGGGGAAAATCGACGTCGTGCCGGTCGTACCACCAGACGTTGTCGCCGCTCTCATCGATCAGCTTCACCTGCAGATCGTTGACCGGCGCGTCGCCGCGCAGCCAGAACGTGATCGCATAGTTGTCGGGAAGGTCGATCGGAAGCGCGCGGCGCGCGATTGCGTAGCCGGCAGTGCCGCCGAGATCGAAGTCGAGCTCCATCGCCGGGCGCTTCGCGATGAAGACGCGCGAAAGCGACGCCGTGACGCCGTCGGAGGCGATCGCCTTCCATGGCGCAATGTCGTCGAAGCGATCGAGAATGCGCGTTTGCGCCGAAGGCTGCTCCGCATGCGCGGAAGGGAAGACGCTCGCGATCGCGAGCGACAGTGCGATGAACAACTTCCCGATCATCCCTTCACGCTTCCCATCATCAAGCCCCGCAGGTAATAGCGCTGCAGGACGAGGAAAACGACGAGCACCGGCATCGTCGTCAGCACCGATCCGGCCATCATCAGCTCATTGTCCTGCACGTGCTCGCGCGCGAGGCTCGCGAGCGCAACCGGCAGCGTGTAGAGATGCTGGTCGGAGAGCACGATCAGCGGCCACATGAAATCGTTCCACGTCCCGAGCAGCGTGAAGACGGCGAGCGTGACGAGGATCGGGCGCAGGAGCGGCACGACGATCGCGCTGAAGATCCGCCATTCGCTCGCACCGTCGATGCGCGCCGCTTCGAGCAGGTCGTCGGGAATCGACAGCGCGTACTGGCGCACGAGGAAGATGCCGAAGATGCTCGCGAGCGCGGGCACGATCACGCCGCCGTACGTGTTGACGAGGCCCATCTGCTTCAAAAGCAGGAACAGCGGCACCATCGCGACCTGTCCCGGAATGACCAGCGCGCCGAGCATCAGCTTGAACAACCGATCGCGTCCGGCAAAGCGCAGCTTCGCGAACGCATAGCCGGCCATCGTGTTGAACACGAGCGAAAGCGCCGTGGCGGCGACGGCGAGAAACACGCTGTTCGCGAGGTAGCGGCCGATGCCGGCGTGCGCGAAGAGCTCGCGATAGTTGGCAAGCGTTGGATGCGCGGGCACGAGCGGCGGCGGATACGTGCTCGCTTCACCCGGCGCCATGAACGAGACGGCAAGCATCCAGAGCAGCGGGAAGATCGCGGCGATCGTAGCGGCGGCCAGGACGGCGTTGACGGCGATCGTCCCGGTGCGCGGGAAGAGCCGCCGCCCACGCCGTCCCTCACCCGCCTCGCTGGCGCTCGGCTCCCTTTTGGCTCCGGCCGCCCGGCTCTCGCCGGGCTTAACGTTCGCTTCGCTCACATTAGCCTTCGCCGCAAAGGCGCGCGAGAGTGGCGCTTGTTGTCCCCAGCGGGGAGGCGGTTGGGGTGAGGGGCGTTCGTCGCGCTCATCGCGCAAACTCCCCACGCGCGACGCGCGTCTGCACCAGCGTCACCGCGAAGATGATCACGAACAACAGGAACGCGACCGCGGACGCGTTGCCGAGGTTCCAGTACTTGAAGCCTTCCTCGTACATGAGGTAGAGCACGGACAGCGTGCTTTGCAGCGGGCCGCCTTGCGTCATCACGTACGGCTCGGCGAAGAGCTGGAAATAACCGGCGATGGTCAGGATGCCGACGATCGACAGGATCGGTCCAAGCATCGGCAGCGTCACGAAGCGGAATTGCGCGAGCGTCGACGCGCCGTCCATGCGCGCCGCCTCGTAGAGCTCGCGCGGAATGTTCTGCAGGCCCGCAAGCAGGATCACCATGTTGTAGCCGAAGTTCTTCCATACGGCGAAGAGGATGATGGCCGGCATCGCGAAGCGCGGATCGCCGAGCCAGTCGATCGGCGAGACGCCGATTGCCCCAAGCGCGTAATTGAGCAGTCCGTAGCGCGTGCCGAGCAGATAGCGCCAGATCACCGCCACGGCGACGACCGTCGTGACGACCGGCGCGAAGAGCGCGGTGCGAAACAACGGCTGCAAGCGCGCAAACGGCGAATTCAGCAGCAGCGCAGCGCCGAGCGACGCGCCGAGCGACAGCGGCACGCCGACGACGACGAAGTAGAACGTGTTGCCGAGGGCCTTCCAGAAGAGCGGTCGCTGCAACAGCTCGATGTAGTTGGAGAGGCCGACGATGCGAAGGTTGTGAAGATCGGCGAGCGCGTAGATGTCGAAATCGCTGAGGCTCATCGCGAGCGCCGCGACGACCGGAACGAAGAAGAACACGCCGATGACGATCAGCGCCGGACCCGCGAACCACCACGCGGCCCGGCTTCGGCGGGCGTTCCGTCCTGCCACGCTCACCAAGGTGCTACCCGCGCGCTTCGCGCGCGAGCATCCATCGCCGCTTTTCGAGAATGCGGTCTACCCGAGCGTCGAGCTCGCGCACCGCTTCGTCGACGCTCCACTGCCCGCGCGCGGCGCGCTCGCCGACGTTGCGAATCTCGTCGGCGATCCGTTCCCATTCGGGAACCTTGGGCATCGGCTTCACGCGCTCGAGCTGCTCGCGAAAGGCACTGGCGCGCGCGTCGTTCGCAAGCGCGGAATCGCGCCACGTGCTTCTTCGCGGCGGCAGGTCGCCCGTCAATTCGCGAAAGCGCAGCTCGACGTCGGGACGCGACAGGTACTCGATCAATTGCCATGCGGCGTCCTTGACGCCCGATTTGCGGAACACGACGAGGCTCGCTCCCCCGGCGATCGATGCGCCGGCACCCGCAGGACCAGGCAGTGGCGCGGTTGCCCAGGTCGGCTGCATTGCCGCCGGCAATCTTCGCTCGAACTCGCCGATGTTCCACGGTCCCGAAATGTAGAACGCGAACGTGCCGCGACCGAATTCGGTCCATACGTTGGCCATCTCCGACGCCGTGATCGGCGGCGCGAAACCGCGCCGGAACATGTCGACATAGAAGCCGAGCGCGCGTCGAAAGCCGGCGCTTTCGAAGTTGCCGTAGCGGCCGCCGTCGCGCAGCAGCGGATCGTCCTGTTGCAAGCCCAGCGCGATCAGCGGCTCGGCTTCGTTCAGCGGCAGGAGGATCGCGTAATGTCCCGGCGGCGCATGCGCCTTGATGGCCGCGAGCGCCCGCGTCCAGTCGTCCCATGATACCGGCGGCGACGAAACGCCGGCGGCGTCGAGCAGATCGCGGCGATAGAACAGAAGCCGCGTATCGACATACCAGGGCACGCCGAACGTCTGCCCGTCGATGATGTTCGTATCGAGGATGCCCGGGAAGAAGTCGCGCGTGTCCACCGACGATCCGCGAAGCCTGGCATCGAGCGGTTCGAGCGCGCGAAGCGCGACGAATTCGGGAATCCATGTGTTGCCGAGTTGCGCGATGTCGGGCGTCGAGTTGCCCGCGAAGGCGGTCAGCAGCTTTTCGTGCGCCGCGGTCCACGGCAACTGCTGCACTTCGACATGGATGCCCGGATGCGTGCGCTCGAACTCCGGCAGGAGCGACACGACGACCTCGCCTTCGCGGCCCATGCCCCAGAAGCGGACGGTGGTGACGCCTGTCGAATGATCGCCGCACGCATCGAGGACGAGCGTTGCGCCGGCGAGAAGCAGGGCCGCCGCGACGCGGCGGAAGAAGCGAAGCTCGACGATCACTTCGCCGACGCGGTGAGCCAGCCTCCCGAGAAGCCGGCCCGCTCCAGGCCGCGGCGCACGTAACCGTTGCCGCGCATCACGCTCCAGATGAGCCCGCTTCGGTAGTTCTCGACCATCGCGACAAGCGCGCCCTGATCGATGCCGAGATAGTCTTCGTCGACCCAGCCGAAGCCCGGAACGTAGCGCCCGTGCGACAGCGGCTCGTCGGCGAACGTGAAACTTGGATTGAACGCGTCGAGGAAGCCGTAGGTGCCGTAGATGTAGCGGCCGAACTTGCGGTACATGTTGAGCACGGCGGGAATCGCGAGCTCGGGCGCGAACGGAATCGACGAAACGGCAGCGGTGGGCGCGAGGGTGCAGTCGTCGTGCGCTGCGGCACCGCCAATGCCGCGCGCCGAATACGCGCGGAAGACCCGCTTGCCCGCGCTGTCGTCGATCTCGATGTCGCCCGGGCCGTCGCTCGCCGTGATTCCCCAGACGCTCGCGCCGTAATCCTTGCAGCGCAGCGGGTTCGCGATCGCGTAAGCGCGTTGCGCGTAGATCGCGCGACGCGTGTTCTCGAAATAGTCGAGTCCGCGCTTTCGCATGTACGCGTCCTGCACGTCGCGGAAGTCGAGCCATACGTGCGAATACTGGTGTCCGAAGAGCGGCGCGAAACTCAAGTATTCCTGGCCGAAGGCCTTGTGCCAGCTATTGTCGTACGTGCTCGTCCACTGGTCCCACGCATCGGTTCCGACCGGATGAGTGGGCGACGCGAGCGCAAGCACGTAGACGAGCATCGCCTCGTTGTAGCCCCGCCAGTCGTATTCGAGGAAACCGTCCTCGGGCGTCCACCCGAGGCTGATCGCGGGCTTGTGCGGCTGCGCCCACGTCCAGTCGACGCGGCGATAGATGTTGTCCGCAAGCCGGCGAATCTCGACTTCCTCGGGCTCGGCGCCGTCGAAATACGATTGGCAGAACAGCACGCCGGCGAGGAGCAGCGCCGTGTCGACCGTCGACAGCTCGCTGTCGTCGAAGCGCTCGCCGGTCTTCATGTCGAGGAAGTGATAGAAGAAGCCCTTGTAGCCCGCGACGCCGTGCTGATGCGGTCCCTGTGGCGCGTTGTAGAGGAAGCGCAACGTCGTGAGGACGCGCTTGCGCGCATCCTTGCGCGTGACGTAGCCGCGCTCGACCCCGATCGGATACGACGTGAGCCCGAAGCCAACGGCCGCAATGCTCGCGAACGACGGCGTCGGATAGCGATCGGGCACGAGGCCGTTGCGCGGATTCGCCGTGTCCCAGAAGAAGCGGAACGTGCGCTCCTCGAGGTCGATCAGCATCGGCTCGACGAGCGGGCTCGCGCGCTGCGCCGGCACGTCGTGGAGGCTGCGATAACCGAGCGGCCGGTTGCCGATCTTGGCGATCGCGCGTCCGTCGAGCGCCAACGCCGCGACGCAGGCGATCGACGCGGCGATGACCGCGACGAGCATCCAGTGGTGTCGGGACATGCGAACGTTCATCGCGCAGACCGAATCGGCGTCATTGCGCGTCCCATGCAGGGCTCACGCCAACGCCTGGCGCCATTCGCAAAACCGTCGCAACTGGCCACAACCCGGGAGCGGCGCGGGGTTCGATTCGCTTCTGGAAGCAATGCGGGATGCTTTGGGAAACCGTTCGCGGCGCTTGCTGACGCCGCGCGGCAATGCGGACGGGATTCGTTTGTCGGCTTGCGCTTCGACGCAAAGGCCCGGAATCGTAGCACCCCGCGGACGAGCGCTCAAGGCGAGCGGGGCAAACAAGGACGACGAACGGTTAGAACGAGTCGATCGGCGTAACAGTCGCTGCACGCCTGCGCAAGCCGAGCATGCCGGAAAAGTAGCCGGCGACACACGCGGGTTGGAGGATCAGGCTGTAGACGAACACGTACGTCATGAAGCCCGCCAGGTTGCGTCGCACGCGCAAGCCGTTCGACGCGAACATCTGAGAACCCACGCGATACATCACGTAATTGATGCCGATCGTCAGCGGCAGAAGCGCGAGCGTGAGCGGTCCCGCGATCCAGAACACGCCGAGAAGCGCGAGGACGATTCCCGGAACGAAGAACGCGGTGTACGACAGGTCGAGCCACGGAAAGAGCACGTTCCACCAGACGAACAGCGTCGAAAGCCGGGGTTTCAGCAGGATGTCGGGGAACCGGCGAAACGCCTCGATCATGCCGCGCGACCAGCGTCGGCGCTGGCGCACGAACTTTCGCACCGTGTCGGGCGCGTCGGTGAAGCAGCACGCATCCTCGGCGTGGCCCACGCGCCAGCCGTGGCGCAGCATCGCCCACGTGAGCACGACGTCCTCGCCGACGCAGTCGACCCAACCGCCGAGCTCGCGCAACGTTGCGCGCTCGTACAGCGAGAACGCGCCTTGCGCCACGAGCGTTCCCTGATAGAGCGATTGCACGCGCTTGATCGCCGCGATCCCATGGAAGTAATCCCACTCCTGCGCCTTGGTCACCCAGTTGCGACGCGAATTGCGCACCAGCATCGTGCCCGCCACGGCGCGCGTGTTCGGCGGGTCGGACAGGTAGCGCTCGACCAGACTGCGAAGCGCGTCGCGATAGAGGAACGAATCGGCGTCGAGCGTGACGACGAGGTCGAAGCGCGCTTCGGCGAGGCCGCGATTGAGCGCCGCCGACTTGCCGAGCTTGGCCGGTTGCCGCAGCAAGTGCAGCCATGGTTGATCGCTGGCATCGACGATCGCGGCCGTGCGATCGGACGAGCCGTCGTCGATCACGAACACCTCGAAGACGCCGGCGTAATCCTGGTTCGCGATCGAGCGCAATGTATCGGCGATCGATGCTTCCTTGTTGTACGCGGGGATCAGGATGGAGACGGACGGATACCGGCTTGGCGTAACCCGCGGCGTGCGCCGGTCGAGCATCAGGCTCGCGATCAGGAACGCGTTCATGCATCCGGGAACGAGCGCGATCGCGCCGATGACGATGAGCGAGAGCACCGTGCCGAAGTGCAACGACAGCTCGGCAATCCAGGGCAGCGCGACCAGCAGCGTCACCGCAAGCCATGCGGCGCTCGTGAGGAGCGCCAGCGCGAATTTCGCCCGCACGCTCAAATAGAACGCGGCATTCGACGTCGGGCGCCCGGCGTCGGCGCGATCGTAAGCGCTGCTGGCGAGCGGCCTGATGCCGGCGCGCGCGAGCGCGATCTCGGCCCCGTTTCGTGGCGCGGGCTGCGGATCGAGGATTTCGCCGCCGAGCTCTGCGCGCGCGGCGATGGGCGTGACGACGTCGTTGCGCATGATCGGCGACGATGGCAAGTCGCATGCCATGCGGACAAGAGGCTCTGCCGAGCGCCGAACGGCCGGCGACACCTTGCGATCTACAATGCATCTATCGGGATTTGCCCGGATGAAGCGTGCGATGGATGCCGACGTCTTCGCGAACGAGCTCGACGCCCACCGCCGCTACTTGCTGCGCGTTGCACGGCTGGAGCTTCGCGACGGCGATCTCGCCGAGGACGTGGTGCAGGAAACGCTGGTCGCCGCGCTTTCGGCCCGCGACGGCTTTTCGGGCCGGTCGAGCTTTCGCACGTGGCTGACCGGCATCCTCAAGCACAAGATCATCGATGCCATCCGCCAGAAGCAGCGCCGGGCGGCCGTCGCGTCGCTCGACGAGACGAACGAGCTCGACGGCATCGACGCGATGTTCGACGAGAACGGCGCGTGGAAGGCGCTGCCCGCGGACTGGGGCGATCCCGAGCACGCCCTGTCGCGAAGCGAATTCATGCAGGTGCTCGAGCAATGCCTCGAGCGGCTGCCGCCGAACGCCGCACGCGTGTTCACGATGCGCGAGGTGCTGGAGCTCGACACCGACGAAATCTGTAAGGAATTGACGATTACCGCGAACAATCTATGGGTGATCCTCTACCGTGCGCGAATGGCGCTGCGCCGCTGCCTCGAGCAGAACTGGTTCGCGGGCACATCGCCTTAGCTGAATGCCGATGCCTGTCTTATTGCCGCATCGCCTGACGCATCTCGTCTCGTGCCGCGAGGCGAGTCGGCTTTTGTCGCTGCGCGAGGAGACACGGCTCCCCGCGTGGGCAAGCATCAAGCTCGCGCTGCATCTGTCGGTGTGCGTCGCGTGCAGCCGCTTCGCGCGACAGCTCGCGATCGTCCGGGAGGCGATCGGGCGGTATCGGACATAATCCCGATTCAGTACCGACCCACTTCAATGTCGCACGTTACCGTCAACGGTATCGCCAGGAGCGTCGAAGCGCAGACGATCGCCGAGCTCGTGGCGGCGCTCGGTCTCACCGGCAAGCGCATCGCCGTCGAGATGAACGGCGAGATCGTGCCGCGCAGCCGGTACGGAAGTACGCCCCTGACGGCCGGCGACAAACTGGAGATCGTGGGCGCGGTCGGCGGCGGGTGACAGGCGCCAACCAGTTTGGGGTCAGAGACGAAACTCCCGAACGGGTTGCTGCCCATGCACT
>DATFCW010000286.1:0-4980 GCA_035252665.1 Casimicrobiaceae bacterium | reverse complement strand
CGGGCCCATCGCGATGCCCGACATGTTCGACGCTTCGACGACAAGCCAGGCGAGGCCCGACAAGCCGCTCGCGCCGAGCGCCCACGCGGTGTAGGTGCGAACGTGCCGATCGAGCGCGCGCGGTGCGCAGCGTCCATTCCCGCGTATCGCGAGCAGCGACGCGAACGCGAGCTCGCCGACGACGAGCATCGTCGCGCCGAAATGCAGCGCGCGCGCGGCGACGAACGCGGCATTCATCCGCGTGCTTCCGAAATCACGGCTTCACGTCGAACGTGAAGTCGCCTTCGGTCACGTGCGTGTCCACCGAAACGACGCGCCAGACGACCTTGTAGGTTCCCGGCGCGAGCGTCGGCAGGCTTGCCGTCAGAATCGTCGCGTCGGAAGAATCGACGTGCGAATCGCCGGCGTCGACTTCCTTCCCCGATGCATCGAGCACGCGTACGCGGGAGAACGCCGGCTCGAGTTGCTCGGTGAACCAGAGGCGAACGGCGTTCGGTGAAGCGTGAACGGTGCTGCCGACGGCGGGCAGCGCGTGATCGAGAAACGCGTGCGCCGCCGCCGGCGCTGCAAAGGCGCAGGCGAGGGCGACGAGAACGACGCGAAGCACATTCATCGAATCAGCGGCCGGCCGATCGTCTGCGGGAACAGATCGTCGAGGAAGAAGTGAAGCTGCGCGAGCACGCCGACGCTGTTGCCGCTGCGATGATTGACGGGAATGACGGCTTCCACTGCCAATTGGATGTCCTGTCCCGCCCAGATGATCCCGGGATTGATCGTTCCCGTAGTTCCGCTGGCGCCGCGATCGAGCGCGGTCGACATCGCGAATTCGACGACCGGGATCATGCGATTGAACGGCGCCTTCAGCCCCACGTCCTTCACGAACGATTGCAGGTAGGGCAGGCTGTACTGGAGCGAGAATCCCCATTCGAGCGTGTGCGGGTTCTGCTCGACCTCGACCTCGCCGTCGTCGCTGATCGTTCGCGTGCTCGCGCGCGTCGGAATGCCGACGCCGAGCTGACCGGTGATCGCGATCGGACGCAAAAACTTCGCGCTGTCGGGTAGATCGCCGAAGCCCTTGCCGAAGAACACGGCCGGCGTGATCGTGCTGAACGATTCCGCGCCGACTCGGCGCGCGCCGGTGCCGCCGATGTCCCAGTCCACGCCCGCGGAAGCAATCGCTTCGTGCGCGTCGTCCTGGTAGAACTTGTACTTGAATCCTGCTTCGAGATTGTCGAAGCCGTTCACCGCGTCGCCGTTGTCGGGCCGGATGTGCTTGTACGTCGCGCCGAGCTCGATGCCGAAATTCTCGGTGATGCGCTTTGCGACGTCCACCGAGAAGTCGGTCTCCGCGCCGTCCGGCGACTTCTGGTACTGGATCGTCGGCAGCGACAACTCGTCGGCGACGAAAGGATCGTCGGTCGCGAGGGTCGCCGGGAAGAATCGTTTGCCCGCGAATCCATGGGCGCTCACGATGGACGGCATCACGATGCAAAGCGCGACGGTCGCCGCGCCGATGAACGACATCGATTTCATTCGTGTTTCCTCCGGAGGCGATTGCGGTGCGCCGACGCTGCCGCGGCGTCCCAGTCGGCACTCGCGTGCGAGCCAGCGAACGAAAGGCGCGTCTTAAGCGAGCGCCTTCGGAGGTGCGCGAACGGGCGGGAGGTAAGCGGGGGGACGTGCGTCGCGGCGTGCGACGAGGATCCACGGCGTCTCGCTGGCGATGACGACCGGCGGCACGACCGCGATCGCGATGCCGGCGGGCATGCACCGCGCGAGGTGTTTCAGGACCCGGCACTCGGGACAGTCGTGATCGGCCGGGTGTAGCGGGCTGCCGGGGATCGCGGACGCATCGAGGTGCGAATGCGAAGCGTCGCGCGCATGATGATGGGCATCGACGTGGAAATGCGCGTCGAAGTCGTGGACGACGTACGGCAGCGGACCGAGCGAGGGCCACGCGAGCGCGACGAGCGCGCACCACGCGATGCACCTGCGCCACCAGGGCAGGCGAAGCGGCATCGTCCGTCGATCACTCATGCGGGTGCGTCATGTCACGCTCGCGAGTGCGAGCATACCGCGACGGCCAAAAAGAAGCTCGACGTGGATGCGCCGAGCTTCGTGGACGTCGAGCGCGGACGCTTGCCCGCCCGCGCGTTGCCGCGAACTACTTGCCTGCGTTGTTGTTCTGCAGGTCGGGACAGACGGTGCCTTTGGCATTGATCTGGCTCGCACATCCGGTGAGCTGCAGGATATCCATGCCGGCGCCGTTGCGATCGACCACGTAGATGTAGCCGCGGTTGTCGATCTCGACGTTGTTGGTCATGTAGCCGTCGGTGTCCGTCAGAGCGTCGGCTTCGGGAACGTAGAAAGCGACTTCCCTCGGCGCCTGCGGCTCGCGAATGTCATAGAGCCGTACCCCGCCGTTGAAGTACGCGACGGCGACGAGCTTGCCGTCGTACGGATTGCGGAAGTTCTCGTTCGTCGAATGCACGCCGAAGCGAGCGCCACGCGTGCAGTAGTTGCCGCGCTTGTATTGCGCGCCGGAGCGCGGGTCCACCGACATCGTGCCGAGCACCATCGGCCCCTGATACGGGTCGTGCTCGAGCGCCAGGCTTGGCGGCACGCTCATCGAATTCTCGATCGACACGTCGAGGGTGAACGCCCAGTGCGGCGGCTCCTGGCAGAATCCATTGCTGCCGTCGGCTGTTGCTTCCGAGGTCACGACGACGATATCGCGTGTCGTGAAATGCTTGTTCGTCGCGTTGTCCGGGTTGGCCGGATCATCGTAGCTCTGCATGCTCGGCGGCTTCAGACCGAACACCGGATAGGACGTGTGCCCGCCCTGATCCGGCGACATCATGAAATAACCGCGAACCGGCGAGCTCGGACCGATGAGGTCGGACTCGGCAGGACTGTTGACATCGCCCGTGAAGCTGCCGCCGTAATCCGTCGGCAGCAATGCGTGTCGATCGAGGATCTCGATGATGCCGTCGTTGCCGACGCCCCAGGCCGCATAGATGCGGTTGCCGATGACGTCCTGACCGCGCGCGAGCAACTGCGCGGCCTTGGGGTGATCGTGCGCGGAAATGGCTCCGTGCAACGATGGCGGGACTGGACCGGTGCCGGTCGGCTCGCTGCCCGGGAGGCCGAACGTGCGAATGTAATGCGGATAGCCGGTCTGCCCGGGATGGCTCCAATCGGCGATCACCATCGATTGCCCCTGGCGCCATTGAGGTCCGGTTCCCGGGCTACCGGGCATGTATGCAATCCCCGTCGAGCACTCCCACCACAGCTTGTGCGTGTTGCGCAGATGCATCATGTCCGAGATCTTTTGCGGATGCTGGACATCGGTGACGTCGAAAAGCTCGTAGCCCGAGATCGACAGATTGTTCGACTGGCTGTTGCGCAGCAGGTAGACCTTGTTGGGATCCCCGCCGGGCAGCTGCGAACCGAGGCACATGCGGACCATCTGCGACTGGCCCACCGAATTGCCGGACACCGGCGCGGGAATCAGCGACTCCTCGACCGGATTGCGCGGATCGGTGACGTCGATGATCATCGTCCCGTTGACTCGGCACGGCGAGCCCGCTTCGAGCGGGTTCGGAAGGCTGTTGGCCGGGCAACTCGTCACGCGTCCATTCGGAACGCCGCTGTGCTGGCCGACGAACAGTATCGTGCGGCCGTCCGGATAATCGATGACGTTCGGCTGGTAGGTCGGGCGTCCCTGCAGATCGGTGTGTCCGAGCCGCATCATGTTCTGCGACTCGCCGCTCTGGCTGATCGCGAATGCGTCGGCTGCGGTGACTGCGAGCGCGATGGCAATCGCTCCCGACAACGCGTTGCGGCGCCATTTGACGTTCATCTTGGATTGCATCTTTCCTCCGTGTGGTTGACCGGCGCATCGTCGAAGGCGCGCCCGGTCCGCTTGAAACTACCAATCGATGTGCTGCACCCGCCCTTTCGCATCGAAGCGGATCGATCGCGAATCGGCGTATCTCCAGGTTTCGATGTCGCCCTTGGCGTATTCCTCCTTGCTGATGTCGATGGGTTCGCCCCAGATCTTCCTCACTTCTTCGGTTGTCATTCCAACGCGAGGCACTGAAGCCATTGCGCCGCCATTGACGCGCTTGGCGGCCTTTCCGTGTTCGGGAGTCGTCGCCGCAGCCGATGTCCGCACGGCAGACACGGCGGCGAGCGAATCGAATTGGCACGGGAAGTTCTGGTAGGTCGGCAGCGATTTCTTGCCGGTGCACTTGTAGATGTCGGCGTGCGCCGGCGCCGACGCGGCCAACAAGGCCCAACACGAAACGGCAATGGAGACGCAACAGACGTAGTTCGCGGAGTTCACGACGCGATCGATGCCAACTCGGGGCGCATGGAATCTAGCCGGTGCGTGTCGGTTACGCTTTCACGCGTTTGCGAAAACTTTCGAATTCTTGCGGTTTGCTGACAGACACCTGTACAACGCCTCGTTGTTGGGGCGTACCGCTAGTCGAGCGCGCGAAACTGCCGAGGTGTAAGCCCGGTGATCCGGTGGAAGAGCACCGAGAAGTGGCTGTGACTCGAGCAGCCGACGCAGTCGGCGATCTCGGTGATCGGCATGTCCGAATCGCGCAGGAGCACTTTTCCGAGCTCGACGCGTCGCTCCAGCACGAACCGGTGCGGCGCGACGCCGGTGGCGCTGCGAAACGCGTGCGCGAAGTGACCCGGGCTCAACGCAACCGCGTCGGCGATCGCCGCGAGCGAGAGCTCGCTTCGCAGGTTGTCGTCGATGAATTCGATCGCGCGCCGAAGCTTTCGCGGCGAAAGCCCGGAGATGGGCCACGATGGCCGCACCGTTCCGGTCGTGTATTCGCGAAGCAGGTGGATCGCTAGCTCGTACACGAGCCCGTCCACGTGCAGGCGGCTGTCGGCGCCCTCGAGCTCGAGCGAGGCGAGGAGCTTGCGCGCGACGTCTTCGATCGCCGCATCGCGCCCCCC
>DATFCW010000285.1:0-6822 GCA_035252665.1 Casimicrobiaceae bacterium | reverse complement strand
AGAGCCGCGCGTTCTGGATGGCGACGCCGACGTTCGCGGCGATCGTCGCGAGTAGGTGCTGGTCGGCACGCGTGAACCGTCCCTCGTGCTGCGTGCTCTGGACGCTGATGGCGCCGATCGCTTCCGCGCCCTGCAGGATCGGCACGCCGAGATAGGACTTCGCCTCGGTACCGACCGAAGTCGCGCCGAGGGACGTCGTGGCATCGTCGAGCGCGCTGTTGATCAGCAGCGGTTGCGCGGTTTCGACGATGCGGCCGGTCAGCCCTTCACCGAGCGCGAGCGGGGTGACCTCGTCGCCGTGCGCATACGGGAAGCGGATCAGCCCGGCTGCCTTGTCGACGAGCGCGACGTAGACGATGTCGGCATGGAACGTCTGCCGCATCCGGTCGCCGACGAACCGGATAAGCGCGTCGAGATCGAGCTGCGACGCGATCGCCTGTCCGATCGTGTTGACCGTCGTGAGCTCGGCCGCGCGCTGCTCGGTTTCCTGCAACAGGCGCGTCGTCTCCTCGAAGAGCCGGGCGTTCTCGAGCGCGACGCTCATGCTGCTCCCAAGGGTAGCGAGCAACCGCACGTCGGAATCCGAGAACGCGTTCTCGCGGTCGACGTTGTCGATGCCGATGACGCCGCGCACCTCGTTGCCGACGAGGATCGGCACGCGCAGGATCGACTTCGTCGGCTGTGTGCCGGGCAGCGTGCGGACCTCGACGCCGAGTGCCGCAAGGCGCTCGACCACGCGGTCGTTGATGACGAGTGCCTCCCGCGTGCGCACGATGTGCCGCGACAGCGGCGCGATCGGGCCGTCCTCGACGTCGAAGCGGCGGCCGCGCTCCAGCATGTAGTGGTAGTGCCGGGTGCCGCGCGCGAGGTCGAACGACGCGAGGCTGATGCTCTGCGTGTCGAAGAGCTCGCGCAGCCGCTCGCCGACCAGGTCGTAGATCGCCTGGATTTCGAGCTTGGACACGAGGCCCTGCTGGACGCTGTTGATGATCGCGAGCTCGGCGGCGCGCTGCTGCTCGGCGCGGAAGAGGCGCTGCGTCTCGTCGAAGAGGCGCGCGTTCTCTAGCGCGACGCTCATCGTGTTCGCAACAGTCGTGAGGAGCCGCACGTCGGGCTCGCCGAAGACGTGCTCGCGCGCCATGTCGGCGAGGCCCAGCACGCCGCGAACCTGTTCGCCGACGACGAGTGGAACGTAGACGGCGGAGCGGGCCGTCAGCGTGCCCGGGATCGTGGTCGAACCGAGCTCGACAAGCCTCTGCGCCATCCGCTCGTTGATCACCAGCGGCTCGCGCGTTCGCATCACGTGCGCGGTGATGCCGTGCGATTCGAGCGCATGCGGCTCGATGGCGATCCGCTCGCCACCTTCGTAGGTATACGGGTAATGGACGAGGCGGGTGCGCGCGTCGTAGACGCGGATCGACATGTCGGTCTGCGGAAAGATGTCGCGCACCTTGTTGCCGACGGCATCGTAGATGCCCTGCATGTCGAGCTCGGCGGCGAGCGCGGCCTGCACGCTGTTGATGATCGCGAGCTCGGCGTTGCGCTGCTCGGTCTCCTTGAGCAGCCGCTGCGTCTCGTCGAAGAGCCGGGCGTTCTCGAGCGCGACGCTCATGCTGTTGGCGAGCGTCTGCAGCAGGCGCAGGTCTGAATCCGAGAACGCGTGCTCGCGCTCGTAGTCCCCGAGGCTGATCATGCCGCGCGCCTGGTCGCCGACGATCATCGGCACGAAGACCGCTGCCTTCTCGAGCTGGGTGCCCGGCAGCACGGAGGACCCGAACTTCTCGACCAACCGTTCCATGCCCTCGTTGATGACGAGCGGCTCGCGCGTACGCATGACGTGCGCGGTGAAGCCTCGCGTTCCGAGAGGCTCCGAGGGCACGAAGAGCCGCTTGCCGCTCTCGTACGTGTACGCGTAGTGCACCATGTCGGTGTCCGGGTCGTAGACCCGGATGCCGATGTCGCGGTTGCCGAAGATCTCGCGGATCTTGTCGCCGACGGCGTCGTAGATGCCCTGGATGTTGAGCTCGGCGGCGAGCGCCGCCTGCACGCTGTTGATGATCGCGAGCTCGGCGTTGCGTTGCTCGGTCTCCTTGAGCAGGCGCTGCGTCTCGTCGAAGAGCCGCGCGTTCTCGAGCGCGACGCTCATGCTGTTGGCGAGCGTCTGCAGCAGGCGCACGTCGGAGTCGGAGAACGCGTGCTCGCGCTCCATATCCACGAGGCAGATTAGGCCGCGCGCCTGGTCGCCCGCGACCAGCGGCACGTAGACGGCGGACTTCTCCATCTCGGTGCCGGGGACGAGCGTCGCGCCGAACGACGCGACGGTGCGCTCCATGTCCTCGTTGATGACGAGCGTCTCGCGCGTGCGCATGACGTGCGCGGTGAAGCCGGTGCGCCCGAGGGCCTCCGACTCGAGCGTCAGGCGCTTGCCGTTCTCGTACGAGTACGGGTAGTGGAGGAGGTCCGTCTTCGGGTCATAGACCCGGATGCCGACGTCGCGGTTGCCGAAGATCTCGCGGATCTTGTCGCCGACGGCGTCGTAGATGCCCTGGATGTTGAGCTCGGCGGCGAGCGCCGCCTGCACGCTGTTGATGATCGCGAGCTCGGCGTTGCGCTGCTCGGTCTCCTTGAGCAGCCGCTGCGTCTCGTCGAAGAGACGCGCATTCTCGAGCGCGACGCTCATGCTGTTCGCGAGCGTCTGCAGAAGCCGCACGTCGGAATCCGAGAACGCGTGCTCGCGCTCCAGGTCGATCAGGCTGATCACGCCGCGCCCCTGGTCGCCGATGACGAGGGGGACGTAGAGCGCCGATTTCTCGTCGGCCGTGCCGGGGATCGTGAAGCTGCCGTACCGCGCGGATGCCTCCTCGATGTTCTCGTTGATGAGCAGCGTCTCGCGCGTGCGGATGACGTGGCGGCCGAAGCCGTCCGCCAGTGCCGTCGAGGGGATGTCGAGCCGCCTGCCGCCCTCGTAGATGTACGGGAAATGGACGAGGTTCGTCTTCGGGTCGTAGATGCGGATCCCGACGTCGCGTCCGTCGAAGATGTCGCGGATCTTGTCGCCGACCGCGTCGTAGATGCCCTGGATGTCGAGCTCGGCAGCGAGCGCCGCCTGCACGCTGTTGATGATCGCCAGTTCGGCGTTGCGCTGCTCCGTCTCCTTGAGGAGCCGCTGCGTCTCGTCGAAGAGCCGCGCATTCTCCAGCGCGACGCTCATGCTGTTCGCGAGCGTCTGCAGAAGGCGCACGTCGGAGTCCGAGAACGCGTGCTCGCGCTCGCCGTTCATCAGATGGATGAGGCCGCGCGCCTGGTCGCCGACGATCAGCGGGACGAACAGCGCCGACTTCTCCGATTGCGAGCCCGGCATGGTGTACGAGCCGTATTTCTCCTGTTCCTCCTCCATCCGCTCGTTGATGACGAGCGTCTCGCGGGTGCGGATGACGTGCGGGCCGAATCCTCGCTCCGGGAGCGGCTGCGTCTCGAACACGATTCGCCTTCCCTTTTCCCGGACGTATGGAAACGCGATCAGGTTCGTGTGCGGGTCGTAGATCCGGATGTCGACGTCGCAGCCGCCGAAGATCTCGCCGATCCTGTCGCCGACCGCGTCGTAGATCCCCTGGATGTCGAGCTCGGCCGCGAGCGCCGCCTGCACGCCGTTGATGATGGCGAGTTCGGCCGCCCGCTGCTGCTCCGACTTGAACAGCCGCTGCGTCTCGTCGAAGAGGCGCGCGTTCTCGAGCGCGACGCCCATCGACGCGGCGATCGTCTGCAGCAGCCGGATGCTCGATTCGCTGAAGAAATCCTCGCGCTCGAAGCTCTCGACGGAGATGCCGCCGATGACGCGGTCGCTCGCGACGATCGGCACGTTGGCGACGGCCTTCGACACGTCGGTGCCGGGGAAAAGCGAAAGCGAGAATCGCTTCGCCACGTCCGCGGTCGGGCCGTAGATCGGGCGCCGGTCGCGCTGCTGCTCGCGAAAGAGCGCCGACGGCTTCGTCGGCTGCATCGTGAGCCGCTCGCCGTGCTCGACCTCGTAGAGGTAATGGATCAGGCCGGTCCGATCGTCGTACAGGCGGATGCCGATGTCGTCCGAGCTCAGGATTTCCCGCAGCTTCTCGCCCACGAGATCGACGATCGCCTGCAGGTCGAGCTTCGACGCGAGCCCTTGCTGGATGCTGTTGATGATCGAAAGCTCGGCCGCTCGCTCCTGCTCGGCCTTGAACAGCCGCTGCGTTTCGTCGAAGAGCCGCGCGTTCTCGAGCGCCGTGCCGAGCGACGCGGCGATCGTCGTTACCAGGCGCACGTCGGAGTCGGTGAACGCGTTCGCGCGCTCGAAATTCTCGATGCCGATCAAGCCGACGACGCGATCGCCGACCGCGATCGGCACGTACAGCATGCATTGACTCTCGTCCCCGCCGGGAACGGGAGAAGGCGCATTGATTCGGCCGTAATCCTCGCGGTTGAGCAGCAGCGGCGTGCGCGTCGCCCGCAGGGTCTCGAAGATGCCGCCGGGGCGCGGGGGCTGGCTCGGTACCGTCAGGCGCGCGCCCCGGGCATTCGTTGCATACAGGTAGTGCATCAGGTTCGACTTCTCGTCGTGCCAGCTGATGCCGAGATTGGGCTTGCCGAACACCTCGCGCAGCTTGTCGCCCACGAGGTCGACGATCGCCTGGAAATGAAGCTCGGAGGCGAGCCCCTGCTGGATCGAATTGATGATCGCAAGCTCGTCGTTGCGCTGCGCGAGGCTCGCATTCGATGCGGTCAGCTCGGCCGTGCGCTCGGCGACCTTGCGCTCGAGGCCTTCCGACCATTGCGCGTTGTCGAGCGCGATGGCCGCCTGATTCGCCAGCATCCCGAGCATGTCGCGGTCGACGTCGGTGAAGCGTCCGTAGAGGCCGTCGATGTCCGCGTAGAGGTAGCCGAGCAGGCGGTTCTGCGCAGTCAGCGGCGCGACGATCCTCCATCGCTGCCGAAGCGGCGACGCCGACCGGGGGCTGCACGAAAGCGCCGCGGTGTGCGTCCGCCGGGCATCGTCGAGGCTCGAAGAGAGTCGGGCAAGCAAGGCCTTCGCGTCCTCGCCGCGTGGAACGATACCGCTCGCAACGGCACGCTCGCCGTCGCGTTCGAGGACGAGCACGACGCGCTCGCCCCCGCAAAGCTCGGTCGCCTCCTCGACGACGAAATTTTCGATCTCGCGCGCAGTGCGCAACGCGTTCAGGCGCAGTCCGGCAGCGGCGAGGCGCTGGAACGGCTCGCGCGGATTCGACTCGATCGAAAGATGCGGCGTGAGCCGCTCCTTCGGCAGTTTGCGCGCGGTGCCGTAGCCGATCCACGCCTGGACGAGCTCGCGATTCGCGTCGGCCTTGTCGAGGTAATTGCGGCGCAGGCCCTCGTCGCGCAGCGTCGCGATGCTGTCGCACAGGAGCCGATACGAGCGCTCGCACGCGGTGAACGCCTCGTCGCGCCGCCCTTTCGCCGCCAGCGCCTGCGCATGGCGCCACCATATCTCGTGCGAGGCTATGCCGTCGGGCTTCGCGAAACCCGCAGCGCGATGGAGCGATGTCGCCTTGCGCGTCGCGTTGAGCGCCGCGTCGATCTCGCCGTTCGCAAGGTGAGCGTGGCCGAGGCGCGTCAGGTAGCGCACCTCGGTTCCGCGGCCGGCGGCGCGCGAAAGTTTCAGGCAATGCCGGTAATGGGCGACCGCCGCGCGGTAATCGCCTTCGGCGTAAGCGAGGAAGCCGCGGCATCCGGCGAGGCCGACGCGCATGTTCGGGTCATCGAGCGCCTGCACCAGATCTTCCAGTTCCGGCAATCGGGCATGCGCCCAATCGAACTCGCCGAGCTCGATCGCTTCGACGATCGACGTGGCGAGGCCGTAGGTCAGCGTCACGTTGGCGCCGATTCGGCGGCTTTGCTCGACGACGTCGCGCTCGAGCGCAAGCGCGTGCCGATGCAGGCCGAGCTCCCGATATGCGAGGCCGAGATTGGCGCGGACGACGAGCGTTCGTTCGATGTAGCCCGCGCCTTCGAAGTCGGCCGCCGCCCGTTGCAGGTCGCGGATGTTCTCGCCGAGGTCCGCCTGCGTGAACGCGAGCGCATTCGACGCGTTGCCGGCCCCGAAACGGTCTCCGGCCGAGCGGCATAGCGCGAGCGATGCCTGCGCGGCTTTCCGCGACTCGTCGGCACGGTTCTGAAGAAAACCCGCGTTGGCGACGACCCACAACGCGCGGCCCTGCCCGGAGGCGTCGGCCAGCGAAGCGAAGCGCTGCGCGGCCTCGGTGCCAAACTTTCTCGCCCCATCGGCATTGCCGGCGCGCATTTGCGCTTCGCCGAGGCGCAGCAGCGATTCCGCGATCAATCGCTCATCGCCGATGCGCCGGGCGATGCGCAATGCGCTCGTGGCCGTCGCCACCGCCTCGTGCAACTTGCCCTTGCGCATCTCGACCAGCGCGCGCCGGTTTTGAGCCTGGACTTTGCGAGCGGGCGATGCACCGGACGCGAGCGCGACCATCGCTTGCGCGTCCGCGTCCGCGGCGTCGAGCCGACCCACTGCAATCGACGATTCCGCCCGAAGGTCGAGGAGGCCCATTCGCTCGCCCGTCGCGGACTCGTCCTGCGCAAGCCCGTCGAGCGCCGACGTCGCGATCGCGATGGCCTGCTCGTGCCGACCGGCCCACGCGAGTTCGCGCGCACGCGGCAGCGGACCTTCGTGACGCACGTGCACGACCGGCTTGCGCATCGTCCTCTTGGAGGGGGATTTACTGGCGGGACCCGGCATCAGTCGATCTTTCGCGCGTGGGAGCGCCGCATGGTCTGCCGCAGCGAACG
>DATFCW010000284.1:0-2546 GCA_035252665.1 Casimicrobiaceae bacterium | reverse complement strand
CTCGAACGTCTGCGAGCCGCCGCGCGTCGGGCGTCGCCTCTCGTACGATCCTCCTCACCCCAGAAGGGGCAGCAACGACTTATCCCAGCGCCCGCAACCTGCGCTCGATCAATACTTCTTCACGCGAGGCAAACGCATAGGGGTAAAGCGATCGCTCCATTGACGCGAGATTGGGATTGCCGCCGACGCGGCCGATCTCCGACTGCGCGTGCCGAAGGCAAAGGCGCAACAACAGCGCGGGGGCGCCGATGCGCGGATCGGCCCGCATGGGACCGGCCGGTTGGAAGCCGAGCATGCGCCGATAGAAGCTTTCGTGTCGTGGATTGACCTCGATCAGCAGGTCGGTGCAGCGGTGAATGCGCCTGGCATAAATGAATGCAATATGGAACAGCGCCGCGAGCAGCGGCTTCGAGTGGACGTTGTTCTCGATTGCAAGACGGGTAAACTCGGCGAGGCGGTGCCCCTGATCGCGTAACCGATCCGCCTCCTCGGCGTAGAGGCCATCGACGAAAAGACCTTCGGAGGAATCGAGGCCAACGGTCACCGTGCCGGCGGTCACGTCGTTGTCGTGGGCGGCGATCGTGATGCGACTCGGCGTACCGGCCGCCTGGTCCCCCACCGCGTAACCCCGCCACGCGTAACGGCGCTGAATGAGATAGCTCGCCTGGGATCGACGCTCCTGCGTATTGGCGAGACGAACCTTGAAGAGGCTGGTCTGCGGCTCGATCGCCAGCCGACGGGCGTCGGGATCCTCGACGCACAATCGGACCGGCGATGGGTTGTGGGGAATTGCGGTGATCGTGTCGCCTGCGATCGGGGCTCGCTCGATCGGGCGGCGTCTAGCCAATGCAGCCAATATGCACCCTCGTCATCATTGGTTCATTGCAGGGGAAGCGCAGCCGAGCCGTCGACTACACGTTGAACGACGGCAGGAGTCTAACGAAGAAATTTGATCGCCGATAGTGTCTCTGATCGACGACGCGACTAACGGCTCATTTCGTGCAGTTTCCTCACGAGTCCCTGAATCGGTGGGCACGCTCGTCGCCACGATGCGGCGGCACGCGAACGACCTCTGCGTAGTAGCGCCCATCGGCGGCGTACGCGCAATGACTGCGCGCGAAGCCGCTTCGTAAACGTGCGCGCTACAATGGCGGGCCATTCGAGAGTCAGACGGCCGCGGCTTCAAGGCCGACCCGCGAAAACGACGCATGTACCTGCCCGAATTCCTGAATCTCGGCGCAGGATTTCGCAAGTACTTCCGCGCGCGGCCCGCGCTCGATGATGATTTGCGTCGCGCAGCCTTCGCCATTCGCCATGCGGTGTACTGCGAGGAGCTGGGCTACGAGCCGCTGCGCGAGGACGGCCTCGAATCCGACGCGTTCGATCGACGCTCGATGCACTGCGTGCTTCAGTCGGTGACGACCGGCGAGTACGTGGGATGCGTGCGCCTCGTGCTCGCCGATCGCAATGACCCCGGCGTCGAGCTTCCTTTCGAAATGCTTTGTCGCGATTCGCTCGATCGCAGCATCGTCGACCCGTCACGACTCGACCGCTCGCGCATTGCCGAAGTCTCGCGCCTCGCGGTCATTGCCCGCTATCGCAGGCGTCGCGGCGAGCAGAAGGTGCCGCTCGGCATCAACGAAAGCGATTTCGGAACGCCCGATCGGCCACGCTTCCCCTACATCGCCGCGGGCCTTTATCTCGCGATGATGGCGCAGGCGAAACGACAGGGAATCGATACGCTCTTCATGCTGACCGAGCGCAGGCTCGGCAAGCAACTCTCGCGGCTCGGTGTCGCTCTCCAACCGATCGGACCGCCGATCGAGCATCGCGGCCTGCGATACCCGTCGATGATGTCGGTGCAGAACGTCATCGACGGCTTCAGCGTTTTCGTGCGGCCGCTCTTCGCGACGATCGCTGCGGAGATCGACGACGCGTACCGCGAGAACGAGCATCGCGTTCCCGCATGACGCAGCGACCGCAATTCACTCGAGCTTCTTCAGGTAATCCTTGGTGAAAACCTTGTCGGGAAGATCGCGCAGCTTCATGCCGTTGTAAACGAGCACCGATTTCTCGCCCTGGCGCAAGGCGTCGGTCATCACGAGCTCGGTCGGTCGAAGCTTGCCGAGCACCTTGTCGTACTTGCCGTACGTGCAGGTTTTCAGCAGCCGGTTCGACAGCGAATAGAACTCGGCCTTGTACGGCGCCGAATTCGATTCGCGCACCCAATAGACGACGCGCGGATATGTAACGGAGCGATCGACCGCCGTCAACTCGAGCACGTTGTACTTCTCGCCATCGATCGTATCGGTGCGCAAAAGCTTAGGGTTGTAATCGCCCGTGAAGTTGGCGCGCGCGAGATCGCCGTTCGCGACCTCGCCGGTCAGTCGCTGCGAGAGGGAAAGGCGAACCGGCTGCGAAACGTTGGGAAGGAACACCCAGAGATCGTGCTCCTTCATGAGCAGGATTTGTCCGTGCTCCGATGCGGGCTCGGTGACCATCACGACGGTGTTCTCGTTGCCTTTCGACAGCACGCGGTACTTGCG
>DATFCW010000283.1:0-3805 GCA_035252665.1 Casimicrobiaceae bacterium | reverse complement strand
CAGGCGAGTGCAGGAGCACCACGCCGGCGAGAAGAAGCCCGAGCGCATGCCACGCGTGATAGGTGACGCCGGTCTGCCACACGCCGAGCATCTCCGCGGAAAGACGCGCCTTCAACGCGTGCGCCCCGAACGCGCCGAGCGCGACGGCGAGCGCCATCAACAGCGAGGCGAGGAGGAGCGCAAGGCGGCCGGTCATTTTCGACTAAACTAACCTCTCGTATGTCGATCCTACGATAACGATGACGATCGAACGTCGCAACGTCGCCAAGCGCCTCTCGCAGCTCGTGATCTACAAGCCGCCGCCCGACGGCCGCCTCGTCTACCTCGCGGGGCAGGTCGCCGAGGATCCAAAGGCCGACATCGAAGGACAGACGCGCTCGGTGCTCGCGCAAATCGACCGGCTGCTCGACGAAGCGGGCACCGACAAGACGAAGATCCTCTCGACGACGATCTATCTCGCCGATATGAGCGACTTCAAGGCGATGAACGGCGTGTGGGAAGCGTGGGTGCCGAAAGGTGAGGCGCCCGCGCGCGCGACCGTCGAAGCGCGGCTCGCGAACCCCGACTATCGCGTCGAGATGCAGGTCGTCGCGGCGGCCGGCTGATCCGGATGCCGCTCTCTCCCGGCGCGGAAGCGCTCGTCGCCGCCACGTCGCGCCGCGACGCGACCGCGCCGCATCCCGACGCGGCCACGATGCCCGTCACGCGCGCGCTGTTCGACGAGGTCATGGTGCCGTGCTTCGCGCCGGCGACGTTCATCCCGGTGCGCGGCGAAGGCTCGCGGGTGTGGGATCAGAACGGCCGCATGTACATCGACTTCGCGAGCGGCGTCGCGGTGACTTCGCTTGGCCATTGCCATCCGGCGATGGTTCGCGCGCTCGAAACGCAGGCCAAGACGCTCTGGCACGTGTCGAACTGGTTCACGAACGAGCCGGCGCTGCGGCTTGCGAAGCGGCTCAGCGACGCGACGTTCGCCGAGCGCGTGTTCTTCTGCAATTCGGGGGCCGAGGCGAACGAGGCGGCGTTGAAGCTTGCACGCCGCTACGCGCACGATCGCTACGGCGCAAAGCGCACGAAGATCATCTCGACGCTCAACGCCTTTCATGGTCGCACGCTTTTCACGGTCACCGCCGGCGGACAGGCGAAGTATTCGAGCGGCTTCGGTCCCAACCCGGAAGGCATCGCGCATCTTCGCTACAACGACGTCGCGGCGCTCGAAGCCGAGTTCGACGCGCACGGCGACGAAATCTGCGCGGTGATCCTCGAGCCGATGCAAGGCGAAGGCGGCATGACGCCGGGCACACCGGAATACCTGCAGGCCGCACGCCGGCTCTGCAGCGATCGCGGCGCATTGCTGATCCTCGACGAGATCCAGAGCGGCATGGGGCGCACGGGCGCGCTCTTCTCTTACATGCAGAAGGGCATCGTGCCCGACATCCTGACGAGCGCGAAAGGGTTGGGTGGCGGCTTCCCGATCGGCGCGATGCTGACGACGGCCGAGGTCGCGAGTGCTTTCTCGGTCGGCGTGCACGGCACCACGTACGGCGGCAACCCGCTCGCGTGCGCGGTCGCGGGCGCGGTGTTCGACGTGATCAACACGACGGAAGTGCTCGACGGCGTCAAGGCGCGGCATTCGTTGTTCATGGAAGGGCTTCGCGCGATCAACGCACGCCGGCGCGTGTTCCGCGATCTGCGCGGTGAAGGCGTGTGGATCGGTTGCGAGCTCGACGAGCCGTGGCGCGGCAAGGCAGGCGACGTGATGAAGGCCGCCGGCGATGCCGGCCTGCTCGTTTTGATGGCAGGCGCCGATGTCGTGCGCATCGCGCCGTCGCTCGTCATCTCGCTCGACGAGATTCTCGAAGGGCTGGCGCGGCTCGAGAACGCCTGCAACCGCGCACTGACGTAAATCGGTGCCAGAGATGTATTTCCCGAACGGCTGCGACGATTCGCGACGGCGCTGCCGGGAAATACATCTCTGGCACCGATTTACATGACGCGCGATGTTCTTCGTCCGGCCGATCGCGCGCGATGATCTGCCGGCGGTTCTCGCGCTCTCCGAGCGCACCGGCACCGGACTCACGACGCTGCCCGCGAACCGCGATCGGCTGCGTGCGCGCATCGATCGCTCGCTTGCGTCTTTCGCCGACGCCGCCGATCGCAAGGACGCGTGCTACATGTTCGTGCTCGTCGAAGCGAGCGATGCGCAACCCGAGCGTGTCGTCGGCATCAGCGCGATCGAAGCCGCGGTCGGCCTGAACGAGCCCTGGTACAACTATCACGTCGGCACGCTCGTCCACGCGTCGCGCGCGCTCGACGTCTACACGACCACGCCGACGCTCTTCCTCTGCAACGACCACACGGGCCATAGCGAGCTTTGCTCGCTGTTCCTAGACGAGCGCTATCGCATCGGCAAGAACGGCGCGCTGCTCGCGAAGAGTCGATTGCTCTTCATCGCCGAGTTCGCGCATCGATTCGCCGACAAGATCTTCGCCGAGTTGCGCGGACGATTGGAGCCCGACGGTTCGAGTCCGTTCTGGGAAGGCCTCGGTCGCCATTTCTTCGCGATGGAATATTCGCGCGCGGATTACCTGACCGGAACCGGGCAGAAATCGTTCATCGCCGAGCTGATGCCGAAGCACCCGGTGTACGTGAATCTGTTGCCGCCGTCGGCGCGTGAGGCGATCGGCGCCGTACATGCCGATACGCTGCCCGCGCGCACCATGCTCGAGCAGGAAGGCTTTCGCTACGAGGGTTACGTCGACATCTTCGACGCCGGGCCGACGGTCGAATGCACGCGCGACAACATCGACGCGGTGCGCCGCGCGAGCGTGATGCCGTGCACGCTGGGCGAAGAGGACCCGGTGCCGGACAGCCTCACCGACGACGTGCTGTGGCTCGTGTGCAATCGCAAGTTTGCCGATTGGCGTGCGCTCGTCGCCGCCTCGCCCGCGCGCGTCGACCGCTTTCCGCTGATGCCCTACGCCGCGGAAGCGCTACGATTGGCCGAAGGCGACAGCGTGCGCGCCGTGCCGCTTTCGCCGAGAGACCGATGATGGATACATCGGTCAATTTCGACGGCCTCCCAGGCCCCACGCACAACTATTCGGGGCTCGCGCACGGCAACCTCGCCGCCGAGCGCAACGCGCAGCAGATCAGCAATCCGCGCGAAACGGCGCTGCAGGGACTCGCGAAAATGCGTGCGCTCGTATCCCGCGGATATCCGCAGGCCGTGCTGCCGCCGCAGGAGCGTCCCGACGTTCATGCGCTCCGCGCGCTCGGCTTCGCGGGCGGCGATCACGATGTGATCGTGCAGGCCGCGCGCGACGCGCCCGAGTTGCTCGCCGCGTGCTGCTCGGCCGCGTCGATGTGGACGGCGAATGCCGCGACCGTCAGCGCGTCGGCGGATTGCGCCGACGGCCGCGTTCATATGACGCCGGCAAATCTCGTCACGTATTTCCATCGCGCGATCGAATCGGCAACGACGACGCGCCTGCTGCGCGCCATCTTCGCGAACGAAGCGCATTTTCGCGTGCACGATCCGCTGCCTGCCACGCCGCAACTCGCAGACGAAGGGGCGGCGAACCATACGCGCTTCGCGCCGAGTGTCGACGCGCCCGGCGTCGACTGGTTCGTCTACGGTCGTCGCGGCTTCGGCGGCGGCGTCTCGCCGGCACGCTTTCCCGCGCGGCAGACGCGCGAGGCGAGCGAGGCGATCGCGCGAGCGCATGCGCTCGATCCTTCGCGCACGCTGTTCACGCAGCAGCGCACCGATGCGATCGATGCAGGCGTCTTTCACAACGACGTC
>DATFCW010000282.1:0-7517 GCA_035252665.1 Casimicrobiaceae bacterium | reverse complement strand
CCTTGCCGGCGGCATTGACCCCGCTGAATGCGGCGGCGGTCATCACCTGTTCACGGGCATCGATGCCGAGTTCGTCGATGCGGTCTCGGGGTTCATCGAACGACACAACGGGTTCGAACGGCCGCCGGGGCGCCCGTAGACGCTTTCCCGGCGGTTTTCTCTACCATTGTCGGATGGATGCGCCATTTCGCGGTTGGCGGTTCGCTGATTTTCGCCTCGAGGTCGCGAAGCGAAGGCTCGTGGGCGCGAACGGCGAAACGATCCCGCTTTCGGCGCGCGCCTACGATGTGCTCGTCCACCTCGTCGAGCACCGCGACCGTGTCGTCACCAAGGACGAACTGCTGAAGGCCGTCTGGCCGCGGACGATCGTCGAGGACAACAACCTCAACCAGGCCATCTCGGCGGTTCGTCGCGTCCTCGGCGACACGCGCGACACACCGCGCTTCATCGTCACCGTCGCGGGACGCGGTTATCGATTCGTCGGCGATGTTTCGCCGCTTCCCGATGACGCCGACGAACGCCCGTCGTTATCGTCGAATGCGGCGGCCGCGCCGGCAACGGCGTTGCCTGCGCCAGCTGCGAGCGCACCTGGCGGCGTTGCCGCGCACGCGCAGAGATCGCGGCGAACGTTCCTGACGGGGCTCGCCGCGGCAGCGGTCGCCGCGGCCATCGGCGGAACGTTGTGGTGGAACCATGCGCGCCTGTCGCCACGCGGTCCGAAGTCGATTGCGATCCTGCCGTTCAAGCCGCTTCTGACCGATGGCCGCAACCCCGCGATGGAGCTCGGCGTCACCGAGCTTTTGACGAATCGCCTTAGCCGGCTGCCGGGCATCGTCGTGCTGCCGTTGAGCTCGGTGATGCGCTTCAGCGCCGTGGAAAGCGACCCGATTGACGCGGGCCGCCAGCTTCACGTGGACGCGGTCGTCGATGGCCATGTCTATATCCAGGGTGATCGCGTGCGCCTGACCGCTCGGCTCCTTGCGGTGAACGGCGGAGGCTCGCTCTGGGCGAATGACTACACGGAGCGCGTGGGCGAGTTGCTCGTGGTGCAGGACACGCTCGCGATGCAGCTTGCCAATGCGCTGACGTCGGAACTTTCCGAGACGGCTCGATCCGGGCTCGTCGCGCGGGAAACCACCGACGTCGAGGCGTGGCAGCTCTACGCCAACGGCCGGTATCAGATCGACCGTCGCGATGCGGCAAGCCTGCGCCGAGCCGCCGAGTTCTTCGACGCGGCGCTGCGGCGCGATCCACGCTTCGCGCTCGCTAGCGCCGGGCTGTCGGATGCCCACACGTTAACGGGCGTGTTCGGCATCCAGCCCCCAGTCAAGGCGTTTGGTGACGCACGACAGGCCGCGCTGCGCGCGCTGACGCTCGAGCCGGGATTGGCGGCGGCGCACGTGGCGCTCGGGCACGTCGTGACCCAGTTCGATCGCGATCTTCCCGAAGGCCGCCGCCACTATCTTCAGGCGCTGAAACTTGAACCGGAGTTCGCACGGCCCATGGCGCAGATGTCGCTGAATCTTCTCCAGGCAGGCGATCTCTCCGGCGCGACCGGCTACATCCGCAGGGCGCAGGCGCTCGAACCTGCGTCGCTGCCGTACATCGCACTATCCGGGTGGGTCGCGTATTTCAAGCGCGCGTACGGGGAAGCCGAGGCGCAGCTCGCTCGACTCGTTGCTGCCGTGCCCGACGCTGCGCTGCCGAGGCAGTTTCTCGCGCACGTGCTGCTCGCCAAAAAGGAAGGCGCGAAAGTGGTGCGGCTGCTCGAAGGGAGCAACGCGCTGGCTCCCTCGGCGTTCTCCAACCTGGCGCGCGGCTATGCGCAGACGAATGATCGTGATGCGGCTTTGCGTGAGATCGACCGTATCGAAACGCTGGGTTCGCAAGGGTATGGCGTCGGCTTCGATCTCGCGCTGATCCACATGGAGCTCGGCGATCGTGCCCGCGCGCTCGACGCGCTCGATCGCGGCATGCACGATCATTCGCAGATGCAGTGTTACCTCAACATCGAGCCTGCGCTCGATGCGGTTCACGACGAGCCACGCTTTCGCACGCTCGTTCAGCGCCTCGGCCTCGCGTAAGGCGCCCGGGAGGCCGCCATTCTCGCCGAAACGGCCCCCATTCAGACCTTTTCACAACGATTCAGTCTCGCCCAAAGACGCACGGCGATGCCCGCGCGCACCTTGCCTCGGCATGACCGCGGCAATCCCGCCGCGCAACCGTGGAGGGTAAGACATGGTTTCCAAGTCACTTGCACAAGCATCGCTGGCAGCGCTCGTCATTGCGATGAATTCGGTCCCGGCCATCGCCGACGACAAGGCTTTCGGCGGTCCTCATTCGCTGGTGGGGAGTTGGGAGTTCACGCTCAAGCCGCACGATTGCGTATCCGGCGCGGAAGCGCCACCGCAGTTCTGGAACTTCTCGTATCTGACGTTCAACGCCGGCGGAACGCTGCACGAGTCGACGTCGAACCCGAGGTTCCAGCCCGGCCAACGCGGTCCCGGCCACGGTCACTTCGAGCGGATCGGACCGAAAACCTACGACGCCGTGTTGCAGGCGTTCATTCAGTTCGACACGGTGCCTCCGGCCGTCCCGTCATACGTGCGCGGGTCCGTGCGCATCACGCAAGTGATCGAGATGCTCGACGCCAACCACTGGCAAAGCGTCGCCGATGTCGATTTTCGTGACGGCGCCGGCAATCCGATTTCGCGCGGCTGCGCCAACGCCGTCGCGACGCGAATGCCCTGACACGCAAGGAGGAATCGTGAACCTCAAATCCGTTGCCAGCATCGCTGCAGTCGCTGCGGCGTTGGCCAGCGCATCGGCCACAACGGCCGCGACGCTTGCCGAAGCCGTCGAGTACTTTCATCCGCAGTTCGAGCATTACTTCGTCACCGCCGATCCCGGCGAGATCGCGGTACTCGATCAAGGCACCATCCCGGGCTGGTGGCGCACCGGCCAGCGTTATCGGGTTCGTATCGACGGCGACGCGAAGCTCGCGCCGGTGTGCCGTTTCTATGCGGCGGCATTCGACGGCAAGGCGTCGCATTTCTACACGGCGTCGACGTCCGAATGCGAATACGTCAAGCACTCGCTTCGCGAATGGACCTTCGAAGGCATCGTTTTCTACGCGCAACTGCCTGATGCATCGGGTGCGTGCGCAAGCGGTTCGACCCCCGCGTACCGCCTCTACAACAACGGTCGCGGTGGCGCACCCAATCACGCCTATACGGTGGATCCCGCGAAGCGAGACCTGCTGCAAAGCGAAGGCTGGATTGCCGAGGGAGCGGCTTGGTGCGTGCCGCTCGCGATCGAGGATCCAGTGACGCAAACGACGCTGCTTGCCGGAACCACGTGGGAGCTCCCGTTCCCGCCCTCGGTCTACGACGTCGGAAGTGTGCGAACCCGGTTTGGCGATCACCTCGTCAAACCCCCGTCGTGGTACGGTCCATTGTCGGGATTGGTCGCTCCGTCGATGGCCGTTTATCACAGCGCCAGCGACGCATGGGGCGGCTACGGATATTTCGATCCATTCACCGGACGGTTCATCGTCGATGGAGGATCGGGATTCGATCCTCCGCCCATTCAGGGGCAGGCGTGGGAGCTCGAAGCCGTGAACGGCCCGACCTCCGCGGTCTGTACGTTCAACATCATCACCAACTACGACACACGATATCCGGGCGACACCCTAGGAGCAATGCTGCCCCATCCATTTCAGCCGGTGCTCTGGTCGGGTTGCATGCAGGCCGTTGCGAAGAAGCTTTGAAGCGGCGTGCATTGGAGCGGCCGGGAGCCACATGATCGCGACGGCCGTACACGGCAATGTGCGAGTTCTGGTAGCGTAGTAGCCGTTTCGTTCTAACGCGCACCGATCATCGACCGCACGCTCGCCAATCGGGCGGCGCCAAGCCAGGCGTCGCCCACTTCTTTCGTGCTCGACGTCGACAACCTAGGCGTCGAATTCGCGACTCCCGATCGCGTTGTCGTCGCCGTTCGCGACCTTTCGTTTGCAATCGGACGCGGCGAAACCGTCGCCGTCGTCGGCGAGTCGGGCTCGGGCAAATCGGTGACCGCGCTTTCGATCATGCGCCTGGTCGAGCACGGCGGCGGACGCATCGTCGACGGTCATATCCGGTTCGGACGGCCCGCAGGCGTGGAGGTCGATCTCGTGCGCACCGATGCAGCGACCCTCCGAGCGATTCGCGGCGCCGAAATCGCGATGATTTTCCAGGAGCCGATGACCTCGCTCAATCCGGTGTTTCCGGTAGGCGAGCAGATCGCGGAATCGATTCGCCTGCATCAGCACGAAAGCGTTCGTGCCGCACGCGCGGAGGCTCTACGCATGCTCGACCAGGTGCGCATTCCCGAAGCGCGTTCGGTGCTCGATCGCTATCCGCATCAGCTTTCCGGCGGCATGCGGCAGCGCGTGATGATCGCGATGGCGCTGTCGTGCCGTCCGGCACTCCTGATCGCCGATGAACCGACGACGGCACTCGACGTGACCATCCAGGCACAGATCCTGACGCTCGTACGGCTGCTGCAGGACGAGATGCACATGGCCGTGATGTTCATCACGCACGACATGGGCGTGGTCGCGGAAGTTGCCGATCGCGTCGTTGTGATGCGCGGTGGCGAGAAGATCGAGGAAGGCAACGCCGAAGCGATCTTCCGCGCGCCATCGAAGCCGTATACGCGCGCGCTGCTCGCTGCGGTGCCGAAGCTCGGCGCCTTGCGCGACCAGGATTTGCCGAGGAAGTTTCCGGTGGCGGATGGGGCCGCTAACTCTCTCCCCGCCGGGGAGAGGGAGCGAGACGCGCAGCGAACAAGCGAGGGGCGTGCGGCCCTCCTCGCTGTCCGCAACCTCACCACGCGCTTCGTCGTCAAATCCGGCCTGCTCGGCCGCGTGCGCCGGCAAGTACACGCCGTCGAGCAGGTGAGCTTCGACCTTCGCGCGGGCGAAACCCTCGCGCTCGTCGGCGAATCGGGCTGCGGCAAATCGACGACCGGCCGCTCTCTTCTGCGACTCGTCGATATCGCGAGCGGCAGCGTCGAATTCGAGGGGCGCGACATCGCAAAACTTCCCGACGACGCCCTCAAAGGCGTGCGCCGCGACATCCAGATGGTATTCCAGGATCCGTTCGCGTCGCTCGATCCGCGCCTCACCGTCGGTTTCTCGGTCGCCGAGCCGCTGTACATCCACGGCGTCGCAAAAGGTCGTGAGGCGGAAGAGCGCGTCGCGTGGCTGCTCGATCACGTCGGGCTCGCGCCCGACCATGCGCGACGCTACCCGCACGAATTCTCCGGCGGTCAGCGGCAGCGCATCGCGATCGCACGCGCGCTTGCGCTCAATCCTCGCATCATCATCGCGGACGAAGCCGTCTCCGCGCTCGACGTCTCGATCCAGGCGCAGATCGTGAACCTGCTGCTCGACCTTCAGGCCGAGTTCGGCGTCTCGTATCTCTTCATCTCGCACGACATGGCGATCGTCGAGCGCGTGAGTCACCGCGTCGCGGTGATGTACCTCGGCCAGATCGTCGAGATCGGGCCGCGCCGCGCCGTGTTCGACAATCCGCAGCATCCGTACACGCGAAAGCTGATGGCTGCCGTGCCGGTCGCCGATCCGTCCCGGAGGCGGCGCCAAAGAGCGCTATCATCCGACGAAATTCCGAGCCCGATCCGCAACGTCGGCGACGAACCGGTCGTGCAACCCTTGGTCGAGGTCGGACCGGGACATTTCGTCGCCACGCACCGCGTCGGCGGTCCGTATTGATATTTCCTGCTCGTTTGCAAGGAGCTTTCCGATGAACTCGCTGTTCCGCACGCTCGCCGCGACGCTCGCCGCGCTCGCGCTCGCAGCACCTGCCTACGCGACGAAGGATGTCGTGTTCGCGGTCGCGTCGACGTTCACGACGACCGATCCCTACGATGCGAACGACACGCTGTCGCAGGCAATGGCGAAGTCGTTCTACGAAGGTCTGTTCGGCTTCGATCGCAACATGAAGCTGATTCCCGTGCTCGCCGAAAGCTACGACGTGAGCAAGGACGGCCTAACGTACACGATCAAGCTCAAGCACGACATCAAGTTCCAGGACGGCACCGACTTCAACGCCGAAGCCGTCAAGGTCAACTTCGATCGCGTCACGAACCCCGACAACAAGCTCAAGCGCTACGGCCTATACAGCATCATCGCGAAAACGGAAGTCGTCGATCCGTACACGGCGCGCATCACGCTGAAGGAGCCGTTCTCGGCGTTCATCAACGATCTCGCGCATCCGTCGGGCGTGATGATCAGTCCCGCGGCATTGAAGCAATACGGCAGCAAGGACATCGCGTTCCATCCGGTAGGCACCGGACCGTTCAAGTTCGTCGAGTGGAAGCAGACCGACTATCTCAAGGTCGCGAAGAACGAGAACTACTGGCGCAAGGGCTATCCGAAGGTCGATACGATCACGTGGAAGCCGGTCGTCGACAACAACTCGCGCGCGGCATTGATGCAGACGGGCGAAGCGCAGTTCACGTTCCCGGTCCCCTACGAGCTCGCCGACGTGCTGAAGTCGAAGCCCAACCTCGAGCTCGTCGCGGCGCCGTCGATCGTGCTTCGTTATCTATCGATGAACACGCAGCAGAAGCCGTTCGACAATCCGAAGGTGCGCCAGGCGATTGCGTACGCGATCAACAAGCAGGCGCTCGCGAAGGTCGCGTTCGCCGGTTACGCAGTGCCGGCCGACGGCGTCGTGCCCGATGCGGTCGAATACAGCGTCAAGCTGGGCCCATGGCCGTACGACCTCGCGAAGGCGAAAAAGCTGATGGCTGAAGCGGGCTACCCGAACGGCTTCGAGACGGAGCTCTGGTCGGCGTACAACCACAGCACTGCGCAGAAGGTGTCGCAGTTCCTGCAGCAGCAACTCGCGCAGATCGGCATCAAGACGAAGATCACGCTGCTCGAAACCGGGCAGCGCGTGGAGCGTGTCGAGAGCTGGCAGGATCCGAAGACGGCGCCGGTGCGGCTCTATTACGTCGGCTGGTCGGCGTCGACCGGCGAGGCCGATTGGGCGCTTCGTCCGCTGCTCTTCGGCGACTCATGGCCGCCCAAGCTTTTCAACACTGCGTACTACAAGAACGACAAAGTCGATGCGGACATCAAGGGCGCGCTCGCGACGAGCGACAAGGCCGAGAAGGCGAAGCTCTATCGGGACGCACAGGAACGCATCTGGAACGACGCGCCGTGGGCGCCGCTGGTCACCGAGAAGCTACTGTCGGCACACAGCAAGCGGCTTTCGGGTGTATACGTCATGCCGGACGCATCGTTCGATTTCAGGGAAGTCGATCTTAAGTAGCGGGCGCAAGACCCGCTGGTATCGCAAGGGCAAGCGTCAGCGCATTCGCGCCGGCGCTTGGAGGGAAGCAGCATGCAGGTCAGCAACATCAGCGCCGTCGACGCCCTGCGCGCCCCGGTGCCGGGCAATTCGACCAGCGCGACGAGCCGGATCGCCTGATGCGCCCGTTCGGCTTCA
>DATFCW010000281.1:0-4096 GCA_035252665.1 Casimicrobiaceae bacterium | reverse complement strand
CCGAAGGCGTGTCGCTGATCGTGCACGACGACGGCGCCGGATTGCCGGCGGGCGTCGAATCGAGCCGCCTGTCGCACGGCATCGCCGGCATGCGTCAGCGCGTGCGGGCGCTCGACGGCACGTTCAAGATCGGCAGTCGGCCCGGCACGGGCACGACGATCGAGGTCTTCATCCCGCTGCCCGCGAAATCGACAGAAGCGGCGCCCGTTCCAGAAGAGGCGCCTGCCGAACCGCCGCTGCTGCACGCGGGCACGCCACAACCCGCGACATAAGGAACGGCCGGAGTTTTTGCTCCGGCCGCCTTTCCCCTCTTGTGCACGTCGCGCACGCTGACGATCACGTCTTGCCGTAGTGCATCTTCGCATTCTTGACGCATTGGTCCTTCGCCGACCCACTCAGTGAGTCGCACTTCTCGAGCGCGACCTTGTATTGCGCATCGCGCGTATCGTTACGCGCGTCCCTGCGCGCATCGGCCCGCTTCTCGGCGGCGTTTTGGTTCGCGTCCTGGTCGGCGCGCGCCACCTTCGCCTCGTCCTTGGCCTTCGTGTGGTTCGCCTTGGCTTCCTTGACGCAGACGTCCTTGCGGTTGCCCGAAAGATCGTCGCATTTCTCCTTGGCGACGTCGTATTCGGCGTCCGCCTTCGCGACACGCGCGTCGTAGCGCGCCTTCGCGGTGTTCTTGTAGTCGGCGTCCAGGTCGGCTGTCGCGACCTTCTCCTTGCCCTTCGCTTCCGCCTTGCAAACGTCCGCGGCGTTGCCCTTCATCGACTTGCACGCGTCGCGGTCGGCCTTGTACTGCGCCTCGATGCGATCCTTCTGCGCCTTGTACTGGTCGCGCGACATCCCGTGCGTGTCCGCGGCGCTTGCAACGCCCGCGAACGCGATGCCGGCGCCGGCCAGCAGGCTGATCAACAGTCGTGACATGTGCGTCCTCCGGTCAGTGGCGCGCATTGACATCGCGCGTCGCGTCGTAATCGCCGTAGCGGTTCTCGAAGGAATCGATCTGCCGCTCGGCTTCGTCCTTCGTGATGCCGTACGACTCCTGCAGCTTCCCCGCGAGTTGGTCGCGCTTGCCTGCGATGCGATCGATCTCGTCGTCGGTGAGCTTTCCCCATTGCTCCTTCACCTTGCCGGTAAGCTGCTTCCAGTTCCCTTGAATGCGGTCCCAATTCATCGATGACTCTCCTTATGATGCGGACGCGGACGGTCCGGTCGCACCGAGAGTATGCAACGGGTATGCCATCAAAAACACTCGATATATCATAGGCTTGCGACGCACGACTCGAAGGCCATTGCAATTGCAGCGCGTGTTGATGGAACTTCGGCCCCTTCTTGTAGGACAACCAATGTTGGGGTTTAAGCGGCGCGCGGAAGGCACGGCGCCGGTCAACTTATAAAGCGATCGCATTCAGGTCTTCGCTCCCGCCGTCGTGGCCGCAGCGGCTGTCGTCGTCCGCTGATTTTCAGCGAGCAGCACTGCGATGCGCTCGAGCCCGGGAATGCGCTCCGCAGTGGTCTTCACGACGGCAAGCAGCGGCACGCCGACGAGCAATCCCCAACCGCCCCAGAGCCATCCGAAGAAGATGAGCGCGACGAACACCGCGACGGCGTTCATCCGGAACGCGCGCCCCAGCATCCAGGCGCTGAGTCCCATGCCGATCAGCGTCGCCGCAATACCCACGAGACCCGCGACGATAACCGCGCGAGCAATGTCCTCGTATTGAACGAACGTCGCGACGCCGGTCGCGACGATCGTCACCGCCGAGCCCACATACGGAATGATGTGCACGACCGCCGCGAAGACGCCCCACAGCACCGCATGCTCGACGCCGAAGCCGAGCAGGATTGCCCACGTCGAAATTCCGATCAGCGTGTTCAACACGAGCATGGTCACCAGATAGCGCTGCACCTGCGCGTCGATCTCGTCGAGGATCTCGACGGTGATGCGCCGCGCGGCGAGCGTCGGGCCGGCGAGGTGTGCAAGCTTTCGTCGAAACGCATCGCCGGCCGCGAGAAGAAAGTAGGCAAGCAGGCCCGCTACGCCAATTTCGACGAGCACCTCGAGGAATTTCGCCGATTCCTCGCTCACCCACTGCTGGATCGCGCTCGGTGCAGCGGGTGGCGCAGGGGATGCGGTCGGAGGCGCTGGCGCTCCCGTCGCCTCGGCCGCGGCGCGATTCAACTCGGCTGCGGCGGCGCGAACGTGGCCCACGGGACCGGTCGGCTCCTCCGAGCTGGCGCGCGCGGCGATGCGGATCTTGTGCGCGGCTTCGGGAAGCGCGGCGAGCGCCGACGTCGCATCGTCGCGCAGCAGGAAAATGCCGCCGCCGATGATCGCGGCGATGACGAGCAGCACGATGGCGGACCCGATGGCGCGCGGAACGTGGATGCGCTCGAGGCCGTTGACGAGCGGCTTCAACGAATAGCTCGCGAGCGTGCCGACGACGACCGGAATCAGAAACGGCGCCGCGACCTTTGCTGCCGCGCACACGGCGAGCGTGGCAAGGATGATCAGCGCTGTGACGGTCGCCCGCTGGCGCCGCGGGACCACCTGCGATTCGGGAGGCTTGGCCATAAGGCAAACGGCGCCTGGAGCCTTGTGATCGACTCCAGGCGCCGCGATTTCGAGCGAGCGCGCGCGCTTTCAGTACTTCTTGTTCTCCTGCGCTTCTTCCTTGATCTTGGAGCCGCCCGCCTGGATGTCCTTGCCCGCGCCTTCGACCGTATTGCAGCCGGTGAGCAGCGCAAACGATGGAAGGGCGAACGTCGCGGCGAGCGCGAGTGCGATGAGCCGTTTCATGATGTCCCCTTTCGGTTGATGATGATGCGCGAGCCGGTTGCGAAAGGCCGCACGCTGGCGAATGCAGTCGGCGTGCCACGACGAAAAGTCTTGCGCGTCAGCGACTTCCGTCGAGAGCATCGACGTCGGCGGGAACGTCGCGCGATGCGCTCCGGAAATTCTTACATGCACCGTCAGCGGGCGGCTGACGGGAACCAACGTGGGGTCAGAGACCGTCTCCGGTCTCTCGTCGTTCAATGCACGTCGAAGCCGCGATCGGAGGCGAGATCGTCGAGCACTTCGCGCACCCGGTGATACTCGCGCGCCTTGTCGAAGAAATAGTCGGCGCCCAACGCCATGCTCTTCGCGCGATACTGCGGAAACGCGTAATTGGTAAGCACGATCACCTTCGTGTTCGGCGGACGCTTGGAGATCAGCGCGCGCAGAACGCCGAGGCCCGTACCGTGGCGAAGCTGCAAGTCGAGCACCATCGCGTCCCACGGCGCGGCGCTCAGCATGCCGATCGCGGCCTGCTCGCTGTCGGCTTGTCCGACGATTTCGATGCGTCCGGGATCGGCGATCGACTCGGCGAGGCGCTCGCGAATCAGCGGCGAATCCTCGACCAACAGAACGCGAAGCGGTTTCTCGTTATCCACGTCCCTTCGATCCGCCGCCGTGCCCGTCTCGTGCGCCGAGTGCTCGTTGGTGGAAGGTGTCTGCGACAGTTGCATCTCGCGTGGGAAAGTCCGTCGGGATGGTTGAAACGCGATCCGCGCGAGCGCCGGTCGTTCCTATTCGATGAGTCCGTTCTTGATCGCGTAATAAGTAAGATCGGCGTTCGATTTCATCGCCATCTTCTCGAGTATTCGCGTCCGGTACGTGCTCACGGTTTTGACCGACAGGTTGAGCTCGTCGGCAATCTTCGACACGGCCGCGCCCGACGCTAGCTTGCAGAAGATCTGAAACTCGCGTTGCGAAAGCTCGGCATGCAGCGGCTTCTCGCCGTCGCCCGATACGCCGTCCGCCAGGATCTGCGCGAGCGATGGGCTCACGTACTTGCGTCCCTGAACGACGGTGCGGATCGCGCCGACGAGCTGCGTCGACGCAGCCTCCTTGTTGAGATACCCGGCCGCACCCGCGCGAAGCAGGTTCACCGCGTACTGGTCCTCGCCATACGCCGAGAGCATGAGAACCGGCAGCTCGGGCTTGATATGGCGAAGCAGCCGCAACGTATCGATGCCGTTCTTGTCCGGCATAGAGATGTCGAGCAGCACGACGTCGAATTCAGCGGCACGCACGCCGGCGATCGTTTCCGAG
>DATFCW010000280.1:0-3762 GCA_035252665.1 Casimicrobiaceae bacterium | reverse complement strand
ACGTCGCGTCGTCCGTCGGGTTCGGGGATGACGAGCACTTCGTGGACGAGATCCTTCGATTGATTGAAGGCTTCGAGCGTGACGCGGCCGGCTTTCACCGTGGACGGCTCGGCAGTCATCTGCATGCCCGAAATCGACCGGTCAGTGCTCGAGTCGCGGAGCGCGATTCGCACGACCTCCGCGGTTGCGGCCTGCACGGGCGAAACGCCCGGCGCTCCAAGAGCGATCACGAGAACCGTCGCGGCAATCAGTGTTCGCAGGGACGTGATTCCAGGCGTTCAATGTCGCGGGTCGGTCCGGCTCGACTATCGCCGTATTCCGGTCGACGGGCGGCTGCCAAAGGAAACGGATCCCTCACCCGGAGGGTCCCAACCCGATCGGAGCAGGCGCAAGGTTTACGACGCGACGGAACAGGTCCTCGTAATGCTCGCTCGACGCATGGCCGAACAGCGGATCGGAATGTCCCGCGAATGCCTCGTCGATCTCGTTCCAGTCGTCGGCGGTCAGGTGGGCTCGCGCAAGCGGAATCAGCCGATCCTCCTCGAGACGCATGTGATCCCAGTGGAAAGCGGCATAGGATTGAACGGCCTCGGCGAACGCGGCGAACTCGGGCGCGCCTCCTTCCTCGTAGCGTGCGAGCGTCTGCTCCACGAGGCGAATCTTCTCGGCGCCCGCGCGATGCTCGGATTCGAGCCGCTGGATCAGCGGGGCCGAGTCCGGAAAACGCACATGCAGGAGCCTGAAGAGATAGGCGTCCTCCTTGGGGTGATGAAATCGTTCGACGAATGCGTCGACGTAATACACCATCGCGTGCAACGCCTTGAAATTCGGCGGTGCGGCGTGCAACCGGATCTCGCGTACCAGGTACAGCATGCCGTGCAGCACCGCAGCGATCGATCGGTGTTCGTCGAGTATCGTGCGAACCGCGTCCGTGGCTACCTCGATGTGAGCGCCCGTCGTGACGACGAGCATCGTGGCTATCTTCGCTCATCCGAGCCGGCGAGACATTGATCGAGGTCAAGCCGGTTGCGCGTTCGCGGCAGGCCACTTCCAGTCGCGGATCTCCGGCATGTCGTCGCCCTGCTCGCGAATGTAGCGCTGGTGGTCGAGAAGCTTGTCGCGCAGCCACTGCTTGACATAACCGGCGCGCTTGCCGAGCGATGGCACATGGTCGATCGCGTCATCGACCAGATGGAAGCGGTCGAGATCGTTGCGTACCGCCATGTCGAATGGCGTCGTTGTCGTGCCTTCCTCCTTGTAGCCGCGAACGTGCAGGTTGGCGTGGCCGGCGCGACGATACGCGAGGCGGTGGATCAGCCACGGATAGCCGTGGAACGCAAACAGGATCGGGCGATCGCGCGTGAACAGCGCGTCGAAATCCGCGTCCGGTAGCCCGTGCGGGTGCTCCGTCCGCGGCTGCAGCGTCATCAGGTCGACCACGTTGACGACCCGCACCTTGAGCTCGGGGAAGTGCGCGCGCAGGATGCTGACGGCCGCGAGCGTCTCCATGGTCGGGACGTCGCCTGCGCAGGCCATGACAATGTCGGGCTCCTCATCGCGATCGTTGCTCGCCCATTCCCAGATCCCGATGCCCGCGCTGCAATGCCGGATCGCCGCCTCCATGTCGAGCCACTGAGGCGCGGCTTGCTTGCCGGCCACGATTACGTTCACGTAGTCGCGGCTGCGCAGGCAATGGTCGCTGACGCAGAGGAGCGTGTTCGCATCGGGCGGCAGGTAGACGCGCACCACCTCTGCCTTCTTGTTGACCACGACGTCCAGGAATCCCGGATCCTGGTGGCTGAAGCCGTTGTGATCCTGCCGCCAGACGTGCGACGTGAGCAGATAGTTGAGAGAGGCGAGCGGCGCTCTCCACGGGATGCGGCGGCACGCCTCCAGCCACTTCGCATGCTGATTGAACATCGAATCGACGATATGGATGAATGCCTCGTAGCAATTGAAGATTCCGTGCCGGCCGGTAAGGAGGTAGCCCTCGAGCCAGCCCTCGCACTGATGCTCGCTCAGCATTTCCATCACGCGCCCATCGGGTGCCACGTGCTCGTCGCCGGGCTCGGTCTGCGCAGTCGAGCAGCGGTCGGTCGCATCGAAGACGGCATCCCATCGGTTCGACGACGTTTCGTCCGGACTGAAGATACGGAAATTGCGCGCCTCGGCATTCGCGCGCAGCACGTCGCGGATCCATTGGCCCTGGACGCGCGTCGCCTCGGCCTCGACTTGTCCCGGTTGCGGAACCTCGACGGCGTAATCGCGAAAGTCGGGTAGATGCAGGTCACGCAGCAGCAGACCGCCGTTCGCATGCGGATTCGCACTCGTCCTTCGCGTGCCAACCGGCGCAAGTGCGGCGAGCTCGGCGACGAGCCGGCCCCCTGCATCGAAGAGCCGCTCGGGCTCGTAGCTGCGAAGCCACTGCTCGAGGATCGGCAGATGATCCGGGTGCCGGTCAAAGTCCGCGATCGGTACCTGGTGCGCGCGAAACGTTCCCTCGATGCGCACTCCATCGACGACCTTCGGCCCCGTCCATCCCTTCGGCGTCTGCAGCACGATCATCGGCCAGCGCGGGCGCTTCGTGAATCCACGATCGCGCGCTTCACGCTGGATCCGTCGAATGTCGCGAATCACCCCGTCGAGCGTCATCGCCATGCGCTCGTGCATCGGCGTCGGCTCGTTGCCCTCGACGAAATGCGGCGCGTAACCGTATCCGCGCAACAGCGCCTCCAATTCGTCGCGTGGAATGCGAGCGAGCACCGTGGGCCCGGCGATCTTGTAACCGTTGAGATGCAGGATCGGCAGCACCGCGCCATCGCGGGCCGGATCGAGGAACTTGTTCGAGTGCCAGCTCGTGGCGAGCGGGCCCGTTTCGGCCTCGCCGTCGCCGATCACGCACGCGACAAGCAAGTCCGGATTATCGAAAGCCGCCCCGAACGCGTGGGAAAGGCTATAGCCGAGCTCACCGCCCTCGTTGATCGAGCCAGGAGTGTCCGGCGAGGCATGGCTCGGAATGCCGCCCGGGTAGGAGAATTGGGTGAAAAGTCGTTTCAAGCCGAGCTCGTCCTGGGTCACTGCCGGGTAGAGCTCACTGTATGTTCCCTCGAGGTAGGTATTCGCGACGATGCCCGGGCCGCCATGGCCTGGGCCGGTGACCAAGATCGCGTTCACGTCATGCTCGCGAATGACGCGGTTCAGGTGGACGTAGACGAAGTTCAGGCCGGGCGTCGTTCCCCAATGGCCGAGGAGACGGTGCTTGAGGTCGGTTCGCGCAAGCGGCCGTCGCAACAGCGGGTTGTCGCGCAGGTAGATCTGCCCGACGGACAGATAGTTCGCCGCGCACCAGTAGCGATGCATCAGTCGCAGCGTCGTCGCTCGCGAATTCTGGCTTGCGTGATCGTTCATCGGTTCCACTGGATCGTCGCGCCTATCGTCCCGCGCACTGCAAGTAAGGTAAGCGAGCGGCGTTGTGCAGCACGCGACGTTGACCAGGATCAAGCGCCGCGGCGCAGCGCGGTCTTATCTTCGCCGTATGCGACCAGTGCGGAGCGTCGCACCATGAGCAGGAATATCGTCACATCGTGCTGCCTCGTCATTGCGCTCGCTGCCGAGGGCGGCGGCGCCCGGCCAATGCCCTCGAACCCGAGTTACGTCTTGGGCGGAGTCGGCGAAGAGTCGCGCGACGACCTCGAAGCCAGGGCCGGGCAATACGACGTGCATGTCATATTCGCGCTGCGCGGCGGCGCATATGTCGCGGAC
>DATFCW010000279.1:0-19911 GCA_035252665.1 Casimicrobiaceae bacterium | reverse complement strand
GTCGCATGGTCGGCGAGCGACCCCTCGACGTACCGACGACCCGGTCCCCCTGGCGGCGCAAACCGATCCCCGTCTGGCTTGCGACTCCGATATCGTACTTCGTATAATTGGTATTATGTAAAATAAACCAGATCGTTACTTCGACTCGCAACGAAGCATCCATCGACGTCCCGGGGCTACCGTGGCGTCCATGGACACCACCCGCTTCCCGGCTGCCGCCGTCGCGACCACGAGCCTGGGCTTCGCGCTCGTCCAGCTCGACGTCACCATCGTCAACGTCGCGTTGCCGCGAATTGCCGCGGATCTCGCTGCATCGATCTCGGGTCTTCAATGGGTCGTCGACGCCTACACGCTGTGCTTCGCGGCATCGCTGCTCACCGCGGGCGCGCTCGGCGATCGACTCGGCGCTCGCGCAACCTACAACGCCGGCTTCGGCGTGTTCGCGCTTGCCTCGGCGATGTGCGGCTTCGCACCCGATGCGCTTTCCCTGATCGCCGCGCGCGCCTTGCAAGGTCTTGGCGCCGCGCTGCTGGTCCCGAGTTCGCTCGCGCTGCTCGATGCGGCGTCCGGCGGCGACAAGGTGCGCCGCGCGCGTGCGGTTGCCTTCTGGACGGCCTCGGGCGGGATGTCGATCGCCATCGGGCCGCTTGCAGGCGCAGTGCTGCTCGACACCCTCGGCTGGCGATGGATCTTCTTCCTGAACGTGCCGGTTTGTGTGCTCGCCGCGCTCGCGGTCATTCGCTCGAGCATGCCACCGCAGCCGCATTCGAATCCGACGCGCGGATTCGATCCGTTCGGGCAGATTCTTGCCGTCGTCGCGCTCGCCGCGCTGGTCGCAACGATCATCGAAGCATCGGCCGCGGCCATCGATCCGGTATTCATCGTCGGCGGCGCCGTCGTTGCGCTCCTCGCCGCACTCGGCTTTTGCATCGTCGAGTCGCGGGTCGCATCGCCGATGCTGCCGCTCGCGTTCTTCGCGCGTCCCGGATTCTCGTGTGCAGTGCTCTTCGGCGTCGTCGTCAACTTCACCTATTACGGCATCGTCTTCGCGCTGAGTCTGTATCTGCAGCAGGCACGCGAATACTCGCCGCTCGACGCGGGACTTGCCTACCTGCCGCTCACCGCGACGTTCATCCTGTCCAATGTAATCAGCGGATCGGTGATGGCTCGATACGGCACCGCCATCCCGATGATCGCCGGCGCAGCCATTGGCGCGTGCGGATTCACGCTGCTCATTCGCCTGAACGACACGAGCACATTCCTCTCGATGCTGCCGCCGTTCGCGCTGATTCCGTTTGGAATGGGTCTTGCCGTTCCTGCGATGACGACGGTCGTGCTATCGAGTCTCGAGCGACGCTTTGCCGCAACCGCATCCGGGGCGCTCAACGCGGCACGTCAGGCCGCCGGTGCGCTCGGCGTTGCGGTCTTCGGAGCGCTCGTCGCGCACGACCCTATAATCGGTGGGCTGCACGAAGCGGCATCGATCTCGGCCGCGCTGATGATCGTTGCCGCAGCGATCGCCGTGGCACGCAAGCGGGCGATCGACGGTGTCGCCCATGAGGGACTCCGCACGCGATCGCCCTCCCCGTCGATGAAACCCGCTCCGTGAACGAACGCGAGCGACGCAACATTTCTTCCAATGACGATGAATCCCGAACCTCGCTTCGCGCGGGTCGCCGCAATGATTGGCGATCCCACGCGTGCACGCATGCTCGCGCACCTGCTCGGCAGCGAATTTGCGACCGCGACCGAGCTCGCGCACGCTGCAGGCATCACGCCGCAAACCGCAAGCGCGCACCTGGCCAAGCTCGTCGACACCGAGCTCGTGGGGATTCGCACGCAAGGACGACATCGCTACTTCCGCATAGCGGATGGCGAGATCGCGCATGCGCTCGAAGCGCTGTCGCTGGTCGCGGAGCGCGAGGCGACGGCGAGTCCGGCGGCAGGCAAATGGACGCGCGGCGAATATCGGCCGCTACGCGAAGCGAGAAGCTGCTATGGCCATCTCGCGGGGCGACTCGGCGTCGCATTGCACGACAGCCTGCTCGAACAGCGCGCGCTTGCTTTTGACGATGGTGCATTTCGCCTGACCGACGATGGTCGTATCACGTTGCGCTCACTTGGCGTCGATATGGAGGGTGTCTCGAGCGGACGTCGCGGCATTGTCTATCCGTGCCTCGACTGGTCCGAGCGCCGCGATCATTTCGCCGGACCGCTTGCGGTTGCGATGCTCGGCCATTTCGTGAAGATGCGCTGGCTTCGACGCGTCCCTGGATCGCGGGCGTTGATCGCTACGCCGACGGGTCGACGGACGCTCGGTGCGCTATTGGGGCAAGCGCTCGCCTGACTTAGCGCGTCGTTGTTTTGCAGGCATTAATCCGTACTTTCGGTTAACGCCTGCCGATTACCGATAAGCCATGGAAAACAACGTGCTGGACGTGTATACCAACAAGTCACTTTAATACTGCAGGGCTGGCGAAGTACGCGCCTCACCCCGGTCCTGGCCGTTCGCCCGCCCGCTTTGCCGCCGCGTGCGCGACCGCGAACGCGCGGTGCTCGTCGCCGCCGTATTCCTCGTACGCACTGTTGAACGCCTTCAGGAACGCTTCCTTCTGATGCGCGTTGTACTGATCCGTCTGCGCTTTCGGCAGATCGGAGATGCTGTTGTAAGGCATGTGACCTCCCGGGGGGCTGTTCCCCGCAGAGCATCGCGCAATCGGTCGACAAAAGCTGTCGCCTTTCCGCTGATCCTGTCCTGCGTCGCTTGCCTACATCATTGGCGCACGATGTTCGGCGCAGCCTGGCCCTCGATCATCGCGTCGATGCACGCCGGCAGGCCCGAGGCGTGTGCGCGGGCGAGCGCCGGCGCCATTTCATCGGAATTCACGACGATCTCGCCGTAGCCACCGAACGCGGACGCAACAAGATCATAGCGCGTCGGCAGGAGGTCGCAGCCAATGAGCCGCTCGCGCCCGTAATCGCGTAACTGGATCTGATACTCGGCGTTCCAGCGCGCGTCGTTGCCGATCACCGCCACGAATGGCAGCTTGTAACGGACGGCGGTGTCGATCTCCGCCGCATGAAAACCGAATGTTCCGTCGCCGAGCGTCGCGACGACCGGCACATCGGGCAGCGCCGAGCGCGCGCCGATTGCGTATGGAATCGCCGGGCCGATCGCGCCCGCCATTCCGTTGATCACGCGATGCGGCGCATGCAGGCACGCCTGCGCCCATTGGCCGAATTCGCCACCGTCGGAAACGAATACTGCATCGGCGTGCGCATCCAGCAGCGTCTGCAACGGTCGCAACGCCTCGACGGGATGCAGCTGTCCTTGCGTTGTGCTCGTTGCGTTTTCCCACGCTCCGGGTCGATACGCAATCGCGGCATTCACGTCGTCGCGCCAAGCCTGATGATGAGGCTTGCCCAACGAAGCGCGCGCGAGCGCTTCGAGCGCCGCCAGCGCGGCCGCACGGGCGATCGCTTCGAGTCGCGTCCCGACGGCACGCCGCGTGCGCGCGAATTCGTCCTCGTCGGCATCGACCTGCACGAACGCACACGTTGGCGACAATGCCGGCGGCTTGCCCAATCGCAGCGTGTAATCGAGTCGTTTCCCGACGAGCAGCACGCAGTCGGCCTGCGCGAGCATTTCGGCGAATGCGCCAAGCGAGGGATCGGCAACGCCACGCGGGCTTTCCATGCCGACGACCGGGATGCCGATCGCATCTTCGAGCGTGCTCGCCAGCGCACGACCATGCCGCGTCATGCTCGCCGGACCGACGATCACAAGAGGACGCGTGGCGCGCACCATCCGTTCGACGATCGACGCGGCGAGCGCAGCGTCGGGCATCGTTTCGCGCGCTGTCTGATCTTCGCGCGCCGCGTTGACCTCGTCGACCGCCGCTTCGAGCACATCGCTCGGCACGTTGAGGTTGACGGGACCGGGTCGCCCGCCGCACGCAAGAGCGATCGCACGCGCGACGTCGTTCGAAATCGCGTCGGCGCTCTCGCACGTCCATGCGCCCTTGGCCACCGGCGCGGCCATTTGTGCCTGCGCCATCTCCTGGAACGCGCCCATTCCGGCCTGCGCACGAGGTGCGTGACCGGAAATCAGAACCAGCGGCGCCTCGGCCATGCGCGCCGTGTATAGCGCCGATACCGCGTTCGCGTGTCCGGGTCCGCCAGTAACGAGCGCGATGCCGACGTTGCCGGACACGCGCGAGTACGCATCGGCCATGTGCACCGCTGCCGCCTCGTGTCGCGCGTGCACGAGCGCGATACGTTGGTCGAGCACGGCGTCGAACACCGGCATGACGTGATTGCCGGAAACGGTGAAGATGCGCGTCACGCCGTGGCGCGACAGCGCGCGCACCAAGGCATCGGCGCCTCGATGCTTCACGATCCGCGCGTCTTTGCAGGCAAGAGACGGTCGTCCTGCATGGCGTTCATGATCGCACACGATGGCGCCCTGCCCCGATTTGCGACATCATGCTGGCCGGCGTCGCATACGGCGCCGATCTTCAGGAGCAATCAAAGATGGGCAATCTCGTTTCGCGCGGGCTGATCGCATTCGTCGCGATGCTCGTCGCGCACGTCGCGTTCGCGCAGGACGCATGGCCGACCAAACCGGTCGTCATCATCGTGCCATTCGCAGCGGGCGGCGTGGCCGACCTTCTGCCGCGTGTCGTCGGCGCGAAGCTTTCGCAGAAATGGCACCAGCCGGTGATCGTCGAGAACAAGGTCGGTGCATCGGGCAACATCGGTATGGCGGAAGGCGCGCACGCGGCACCGGACGGCTACACGTGGGTGCTCGCGCCCGCCGGCAATCTCACCGTGAATCCGATCCTGTTCAAACACCTCACGTTCGACACGTACAAGGATCTGACACCGGTCACGAATCTCGCGCAGTCGCCGAATCTGCTCGTGGTTCATCCTTTGGTTCCTGCGAAGACGTTAAAGGAGCTCATCGCCTACGCGAAAGCGAATCCCGGCAAGCTCAATTTCGCATCGCCCGGCGCCGGCAGCGGTGCGCACCTCGCCGGCGAGTTGCTGAAGGTCGACGCAGGCATCGACATGGTGCATGTGCCGTACAAAGGTCTTGCACCCGCCGTCAATGATCTTCTCGCCGGCCACACGCAATTGATGTTCGCCGGCATCTCGACCGTCATTCAGTACGTGAAGACCGGCCAGCTCGTCGCGATCGCGATCGCAAGTCCCAAACGCTCGCCCGAGCTTCCCGACGTCCCGACCGTCGACGAAAGCGGACTGCCGCATTTCGAGGTGATCTCGTGGTACGGCATCGTCACGCGCAGCGGAACGCCGACCGCGATCATCGCGAAGATGCAGCACGACATGGCGGAAGCGCTCGCGGAAGACGATGTGCGCGCGAAGCTTGCGAACGTCGGCCTCGAGCCGGTCGGAAGCACGCCGGAGCAATTCGCGGCGATGATCAAGCGCGAATCGAAAAAGTGGGGCGACATCGTCCGCAAGGCGAACATCACGGTCGAGTGATGACGAAGCGCGTCGACATCGCCTACTTAAGCGGCGACGACGTCGAGCGGCTCGCGCTATCCGACGACGAGATCCTGACGGCCATCGAGAACGTGCTCGCGGCGCAGGGCCGACGGGAGACGGTCATCGAGCCGCGTGTCCATCTCGTTCCCGAGACTTCGACGAAAGGCCATTTCAACGTACTGCGCGGCTTTGTCGCGCCGCTTCGGGTCGCCGGCGTGAAGATCGTCGGCGATTTCGTCGGCAACTATGCACTCGGGCTTCCGTCCGAGATGGCGCTTCTGAACCTGTTCGATCCGAACACCGGCATGCCGATCGCGGTGATCGACGCGACCGCGATCACCGACATGCGCACCGGCGCGATGACGGCAGTGGGCGCGAAGCATCTCGCGCGTCGCCCGAGCAAGGTCCTGGGCCACATCGGCGCGCGCGGCAGCGCGTATTGGAACGTTCGGCTGCTCGATCGCATTTTTCGCTTCGATGAAATCCGCGTGCATTCGCGAAGGCCCGAGAGTCGTAGCGCGTTCGCCGAGCTTCTTACGCGCGATCTCGGGCGACGCATCGTGGTAACCGACGATTGGCGCTCCTGCGTCGAAGGCGCCGACATCGTCGTCGAGGCTTCGCGACTGAGCGAGCCGCAGCCGCTGCTGAAGACCGCTTGGATACGAAAAGGCGCGCTCGTCGTCCCCTACGGAACGATGAGCGCCGTCGAGCTCTCGCTCACCGACATCATGGACAAGATCGTCGTCGACGACTGGTCGCAATGTCGTAAGGGATTGCCGTTCGGCGCCCTTCGCCAGCAAGTCGACAGTGACCGCTTGACCGAGCGCAACCTGCACGCGGAGCTTGGCGAAATCGTCGCTGGATCGAAACCGGGTCGCGAGCGCGACCACGAGACGATCCTGTTCTGGCATCGCGGCTTGAGCACGACGGACATCGCGCTCGGGCATGCGCTGCTCGAGAAGGCGCGGCGCATGTCGATCGGACAGACGTTGCGCTTCATGTGATCGATCGAAGACCGCTTTCTTCGAACGAGCGAAGCCCATGACGCGAACGCAGGTCGACATCAAGTCGTTGATTCGAACGATTCCGGACTTTCCGAAGCCGGGCGTGCAGTTTCGCGACATCACGACGCTCCTCAAGGATCGCGACGGCTTCCACGACGTCATCGAGCGCCTCGCGAATGCTTACGCGAACCAAGCGCTCGACAAGATCGCCGGGATCGAATCGCGCGGCTTCATCATCGCCGCGGCGCTCGCGTATCGCCTGAATGTCGGCTTCGTCCCGATCCGCAAGCGCGGCAAGCTTCCCGCTGAAAACTTTGGCTGCGATTACGCGCTCGAGTACGGCAGCGATCGGCTCGAGATGCATCGCGATGCGATCGCGCGCGACGAGCGCGTGCTGCTCGTCGACGACCTGATCGCGACCGGGGGCACGGCCGAAGCGGCGGCGCGGCTCATCCGCATGGCGGGTGGATCGGTCGCGGGCTGTGCGGTCGTGATCGACCTGCCTGGCCTCGGCGGCCGGAGGCGACTCGAGTCGCTCGGCTATCCGGTGTTATCGCTGTGCGATTTTTCCGGACATTAACTCGTAAAATCAGCGAGTAGCGCCACAAAACCGAGAATCTGTTTCAACCAGGCGCCAACGCTCGTTCCGTAAGCGCGAACGCCGCGAGCGCGGCCTGCACGTCCTCGTTCTCCCCCGCCGCCTCCGTGACCTCGAACGAAACCGAGGGGTTGGCGGCCCGCGCTTTCTCAAGTTGTTTGGGAAAATCTTCACGCAAGTGCCCGCCGCGACCGAAGAAAAGCGGTACGACGCGCACCCGATCCACGCCTTCGCGGCCCATCTCGGCGACGGCCGCAGGCAAGTCGGGTGCCAAATGCTCCAAAAAGGCCAAGACGACCGTTTGGCTTGGCGCCATCGTCGCAACCCGATCACGCAATCGCTCGAACGGCTCCGCCCAGCGCGGGTCGCGAGCTCCGTGGGCGAAGAGGATGAGACCGGTTCGCATGCGGTTCATCGATCAGTGTTTCGATGGGGTAGGTGCCGTCAGCACGCGCGTTTGCCCTCCTAATGCACTGGAGCAATAAGCGCATAGCATCATATTCCTTCAGTTTCGGTCGAGTGGCGGCTACGGTAGCGGCGAGACGGAAAACGGCATGTACCGCTACGACGCCTTCGACCGACGACTGATCCGCGAACGGGTCGCCCAGTTTCGCGACCAGACGCGGCGGTTCCTGCGCGGCGAGTTGAGCGAGGACGACTTCCGGCCGCTTCGCCTGCAAAACGGCCTCTACATCCAGCGGCACGCGCCGATGCTGCGGATATCGATGCCGTACGGGATGCTCGCATCGCGGCAGCTTCGCATGCTCGCGCGCATCGCGCGCACCTACGACCGCGGCTACGGGCACTTCACGACCCGCCAGAACCTGCAGCTCAACTGGCCCAAGCTCGAGGACGTTCCCGACATTCTCGCCGATCTGGCCGCCGTCGACATGCACGCGATCCAGACGTCGGGCAACTGCGTGCGCAACATCACGAGCGATCACTTCGCCGGCGTCGCGGGCGACGAGGCGGTTGATCCGCGTCCTTACAGCGAGCTCGTTCGTCAGTGGGCGGCGCTGAATCCCGAGTTCGCTTACCTGCCGCGCAAATTCAAGATCGCGTTATCCGGCGCATCTACGGATCGCGCCGCGACGCTCATCAACGACATCGGCCTTTTGCTCGTGAAGAACGATGCGGGCGAACTCGGGTTTCGCGTCGCAGTCGGTGGCGGTCTTGGGCGAACGCCGATCGTGGGTCACGTGATCCGCGAATTCCTGCCGCGCGCCGAGATCCTGAATTACCTGGACGCGATCCTGCGCATCTACAACCGATTCGGGCGTCGCGACAACAAGTGGAAAGCGAGAATCAAGATCCTCGTCAAGGAGCGCACGCCCGCACAATTCGCGCGCGACGTCGAGGACGAGTGGCGTCACCTGGCCGGTGGCCCATCGACGGTCCCCGACGAGGAATTCGACCGGCTTGCTTCGTTCTTCCCTGCGCCCTCGTATCAAAGGCTTGCGGGTGACGACGCCGATTTTCGTGCCGCCGTCGCCGACAACCGCGCGTTCGCGAACTGGGTGAAGCGCAACGTCCATTCCCACAAGATGCGCGGTTACGCGATCGTCACGCTGTCGCTCAAGCGCGTCGGCGTCCCGCCGGGCGACGCAACGTCGGAGCAGATGGAAGCGATCGCCGATCTGGCGGACCAATTCTCGTTCGGGGAAATCGGCGTCTCGCACGAGCAGAACCTGATCCTGCGCGACGTGCGCCAATCCGATCTGTTCGACGTGTGGACGCGCGCAGAGGCGCTTGCACTCGCGACGCCGAACATCGGCCTTCTCACCGACATCGTCTGCTGCCCCGGCGGCGATTTCTGCTCGCTCGCGAACGCGAAATCGATTCCGATTGCCGATGCGATCACGCGCCGTTTCGACGACCTCGACTATCTGCACGACATCGGCGAGATCGATCTCAACATGTCCGGCTGCATGAATGCGTGCGGACAGCATCACATCGGAAGCATCGGCATTCTCGGCGTCGACAAGCACGGCTCGGAGTTTTACCAGGTATCGATCGGCGGCGCGCAGGGCGAGCATGCGGCGCTCGGCAAGGTGATCGGTCCCTCGTTCGGCGCGAGCGAAGTGCCCGACGTAATCGAGCGCTTGATCGAAGCCTACATCGACCTTCGCCACGAGGGCGAGCGCTTCGCCGACACGGTGCGAAGGCTCGGCATCGACCCTTTCAAGGAGCGCGTGTATGCCGCGGCTCATTCGTAATCGCGCGATTGTCGACGATGCCTACGCGCTCGTGCGCGAAGCGTCGACGTTCGCCGATCTGCCCGACGGCGCACCGGTGATCGTTTCGCTCGCGCTGTGGCGCGAACGTCGTGGCGCGCTGATCGCGCGCGGCGAAATTGGCGTGTGGCTCGCGCCCACCGACGACCCGGCGGCGCTCGCCGACGACGTCGATCGCCTTCCCGTCATCGCGATCGATTTCCCGCAGTTCAGCGATGGCCGCGGCTTTTCGCACGCGCGGCTCCTGCGCCAGCGCCACGGCTATCGCAACGAGCTTCGCGCAATCGGCGACGTGCAGCGCGACCAGCTTTACTACCTGTCGCAGTGCGGCTTCGATGCGTTCCTGATTCCCGATGCGCGGGATGCCAGCGAAGCGCTGCGCGGCTTCGACGATTTCAGCGACGGCTATCAGGCGAGTGCGCTCCGCACGCCGTGGTTCGCGCGGCGCAACCTTTCGTCGCAACCATCGACATCGGAAGCCGCGCCTTGACGGGAACCGTTTACCTCGTTGGCGCGGGTCCCGGTGCGCCCGATCTTCTGACGGTTCGCGCGGCGAATCTGCTCGCACGTGCGGACATCGTTTTCCACGATGCGCTGATCCATCCCGACACGCTCGCGCTGGCGCAACGGGCCGAAAAGATCGCGGTAGGCAAGCGCTGCGGTCGCCATTCGACGGCGCAACGCTTCATCAACAAGCGGCTCGTCGACGCGGCCGCGAAGTACGACATCGTCGTGAGGCTCAAAGGCGGCGATCCGATGCTCTTCGGCCGCGCCCAGGAGGAAATCGACGCGCTCGAAGCGGCTGGCGCGCGATACGAGGTCGTTCCCGGTGTGACGGCTGCACTCGCTGCGGCGGCAACGATCGGCACGTCGCTCACGCAGCGCGGCAGCGTGCGCTCGTTCGCACTCGCGACGCCACGCGTTGGCGAGGGCTGCGATCGAAGCGACTGGATCGACGGGTTTGCTCATGCCGACGCCGGCGCCATCTACATGGGCCGCAAGGAAGCCGCCGATATCGCAGCGTCACTGATCGCGTCGGGCATGCCGGCGCCGACGCCGGTCGTCGTCGTCGTCGATGCATCGCTTGAAACTGAGCAGACGCATTACACGACCTTGGCATCGCTGCCGGCGATCGCGGAACGCGAGATCGCCGGCGCCGCGCTGCTGCTGATCGGTCCGCAGTTTCGTTCGCGCAAAACCGAATCTCTCGACACCACGCGCATCGCCATGCGGGCCTGACGCGCTATCATTCGCGCTCGGCCGCGGAATAGTCGCCGGCCCTTCGCGAATGGCCGCGGCTTCCCGTCTTCCGCTTTTCGATCTTTCTCCCGATTCTCAACGCGCCTGGCTCGTCGAGCGGCTGGCGCGCCCTGTTCCGCCTGCCGCGCAGGGCTTGAGCGATGGCTTCCGCTTGCCGGGACGCGAAGGCGCAACGGTGCCCGCGGCCGTGCTCGTACCGCTCGTCAATCGCCCGCAGGGATTGCAGCTGCTGCTCACGCAACGAAGCGCCGACCTGGCCGATCACCCGGGACAGATCAGTTTCCCGGGTGGGCGTCTCGATGCCGGCGATGTCGATCAAGCGGCTGCGGCGCTGCGCGAAACGTTCGAGGAAATTGGACTCGCGCCGACCAAGGTGCAGGTGCTCGGCCGGTTGGCGTCGTACGAGACGGTGACGGGTTATCGCGTCGACCCGATCGTCGGGTGGATCGAGCCGCCGTTCGACGTCGTGCCCGACCCGATCGAAGTCGCCGACGTGTTCGAGGTGCCGCTCGAGTTCATCCTCGATCGCGCGAATCATCAGCGTCACTTCAGGATGGTCGGCGCGAACCGGCGCGACTACTGGGCGATACCATGGCAGTCGCGCTATATCTGGGGCGCGACCGCAGCGATGCTGCTGATTCTCGATCGGACGCTTCGAGACGATTGACATGCTGACCCGCACCTCTCCTCGCACCCGTCACCTTCGCGGCCTTTCGCCGCACGGCTTTCATCGCGTCGTCTATTACGAATGGGGCGCGCCCGCCAACGGAAACGTCGTCGTCTGCGTGCACGGCATCGGGCGAAACGGCCGTGACTTCGATGTGCTCGGCGAAGCGCTCGCTCCTTCGCATCGCTCGCTCGCGATCGACATGCCGGGACGCGGCCAAAGCGAATGGCTCCGCGATCCGATGGACTACGTGACGCCCGTCTATCTTGGCACGCTCACCTCGTTGATCGCGGCAAGCGGCGTCGAGCAAGTTTCGTGGGTCGGCACGTCGATGGGCGCGCTGCTCGGCATCATCGCCGCCGCGCAACCCGGAACGCCGGTGACGAAGCTCGTCGTCAACGATGCGGGACCGGTGATCGAGCCGGCCGCGGTCGCGCGCATCACGCAATACTTCGGCACCGATCCAAGCTTCGCAACGTATGCGGAGCTGAATGCGTACGTGCGTCAGATCTCCGCGCCGTTCGGGCCGCTCACCGACGCGCAATGGGACCACGTCGTGCGCACCAACGCGCGACACCGTCCCGACGGCACGTGGGGCGTCGGCTACGATCCCGCGATCGCCGTGCCGTTTCGCGCGCCGAGCGCACCGGTCGATCTGTGGCCGATGTGGGACGCGATTGCCTGCCCGACGCTCGTGCTGCGCGGCGAGCAATCCGATCTCCTTTCGCGCGCCACTGCACAGGCGATGGCAACGCGCGGACCGCGCGCACGCGTCGTCGAATTCGCGGGCGTCGGTCATGCGCCGATGCTCTTGTCGCAAGACCAGGTCGAAACGGTCGCCGATTTCCTGCGTTCGCCCGTATAATCGTCGCGCTTCGCTTTTCGCCGGCGCAACGCTCCCATGTCGCTCGCGCTTCGACTGCCCCCGTTTGCCGATCGACCGGCGCATCCTCCGGAGATTCGTCCGTCACGCGTCGGCAACTGGCTGACCGAAGCGGCAACGCGCGAGCCCGGCTTCGCCGCGCGCGTTATCGGCGAAGCGCTCGCGAGCACGAACCGCGTCTCGATGAGCCATGGACGACGGCTAGATCTGACCGAGCAATACTGGAAGACCGCGACGCTCTTGTGGCCGCGGCTCGAGCATCGCTTCATCCGCGCCACGCATCCGCTGCAGGGCGACGATCTCGAAGCCGCCAAGTCCGCGCTCACGCTCGCGAACGAGCTGTCGACATCGTACAAGCGGCTTCTCGCAAGCGAAGCATCGAGGCGCCTGCGCTTCGGCGGTCCGCGCAAGCTCGTTGCGCTCGTGCGACGCGCGTTCCAGGCGACGTCGCGCGTGCTCGCGAACAGCTACCTCTCGTACGCGCCGGTGCCATCGCACACGTGGTACGACGCGCACGAGATCTACATGTTCACGCGCGAGCGCAAGATCCATCGCCACCCCGTCACGCCCGACCAGCCGGACATCACGCTCGAGCGCCTCTACATGCAGTCGCTTCTGCTCGCGCTCGCCAATCCGTACGGATTCCTGCCGAGCCAGCTTGCGGTCGTGCTGCACTATCTGCAGGAGAACGCTCAGCGTGCGAAGCTCACGCCGGTGCCGCCCGTGCATCGGATGGCGAAGGCGGTCGCGATCGTTCCGGTCGGTCACGACTTCCCGCCGTTCTCCGCGAACAAGGGCGGCAACACCGAAGGATCGAAGCTTTTCCTGCTGACGTTCGATCTCGCGTTCGACCTGCAGGAGCAGATTCGCGCGTTCGAATCGGGCGCGCCGCTGCCGCGCGAAGCGGGCGCCGATGCCGATGCGCGCGGGCGCCACATCGCGCTGATGAAGCGGCTGCTTCGCCAGTGGGCAATCCCGCCGGCGCGGCAATTCAATCGACTGCCGTCACGCGCGCATGTCGCGATGTGTGCGGGATTGCCCGGCGTTTGGCACTACAGCCGCGGCACGCAACATCCACCGCCGCAAGGCGTGCCACCGCCGCCACCGATGACGCAATGCCAGATCGTCAATCACACTTCCGGCGGATATGCATTGCGACAGATCGACGCGACGCCGACGCCGCTTCGCGTCGGCGACCTCATCGCGTTGCGCGTCGAGGGTCGCGAGGGCCTGCAGGTCGCGATGGTGCGCTGGTTTCGCAACACGCTATCGGGCGCGGTGCTCGAATTCGGCTGCGAGCTGTTGTCGGATGCGCCCGAAGCCGCAGCGGCCGCGGCGGAACATGCGCCCGATACGCATCTGATGCCCGTCCTCGTGCTTCCCGAGGAGCAGCAGGATCCGGACGCACCTTCGCCGCAACTGGCGGCACCCACCGGCGCGTTCGCGCTCGAGCAGGCGGTGAGCCTCCGGCGCAGGGGCGGCTCGGGCTTCGCCGTGCTGACCAAGCTCGTCGAGCAAGGCCCCGGTTTCGATCTCTACGAGTTCGTGTCGGTGCGCTAGGAACCCGCCTCCCCGCGCGGCCGCCGCGCACGGAAGCTGTCAAGGATCAACGCGATCGCGCCGATCGTGATTGCGCTGTCGGCAACGTTGAACGCCGGGTAATACCAGTCGCGCCAGTGCAGCAGCAGGAAATCGACGACGTGCCCGAGCGTGAGTCGATCGTAGAGATTGCCGAGCGCGCCGCCGATGATGAGGGCAAGCCCCGCGCAGAACAGCGCACGACCGCCGCGCGTCAGGAACCACAGCATCGCGCCGATCGCAACGATCGCGATCAGCACGAAGAACCAGCGCTGCCAACCGCCGACATCAGCGAGGAAGCTGAACGCCGCCCCACGGTTGTAGGCGAGCACGAGGCTCGCGAACGGCGTGAGCGGCAGATCTTCGCCGGGTCGGAACGACGTCACGATCCAGTGCTTCGCAAGCTGGTCGAGCACGATCACGGCCAACGCCAGCCACAGCCAGCGCAAGTTGCGAAAGCCCATCGCGTCGGGTCTTGCGGCGATGGCGCTCATCACGCGTAAGTGCGCGGCTCGCCGTCGCCGGCGAGATTCGCGACGCAACGGCCGCAGAGGCCCGGATGCGACGGATCGACGCCAACGTCAGCGCGCCAGTGCCAGCATCGCTCGCACTTGAGATGCGGACTCGGCGTCACCGCGATCGCAAGCGACGTGCCGCGCCGAAGGAAGGCGGCCGAGGTGATCATCACGAAGCGTAGGTCGTCGCCGAGCGACGAAAGCGCCTCGTGCTCGTCGCCCGCGGCGACGATATCGACCTCGGCTTGAAGCGACGAGCCGATGCCGCCCGCCTGACGTACCGCCTCGAGCTCTTTTTGCACGAGCGCGCGCACGGCGAGAATCCGTTCCCACTTCGTGATCAGCGCGCCGGCATTCGGCACGTCGTGGAGCATCTCGCTCCACGTGCGCACGAAGATCGTCGGATCGCCGGGGTGAAGAATCCGCCATGCCTCTTCGGCGGTGAACGACAGCACGGGCGCCATCAGTGACAACAGCAGATCGCGAATGATCGCGAGCGCCGTCTGCGCCGAGCGCCGCGCGCGGCTCGTCTCCGCGGTCGTGTAGAGCCGGTCCTTCAACACGTCGAGGTAGAACCCGCCGAGCTCCTCGGAACAGTACGTCTGCAAGCGCTGCACGACGAGGTGAAACTCGTAGCAGTCGTAATCGGCGATCACGGCGTCGGCAAGCTCGCGTGCTTTCGCCAGCGCGTACCGATCGATCTCGAACAGCTCGCCGATCGCCACCGCGTCCTTCGCGACATCGAAGTCGGAGGTGTTCGCCATCAGGAAGCGCAGCGTATTGCGAATGCGCCGATAGCTTTCGACGACGCGCTTCAGGATCTCGTCGGAGATCGAAAGCTCGCCCGAGTAATCGGTCGCGCCGACCCACAGCCGCAGGATCTCCGCGCCGAGCGTTCCCGCCACCTTTTGTGGCGCGACGACGTTGCCCTTGGATTTCGACATCTTGCGGCCTTGACCGTCGACGACGAAGCCGTGCGTCAGAAGCGCCTTGTACGGCGGCACCCCGTTCAGCATGCAGGATGTCAGCAACGACGAGTGAAACCAGCCGCGATGCTGGTCGGAGCCTTCGAGATAGAGATCGGCCGGAAAACCCGTTTCCGATGCGTGCGAGCCGACACGCTTCTCGCGTCCGCCCATCACCGTCTCATGCGTCGTGCCCGAGTCGAACCAGACGTCGACGGTGTCGCTGAGCTTGCGATAGCGTTTGTCGTCGACGCCGAAATCCTCGCTCGTCGCTTCGAACCAGCTTTCGATGCCGTGCGCTTCGACCCTCGTCGCGGCGAGCTCGAGCAGCGCGAGCGTATCCGGATGGAGGTCGCCCGTGTCGCGATCGACGAAGAACGGGAGCGGAACACCCCACTGGCGCTGGCGCGACAGCGTCCAATCGGGCCGGTTCGCGATCATTCCGTAGAGCCGTCCCTTGCCCCACGCGGGAAAGAATTGCGTGCCTTCGATGCCACGAAGCGCGGTCGTACGAAGCGTCTCGTTCGGCTTGACGCCGCGGTAACCTGGAACGTCATCCATGCCGACGAACCATTGCGTCGTCGCGCGATAGATGATCGGTGTCTTGTGCCGCCAGCAGTGCATGTAGCTGTGCGGAAATTTCTCCGAATGAAAGAGCGCATGCACCTCGCGCAGCCTGTCGACGATGCGCGGGTTCGCTTCCCAGATCGACAAGCCCCCGAAGAACGGCAAGTCCTTCGCAAAGCGCCCATCCGCCTGCACGGGATTCAGAATCTCGTCGTCAGTCATGCCATAGCGGCGACACGAGACGAAGTCGTCGACCCCGTATGCGGGCGAGCTGTGGACGATGCCCGTTCCCTGATCCAACGTGACGAATTCGGCGAGATAGACCGGTGATGCGCGATCGTAAAACGGATGGCGAAACGCGATGCGCTCTAGTTTGCTGCCGCGCGTGGCCGCGATGGTCGTGCCTTCGATACCGAATCGCGCAAGACAGGTTTCGACGAGATCCTTCGCGAGCACGAGGTGCCCGCGCGGCGTTTGCACGAGCGCGTAGTCGACATCGGGATGGACGTTCAGCGCCTGGTTCGCCGGGATCGTCCACGGCGTCGTCGTCCAGATCAGCGCGTAGATCTGGCCGTCGGGCGCACTCGCGAGACCGAATGCACGCGCAAGCTTGGCGCGCTCCGATTCGTCGTTCAGCGGAAAGCCGGCGTCGATCGCGCTGTCGACGCGATCCTCGTATTCGACTTCCGCCTCGGCGAGCGCGCTTTGACAGTCGAAGCACCAGTTGACCGGCTTCAGTCCGCGGTACAGATAGCCCTTCTCGAGCACCTTGCCGAGCGCGCGAATTTCGTTCGCCTCGTTGCCGAAGCTCATCGTCGTGTACGGATGGTCCCAGTCGCCCAGCACGCCGAGCCGCTCGAAATCCTTCTTCTGCCGCGCGATCTGCTCGGTCGCGTACGCGCGGCAGAGCCGCTGCGTTTCCGCCGTCGACAGCGTCTTGCCGTACGTCTTCTCGATCTGCACCTCGATCGGCATGCCATGGCAATCCCAGCCCGGCACGTAAGGCGCGTCGAAGCCCGCGAGCGTGCGGCTCTTGACGATCACGTCCTTGAGAACCTTGTTGACCGCGTGACCGATGTGGATATCGCCGTTCGCGTAGGGCGGCCCGTCATGCAGGATGAAGCGCGGGCGTCCGCGCGACGCTGCACGAATCGACGCGTAGACGTTCTTCTTGCGCCACGCACCGACCCAGCCCGGCTCGCGACGAGCGAGGTCGCCGCGCATGGGGAACGGCGTATCGGGGAGGTTCAGCGTCGACTTGTAATCAGTGCAGGTGTCGTCAGGCATATTGTGTTTCGGTATGTGCATAGGCAGTCGGCAGCGTATTGCGCGCGCAACACGCTGCCGACTGCCCTGCGAGCGCCGTGCTGACTTGCGACATGAGAACGCCGCTTGATCGCAAAGGTGTCGCGACCCGTTGCGCTGAGGCATCGGCGCGTCGAATGACCATCATGTCTGGGCCGCGAAATAGCGTCGCGCGTCCTCAACGTCCCGCCCTATCTGTTGCGTCAGCGCGGCGAGATCCGGAAATCGTTCCTCGTCGCGAAGCTTGCGCAGGAACTCTATGCTGATCCGCCGTCCGTAGATCGCCCCCTCGAAGTCGAGCAGATACACCTCGGCAATCGGCCGTCCGCCGCTCGCGATCGTCGGCCGCACGCCCACGCTCGCCACGCCTTCGCGCGCACCGTGGCCCAAACCATGCACGCGCACCGCGAAGATGCCGGTCAAGGCCGGCGGATGCCGCAAGGTCAGGTTCGCCGTCGGAAAACCGAGCCGTTTCCCGAGCTTGTCGCCATGCGTGACGTGGCCGCTCAGCGTGTAGTTGCGGCCGAGCAGCGCTTTCGCAAGGTCCAGATCGCCGTCGGCGAGTGCGCTCCGAACGACGGTGCTCGACGCGCGCATGCCACCGACTTCGACCGTCCGCATCGCTTCGACGCTGAACGTTCGCGCCGCACTTCGCAGGAGTGCAAGGTCGCCGCCACGCCCGCGACCGAAGCGAAAATCCTCCCCGACCAAAAGCCAACGCGTTGCGAGCCGCCGTTCGAGAACGTCCGCAACGAACTCGTCCGCGGTGAGCGATGCAAGCCGTTCATCGAAGCGCGCGATGTAGGTGATCGCGACGCCGTACGCGCGAAACAAGGCGAGCTTGGAACGCACCGTCGAAACGCGCGGCGGCGCGCTCGCTTTCGAGAAAAACTCGCGCGGATGCGGATCGAAGGTAAGCACCGCCGGAGGGAGCCGCAGATCCTCGGCCGCCTCGACGAGACGCGCGAGCATCGCCTGGTGGCCGCGATGGACGCCATCGAAATTGCCGATCGTCAGCGCAACCGGAGCATCGGATGCGCGAACCAGGTCCCGTTTGACACGCAAAGCGCGACACCGCGTCGGCGGCAGTGACGCTCCGCGCCGCGGTTTTTGTCCTGTGGAAAGTCGATCATTTTAGCCGATCGGCCATGCGTGCTCCTGCCAACCGCCGTCGACGAGCGGATGGTAGAGCGCGATGCGAATAGGACGCCGATCGATCGCGGCCACGATACGTGCGTAGCGCGACAGCTGCGGCAGATAGCGGTCGAATTCGCGTGCGAGGAACGTCGCCGGATCGGCGCCGAGATGCTCGCCGGTCTTGAAATCGACGATGTAACGCGTGCCGTCGGCGACAAAGCTACGGTCGAGGACGATATGCATCACGCGCCCTTCGTCGAGCCCCGCGAGCGACCATTCGCTTCGCGCGTCCTCGTGCGCGCGATCGAAGAGCCAGCGCCCGCGCGAATCGTCGAGCGTTCGCGTCAGGATCGTCATCACGCGATCGGCGGCTTGGTCGACATGGTCGCGTTCGATGCCTTCACCCCGAAGCTCCGCGACGATGCGCGAGCGCGCATCGCGCACGCGCCCCGCATCCCATGCGTCGATGCCTTCGGCACCGATCTGCGCGAGCAGCCGGTGCGCGACGGTGCCGATCGCCGCCGCAGTCGCCTCGGCCCAATCGAACGGCGGCCGCGCCTCGATGGAGACGGCTCGTGCCAAAACGGGAAGCGGCGTTGGAAGCGACGGCCATTGCCAGTCGATCGGAAGTCGCTCGAGGAAACCGCGCGGTTCGGCCGTACGATTGCTTTGCGCCTCCGCGGCCTGCCGCGGAAGCTCTGCGGACACGGCATTCCACAGGCGTTCGAGCGCGCTCCCCCGCCGCGGCCGCTGCGATCCGTTTCCTGACTGGCCGTTTTGCGCAGGCGGAGGCGCAAGCGCAAGCAAGTGCAAGCGGCGCTTCGCCCGCGTCGCGCCGACATACAAAAGGCGACCGAGCTCGGCCTCCTCCTCATCGGCGTCCAATCGCTGCAGCCATCGATAGACGGGATTCGATGCGGTTTTCGCGCCAACGCGTGCGCGCAACGGTGCAATGACGAGAGTGCGCTCGCCATCGTGCTCGCGCACTTTCCAACGCAGGAGCGGCGCGTCGGCGCCACCCGCGACCAGGTCGAGCGCGGGGAGAATCACCGCGTCGAATTCCAGTCCCTTCGCCCGGTGCAGCGTCATCACCTGAACGCCGCGCGATTGCGCACTGCCCGCTTCGGCGAAAAGGCGCGACGCCGTATCGACGAGCGCTTCGAAATCGGGCAAATCGCCGCCACGTTCGTGCTCGGCGATCAGCGCGAACGCGCGGTCGGTGCCGTCGCGATCCAGCGGTGACGACGCGTACGCCGGCCCGCCGAGCGCAAGCCACGCGCCCTTCAATCGCTCGGTGAAGCTTGCCCTCCCGCGTACGGCGAGCGCCGGCGCAATCGCGTGCGAGAAGCGGGTGAGGCGCGTCCGCGCACAATGGGGAAGCGCATTCAGCACGTCGTCGAGCACGATCGCTTCGGCGATTGTCCGCGAGGAAGCGCCGGCGACGACCAACAAATCCGCCAGCGTCAATCCACACCATGGGGCGCGAAGCATCGACAACCACGCGAGTCGATCGTTCGGCTGCGCAATCGCGCGCGCGAGCGCAAGAAGATCGCGCGTCGCGAGACGGTCGTGCAGACCCTCGAGGTCGACGGCCGAATAATGGATTCCCGCGCGCCTCAGCGCGGGCAACAGCGGCTGCGCATGGCTTCGTGCGCGAACCAGTACCGCGATGTCGTCGATGCCGGCC
>DATFCW010000278.1:0-3483 GCA_035252665.1 Casimicrobiaceae bacterium | reverse complement strand
GAGCGCGACCTCCTCGCTGTCGCGGCCGCCCTGACGGAAGCCGCTCGTCCCGCGCTTCGCCCGCGCGATGCCGCGCGCGAGCCCGTCGAACGCGCCGCCCGCGATGAACAGCACGCTCGACGTGTCGATCTCGATCGGATCGCCGCCGAGCCCGTTCTTGTCCGCGCCGACGCGAACCACGACCTTCTTGCCTTCGAGCAGCTTGAGCAGGCCTTGCTGCACGCCTTCACCCGAGACGTCGCGATCGTGTCCCGGCCGCCGCGCGAGCTTGTCGACCTCGTCGAGATAGACGATGCCTCGCTGAGCGCGCTCGATATTGCCGTCGGCCGCGCGCAACAGCCGGGCGATGATCGACTCGACGTCCTCGCCGACGTAGCCCGCTTGCGTGAGCGGCGTCGCGTCGGCGATCGCGAACGGCACGTCGATGAGCCGCGCGAGCGTGCGCGCGAGATGCGTCTTGCCGGTGCCCGGCGGCCCGAGGAGCAGGATGTTGCTCTTGTTGATCTCGACCTCGCCTGCCTGACCGCGGAGCTGCGTGCGCTTGAGATGGTTGTAAACGGCAACCGTCAGCATTCGCTTGGCGCGCTCCTGGCCGATCACCCACTCGTCGAGACGTTCCTTGAGCTCGCGCGGTTTGTGCGAACGACGATCGGGGACAGTCGACGCTCCGATGCGTTTCTCGTCGGCGAGAAGCTGCTTGCAGACGGAGACACAACGCTCGCAGATGTAGACCTGTGGACCGGCGACGAGCTTGCGCACCTCGTGCCGAGGCCGGCCGCAGAACGCGCAGCGACGATCCTGCGCATCGCGAGTTCGATAAGGCATCGAGCCAAGGTCGAGCAACGGCCATGCCACGCGTCGCCGGTCGCGGGCTTTCGTCAGCGTCGGCGCAAACTACTTCCGCAGCGCCCAGAGGATGTGCCGATAGACTTCCTCGCTCATGACCAGCGACGAATGCCCGAGGGGAACGGTAAGGGACTCGGCGCCCTCGAGACCGGTGGACGCCGGTGGGCACACCCAATCGCGCTGCGCCGCGATCGTGTAGTACTGCACGTTGGGCGGCAGCGGCCCCGACGCCAGCTCACGGAGGAAGCGGCTGCCCGGTAGCAGTTGCCACGCGCTCGCCGAGATCAGGCCGACGGTCGCCACTCCGAGCAGCGCGGCCCACGTCCCGCGCTGCGGCGTCCCGAGCATGATCAGCTTGCGAACCTTCTCGTAGCCGCCGAGCTTCTTGACGTAGTAGAGCCCGATGAGCCCGCCCATCGAGTGACCCACGATATCGATCTTCTTCACCGGGGTCTGCGCGAGGATCGATTCGATCTTGCGATGAATGAGGAACGCCGACGTGCGAATGTCGCGAACGTTGAGCGAGCCGAGGTTGAATGAGAAGACGCAGATGCCGTCGTCGTTGAGACGGCGCTCGAGGATGTACATCGAGCCGCGCGTCCCGAGATAGCCGTGCAGCAGCAGCACCGGAGGCCGCGTCTCGTCGATCGACTCGAAGAACGCTTTGCGCTTGATGCGATTGCCGCGCGCGAGGTGACGAACGTACGCGATCGCGTGCCTGGCGCCGTAGAGATCTTCGCGAACGCCGGTGTCGATGTGCCGCAAGCGAACGCCCGGACGCGTCAGCAGCCTCGCGAGCTTGCCGAAGTAGCGCTCGTCCGCGTCCTTCTTGTTCTTCAACGCGAGCCGCCTCCCGCGCCGCCGGCGAGCACGCCGCGCGCGATGAGCAGCCGCTGAATCTCGCTCGTCCCCTCGACGATCCTCATCATGCGCGCCTCGCGATAGATGTGCTCGACGACGCAGTCGCGCATGAAACCCATGCCGCCGTGAATCTGCACCGCGCGATCGGCGGCGCGTCCGAGCGCCTCCGACGCGAACAGCTTGAGCATCGCCGCGTCGTGGGTCACGCGCTCGCCCGCGTCGCGGCGTTGCGCGGCGTCGTACAGCGACGGGCGAAGCAGCGCGATGTCGACCGCGGTGTCCGCGAGCATGAGTTGAATCGCCTGCTGCTCGGCGATCGGCTTGCCGAACTGCACGCGGTTCTTCGCGTGCTCGACGGAGACCGCGAGTAGCTCTTCCATCGTGCCCAGGCAGCGCGCGGCGAGCGAGAGGCGACCGAGATCGAGCACGCGCATCGCCGTCTGGAACCCGCGGCCGACTTCGCCGACGCGATTGACGTCCGGCACGGCGCAGTCCTCGAACACGAGCTCCGCCTGCTTCACGACGTCCGAGCCCATCGACTCTTGGATGCGCGCGACGCGGAACCCGGGCGTGCCGCGCTCGACGACGAACGCGGTGATGCCGCTCTCGGTCTTTGCGAACACGGTCACGAGCTGTGCGACGTCGCCGCGCGAGATGTAGTGCTTCACTCCATTGATGGTCCAGACGTCGCCGTGTCGCGCGGCGCGCGTCTCGATGGCCTGCGCGTCGGAGCCGGCGCCCGGCTCGGTGAGCGCGAACGCCGCGATCCACTCGCCGGACGCCAGCCGCGGCAAGAACCTTCGCTTCTGCTCTTCGGTGCCGTCGAGCACGAGCGCCATCACGCCGATGCCGTTGTTTCCCGAGATGAGCATGTTGAACGCGGCGTGCGCGCGTCCCAGCTCCTCTTGCACGACGAGGTGGCCGAGCGTCGACACGCCCTGCCCGCCGTACGACTCGGGGATCGTGAGCCCGAAGTAGCCGAGCTCGCGCAACTTGGTAACCAAGTTGTCAGGAATGCGCTTCTCGCGCTCGATCTCGATCGTCCGCGGACGCAGCTCGCGGTCCACCAGACGGCGCGTCTCGGTGCGCAGCAGCTCGACGTCGGCGGGCAGCTCCACGGGGTGTACAATTCCATGTTTCCCGTCGGTGGGCAAATGCCCGCGCCGCCCTTGCGCGCGTCGTTCGTGTTAAATTCAGCGGCTCATGGACGACGCGAAGCGCGCGTTCTACCTCGGGCGGTACAACTGCATCGAGCACCTCGGCAGCGGGCCGCTCGGTGACACCTATCGCGCAAAGATCTACGGCGTCGCCGGCTTCGAGAAACAGTTCGCGGTCAAGAAACTTCACGCCAAGCTGTGCGTCGACGAGGCGTTCGTACAGCGCTTCGTGAAGGCGGCGCAAGCGTGGGCCGGCCTGGACCACGAGCGAATCGCGAAGGTTCAAGAGTTCAATTGTCAGGGCGCGCAGTACTACATCGCGAGCGACCTCGTGCGCGGGCTCGACCTCGGGCAGCTGCTCACGACGCTGCAATCGCGCGGCGAGGCGGTCACCTCCGACGGCGCGATGCTGATCGCGCACGACCTGTGCGAGGCGGTCGAGCACGCGCACGCGCGCAAAGACCTGTTGCCGAACGGCGTGCTGCACCTCGGCCTCGCGCCACCGACGGCGGTCATCACGTTCGAGGGCGAGGCGCGCCTACTCGACGTCGGGCTGGTCGCGTCGCTCGTGAAACCGGGCTGGGCCGACGACGAGGAGCTCGCGTCGACGCTCGCCTAT
>DATFCW010000277.1:0-4722 GCA_035252665.1 Casimicrobiaceae bacterium | reverse complement strand
CAAGGGCGGCGTCGCCGAGCTCGCGTGGCTTGCCGGATGCTGGCAGAACAGCGTGAACGGCCGCGAGCTTCGCGAGGAATGGCTGCCGCTTCGCGGCGGAATGCTCATCGGCGCGGCGCAGCAGACGATGCAGGGGGTCATGCAGGACTACGAGTTTCTCCGCATCGATTCGCGCGAAGGCGCGGTCGAATTCACGCAGTTCGGCACCGGCGGAAGGCAGGCGTCGTTTCGCCTCGCGGGCACGACGACCGACGGCAACGACACGATCTACACCTTCGACCACACGACGCCGTCGTTTCCCGCGCGGCTTGTCTACCGGCGCGGCGAGCAGGGCTGGCTCTACGAGACGGTCGAGGGCACGCTCGCGGGCGGCGCGAAGCGGGTCATCTATCCGCTGCGGCGCGTCGATTGCGAGACCGGCGAGCTCATTACCAAATAGATGGCCGGCGATTCGTCTTCGGCCGATTCGAGACCCGCGAAAAGCGCGGCGCTGCGAACGTTCGAGCGCATGCTCGCGGCGGGCAAGGACACCGCGCTTTTGCGCTATTCGATCGGCAACGAATACCTGAAGATTGGCGACATCGAAAATGCGATCGACGCGTTGTCGACCGCCGTGTCGCTCGATCCGACGTATACCGCCGCCTGGAAGCTTTACGCGGGGGCGCTCGAAAAGACGGACCGGCACGCGGAGGCGCTCGATGCCTATCGTCGCGGGATCGTCGCCGCAAGGCAGAAGGGCGACCGGCAGGCCGAGAAGGAGATGGCGGTGTTCGCGCGGCGGATCGAGCGCCAGCTCGGTTCTACGTAAGCCCCCCACCGGGAGCGCTTCGCTCGGTTAGCCTTCGCCGCAACTTCGCCCGCAGGACTCGCTCGTTGTCCCCGCTGAGCGAGACGGTTGGGTGAGGGCTTACCACCCGTTCACTTGCGCGCAGCCGCGATTGGCGAGCTCGTCCGCGCGATGATTTCCCGGCGTATCGGCGTGCCCGCGCACCCAGTGCCAGCGTATTCGATGCCGCTCGCGCAGCGCATCGAGCTCACGCCACAGCTCCGCGTTCTTGACCGGCTTGCGATCGCTCGTGCGCCAGCCGTTCCTCTTCCACGTATGAATCCACGTCTCGATGCCCTGCTTCACGTATTGCGAATCGAGGTAGAGATCGACGTCGCACGCGCGCGTCAGCGCTTCGAGCGCGCGAATCACCGCGGTCAATTCCATCCGGTTGTTCGTCGTCTGGCGCTCGCCGCCGAAGAGCTCCTTCTCGGCACCGTTGAAGACCAGGAGCGCGCCCCAGCCGCCCACGCCGGGATTGCCCTTGCATGCGCCGTCGGTGTAGATAATCACCGGCGCTTCATCCGCGCGCTTCGCCGGCGCCTTGCGGACGCCACCGCTCATCTCCGCTGCGTCGTCAGGCTCTCTCGCGCGCCGGCCGCCGGCGCCAGCGCTTTCACGCGACGCTCGCGTCGCTGCCACGCTGGCGTCAGCACGCGCATCCCAAGAACCTTCTTCGTCGCGCGAAGGTAATAGACGCCACCGGTAATCGGCCACCAGCGGTCGCCGGTGCGCTCGAAGAACGAAAAGCGCCGCAGCCATTTTTCCTGCGAGAACGGCGGCACGTAACAGTCGAAGCGTCCGCCGATCACGTCGAAGCCGAGCAGCGACAGCCAGTCCTTCAGTCGATAAAGCGCGATGAAGTTGCCGTTCCACGGCGGCGTCGCGCCCCGTCCGAAATAGCGCTTCGTGCCGAATAGCGAGAACGGATTGAAGCCGGCGATGACGATCTGGCCTTCGGGCCGGATCACGCGCCACGCTTCGCGCAGCATGAGGTGCGGATCGTCGGTGAATTCGAGCGCATGCGGCATCACGATCAAGTCGATCGTGCTCTCCGCGAACGGCAGGCCGTGCGGATCGGCGATGATGTCGGCCGGCGGATCGTAATCGAGCGTCCAGCGCGATACGATGCGGCTTTGCGCGAGGTAGCGGCATTCCGGAAGGCCGATCTGGAGCGCGTGGAAACCGAAGATATCGGCCACGGTCAGATCGAAGTACGCCTGCTCGCGCTCCTTCAGGTATTCGCCGAGCGACGTCGCAAGCCATCCCGCGAAGGTCGACGACGCGCCCTGCAAGGCATCGGAGGGTCGATCCATGCTGTCGATTATCCCCATCCCCGCATTCAGGGACAACTACATCTGGACAATCACGGACGATCGATTGGCCGCGGTCGTCGATCCCGGCGATGCGGCGCCGGTGCTTCGCTGGCTCGATGCGAACGATATCGAGCTCTGCGCGATCCTCGCGACGCATCATCACGCCGATCATGTCGGCGGCGTACCCGCGCTTCGCGAGCGGTTCGACGTGCCGGTGTTCGGTCCCGCGAACGAGCGCATTCCGCAACGAACGCAGGCGCTGCGCGAAGGCGATCGCATCATCGTTCCCGGCATCGGGCTCACGCTGTCGGTGCTCGACATACCGGGCCACACGGCAGGGCACATCGCATATTTCGCGCTGCCGCCCGATCCGCTCGTGTTCTGCGGCGACACGTTGTTCGCAGCGGGCTGCGGACGGCTGTTCGAGGGAACGCCCGGTCAGATGTGGTCGTCGCTCGGCAAGCTCGCGTCGCTCGCGGACCAGACGCGCGTGTATTGCGGCCACGAATACACGCTCGCGAATTTGCGCTTTGCCGCCGCCGTCGAGCCGTCGAGCCGCGACATCGAGATGCGTATTGCGTACGAGCGCGAGAAGCGCGAGCGTGGCGAGCCGACGCTGCCGTCGACCATTGGCGCCGAACGCGCGACCAATCCGTTCCTGCGCGCGGCGCTGCCCGACGTGATGGCGCAAGCGGCCGCGCACGCGGGGCGCGCGATGGAGAGTGCCGTCGATTCGTTCGCCACGCTGCGCGAATGGAAGAACGGCTTCGCGTGATAACGTCGTGTACGCGACAACGCGTACACGTGATGGGCGGTTCACGGAGCCGGTCGAGCGGCGACATCGCGCGCAAGATCATTTTCGCGGTTGACGCCTCGTGCGATGGCGCCTACCATCGCCGAAATTTTGTGTTCTACGGCGTGTCGCGAACCGCGTTTTCGAATTGCCCTATCGACGAATCCTGATCATGCCGGTGGCGCTCGCGCTTGCAGCATGCGCGACGACTTCGCAGCCACCGGACTTCCTCGCCTCGTCGGCGCCGTTGCGGCCGATCGAGTTCCCGCCTTCCCCGCCGCCGATCGTCCTCGCGCACCCGTTACAGGCTTCGGGCACCGACCTCGAGCCGCTACCTGCATCGGCGGGCGATCTCTGGGATCGCATCGTCGATGGCTATTCGATTCCCGACATCGACGGCCCGCTCGTCGACAAATGGGAGCAGTGGTACGCGGAGCGTCCCGAATACGTCGCGCGAATGGTCGAACGCAGCCGCCGCTATCTCTACCACATCGTCACCGAGGTCGAGGCGCGCGGCATGCCCTCCGAGATCGCGCTGCTGCCGATCATCGAGAGTGCCTTCAATCCGACCGCCGAATCGGTGAGCCGCGCGTCGGGCATCTGGCAATTCATGCCGCAGACGGGCAAGACGTATGGACTCAAGCAAAGCTTCTGGGCCGATTCGCGGCGCGACGTGATCGCGGCGACGAGCTCCGCGCTCGACTACCTGCAGACGCTGAACGCCGAGTTCAACGATTGGCAGGTTTCGCTCGCGGCGTACAACTGCGGCGAAGGAACGATGCGCCGCGCAATCGCGCGCAATCGAACGCGCGGTTTGCCGACCGACTTTGCGAGCCTCCAGGACCTGCCGGTCGAGACGCGCAACTACGTGCCTAAGCTGCAGGCGGTGAAGAACATCGTCGCCGATCCGCAGAAATACGGCCTTGCGATGGCCGACGTCCCCAACGCGCCGTATTTCACCGTCGTTCACACGACCGTGCGGATGGACGTGAAGCGCGCCGCCGAGCTTGCCGAATTGCCGATGGACGAATTCCTGGCGCTCAACCCTCAGCACAATCGGCCGGTGATCTCCGGCGCCGACGAATTCGCGATCCTGCTTCCAATCGACAAGGCGGAGGTGTTCGCGGCGAAGCTGAACCTCGTCGCGCAGCCGCTCGTCTCGTGGCAGGCGCACCGGATGCAGCGCGGCGAAACGCTCGCGCAGGTCGCGTCGCGCTACGGAATGTCGATCGAGACGCTGCGTTCGGTGAACGGTATCGGTCCGCGCCAGACCGTGCCCACGGGTTACGCGTTGCTCGTGCCGATGCAGCGGCCGACGGAGGAGGCCGAGGCGTCGCTCGACAACGCCGTGTTCACCACCGTCCCGGTGAACCGCACGTTCTATTACACGGTGCATCGCGGCGATACGCTGACCGGCATCGCGGGACGCTACGGCGTTACGCGCCAGGATCTGCGGCGCTGGAACCACCTTGCGAGCGACGAAGTGCGCACGGGGCAAAAGCTTCGCGTCACGAGCGACGTGCAGCCCGCGCGGAGCCACGCGCGCGTCGTGAAAGTGCGGCAATCGAAGAGCCGCCACGCGCATCATCCGCCGACGCGGGCGGCGTCGGGCGGAGGCGGGCGCAAGCAGACGGCGAGCGCAATGACGGCGCCGGCGGTGAAGCCGTGAGGGAAATCGAAGCCCGAAATCGGTGCCAGAGATGTAATTCCCGAACGGGTATCGCGATTCGTAACGACAGCAATCGGGAAATACATCTCTGGCACCGATTTACGCAAAGTGGGGTCAG
>DATFCW010000276.1:0-4403 GCA_035252665.1 Casimicrobiaceae bacterium | reverse complement strand
GCAGCGTCAGCAGCAGCCCCTGCTGCAGCGCATCGTGCGCCGCGAAGACGTCACGGAAATGAAACGTGTACGTCATCCGCTTGCTCGACGACGTGTGTTGACCAGTTCGCTAGAGCGCGGGAAGCTCGAATGAGCGAAGCGCCTCGATCGTCGCTTCGATCACCGACGAAACGCGCCGCCTCTCCTCGCCGACGAGCGGGAGCCGCGGTGCGCGCACCCACTCGGGTGCGCCGTAGACCGCGTGCTCGGCGAGCTTGATGTACTGGACGAGCTTTACGTGCGTGTCGAGATGGAACGCAGGCGTCAGCAGCCGATACAGCGCGCGCGCGTCGGCGAACCGCCCCGCCGAGCACAGGTCGAAGAGCCGCACGCATTCCTTCGGCCATGCATTCACCATTCCCGATACCCAACCCGTCGCGCCGAGCGCCATGCTTTCGAGAATCAGATCATCCACGCCACACGAAACGCTGAACCGATCGCCGAGGGCGTTGTGAATGTCCGTGATGCGCCGAATGTCGCCCGATTCCTCCTTGATGCATTGGATCGTCGGCACGTCGATCAACTCGCGCAGCACCGGCGGCGACACGTCGACCTTGTAGGCGATCGGATTGTTGTAGATCATGATCGGAAGATCGCTCGCTCGCGCAATCGCCTTGAACCATTCGCCGGTTTCGCGCGGATCGGTCGTGTACGCAAGACTAGGGAACACCATCAGGCCCTGCGCGCCGCATCCCTCGAAGAGTTGCGCGGCGCGTACCGCGTCCGCCGTCGACACCTCGGCCAGGCCCGAGAGGACGGGAACGCGAGCCGCCGCCGCCTCCCTCACGGCGCGGATGACGGATTCCTTCTCGCTCGGCGAAAGCGACGCATTCTCGCCGAGCATCGGGAGCATGATCACGCCGGATACGCCTTGGGCGATCAGGCGGTCCACGCTCGACTGGGTCGCGGCGAGATCGAGGGACCCATCCTCGCGCATCTTCGTGGTCACCGCCGGAAATACGCCCGCCCACCGCATCGCGTCCTCCTCGCTTTCTTCGCGCAAACTGTATGATTGCATCCAATTATAGAATTATGCAATCCGACCGTGCTCGTCAACGAAGCGGCGCGCTCGGCGGCTCGAGGCCCGGCACGGCCGCATGCGCGATACGATTGTCGAGGCGCGGGCGAGCGGGCAACGGCCGCGGGCAAGCCAGCTCGCTCCTCCATCGCCGACACGCATGCGTACCGGATCTCCCTCGCTCAGCGTCTGCGTCCCCACGTTCAACGGTAGCCGATTTCTCGGCCCGTGCTTGACAAGCATCCTCGGCCAGACCTTCACGGACTTCGAGCTGATCCTCGTCGACGACGTGTCGAGCGACGAGACGCTCGACATCGCCCAAGACTTCGCACGCCGCGACAGCCGCATTCGTATCGAGCGAAACGACAAGAATCGCGGACTCGTCGGCAATTGGCGGCGCTCGGTCGAACTCGCGTCCGCGCCATTCGTGAAGTTCGTGTTCCAGGACGACGTGATTGCGCCGACCTGCATCGAAACGCTGATGTCGGCCGCGGATTCCGGCCATCTGCTCATTTTCTGCGGCCGAGATTTTGTTTTCGCGCCAAGCGTTTCCCCCGAGTCGCGTGACGCGTACGAGAAAAATCGGCGAATCATCGCAGAGGTCTACGGGAAGGGTGGCGCGATTTCGGCGCGCCGGTTCTGCGACGCGACGCTCGATAACATGACGATGAATCTCGTCGGCGAGCCGACCGTCGCGCTGCTGCATCGGTCGGTGTTCGATGACTTCGGCTGGTTCAACGGCGACATGCTTTCGCTTTGCGACGCCGAGTTCTGGGCGCGCATCGGCGTGAACCGGGGCGTCTACCACGTCAATGAGACGCTCGCGACGTTTCGCGTCCACGCAAGCGCGGCAAGCGCGATCCACAATGCGCGTTACGAGTATCGCGCGCGCGTAATCGACCGGCTGCTGTTTCGCCACGAGGCGGCGTTTTCGCCTGTCTACGCACCGCTTCGCGACGTCGCGAGCCAGCGGTCCCCGCCGATCGACCTCGTCGAGGATTTCTGGGAATCGGTTCACTGGGCGCGCTGGGAGGCAACGCACGGCCGGCCATCCGTTTCATCGCCCCTTGACGAATGGAGGGAAGTGACGCGCATGTATTCCCGTCTCGGATCGATTCCTCTCAAGTATCGGATGCGCCGAATCTCGCGCTCGATCGCGCGACGCGCGCATCGCTCACCCGGCGCGTAATGTTCACCGAAAAGCAGAACATGCTGGCCGGCGAGCCGTACCGGCCGGACGATCCCGAGCTATGCGAGGATCGGGCCGCGAATCGGCGATGGCTAGTTCGCGTCAACTCTTCGCTCGGGCATTCCGACGAGGAGAGGCGCGTGTTGCTGCGCGAGCGCTTCGGCGAGCTCGGTGACGCGAGCGTCGTGCTGCCGCCTTTTCATTGCGATTACGGTTACAACATCCGAATGGGCGCCGGCGTGTTCGTCAACTTCGGTTGTACGTTTCTCGACGTCGTCGGCATCGCGATCGGCGATCGCACGACGGTCGGTCCTGCGGTGCAACTCTATACGGCCGATCATCCGCGGGATGCATCTTCGCGCCGGGCCGGATTCGAATTCGGGAAGCCGATCGTCATCGGCACGGACGTCTGGATCGGGGGAGGCGCGATCATCCTTCCCGGCGTAACGATCGGCGACGGCGCGATCATCGGCGCCGGGAGCGTCGTGACGCGAGACGTGCGCGCGGGCGCAACGCTTGTCGGCAATCCGGCACGCGAGCTCGAACGCTGACGAGCGTTTGTCCCGCGCTCAACCGGATGCGCTCGCGCGACGCAGCAACTCGACGGCGGTGAAGAGGTCGAGCGCCGCATGCCCGACAGTCTTGAACACGGTGATCTCTTCCACGCTCGTTCGCGCATGTTCGCCGACCGCGCCGATTTCCGTGATGTCGTCCGCCACGATGTACTTTCGCGCGATCGCCTCGATGATCTCGCCCGCTTCGGCAAGCGCCGAGCCGCGCTGCTCGACGAACACCCGCGCACGAAGGAAGAGCGCAGGATCGACCTCGCACATGTCGGGCCGGAACGAACCGATCGCATTCACATGGCTTCCGGGATCGACATGACTTGCCTCGAACACCGGCTCGTATGAGTTAGTCGCGGTGACGACGATGTCGGCGCCGGCAAGCGCGGCAATCCGGTCGCTGCGTTCGATGCGAGCCTGGGGATGACGATCACGCAACAATGCGACGAAGCGCTCGGCGTGCTCGATATTGCGTGTGACGACACGAACGGCATCGATCGGCCGCACCGCGAACATCGCGTCGACCTGGGCGTTGGCCTGGCTGCCGGCGCCGAATATCGCGAGCGTGACCGCGTCCGTTCGCGCAAGCCTTCGCGTGGCGAGGCCGCTCGCGGCGCCCGTGCGTAGCGCGGTCAGAGCCGAGCCATCGCAAACGAGCCGCGGTTCGCCATCCTCGGCGTCGACCAGGACGTAGGTCGCGCGCGTGCCCGGCTTGCCTTGCACGAGGTTCCCCGGATGGATCGTCGCGATCTTGACGCCGAGGTACGACCCGCCGTCGTAGCCGGGCATCACGAGCGCGTCGCCGCGCGCGAGCGTCACGTGCATGCGCGGCGGGTACGTGCCTTCGTCTTGGGCAATCGCGGCGAGCGCATGGGCCGCGACGTCGATCGCCTCGCGCATGGGCAGCAGGCGACCGACATCGGATGCGGACAGGATGATCATGCACCGACATGATGCACGATATCCGCGCGAACGCGAGAGTCCGCTTTAGGGGACCCTCGCGCGGTTCTCCGCGGTTGAGAGGTGCGAGAGCGCGGCCGTCGCGTCATCAGCGGCGCGAGCGCGTTCGTGATGCGCATCGACTGATCGGCGGTGATCATGCTGCCGAGCATCCCTGCGAAGCGCGGCTCCCGCACGCCCGACACGATGTATTGCCACCGATAGGCTGCGAACACGCCGCGACGCACGCGTTGCGCATCGCCTGCGGCGAGAAGCCGCCCGCATACGGCAAGGAAGTAATCCGCGTCGGCGCGCGCCTGGATCTGCAGCACGTTGTCGACCATGACGACGAGCTCGATCAGGTCGTTCACCGCGTGGTCGCGGGCGTCGGCCGAGAGCTTGTCGTGCTCGCGGCGCCACTCGATCTCGTCGACGATCGCGTGCTGCGTCTCCTCCCGCCAATGGAACAGGAACACGTACTTCCAGAGCTCCGACACGTTCGCGTCGGAATCGATGCTTTCGCGGTAGTGCGCGAGCACGGATCTCGATGTGACAGATGAGCGCGAGCACCGCCCACGCCGATTTCGCAAGCACGGCGGTGGCAACGCCGTTCGGCTCGGGCAGGAACGTGTAGCCGGAAGGCATGCCTTCCGCA
>DATFCW010000275.1:0-5567 GCA_035252665.1 Casimicrobiaceae bacterium | reverse complement strand
GAGCGCGACGCGGAGGTCCGCGGCCTCGAGCGCGAGCGCATCGAACGGGGTCAGCCGCGCGGGCGATTGCGGTTTTTCGTCGGCGTGCGCGCCCGCGACGGCCAATAGTAGAAACAAAGCAGTGACCAATCGGATCATGTCGCCTCCTCTTCAAAGGTTGAGTTTGTTCGCGCCAGCGGCGGTGCCGATCATCGTGTCGAGCTGCGACGCGAATGAAGTAATCGCCGTGCAGAGCGCGGTTGGCGCAGGATTGGCGATGATGTTGCCCGCGCCGTCGAGCACAGAAGTGCAATTCGCGTCCACGAGCAGAGTTCTCGTGAGTCCCGTTCCGCTCGCTGAGACGTAGGAGAGCGTGATGCGCGTTGAGGAGTCCGGCCCGATGGTCGTGGTCAAGCGCGAGACGTTGAAGCTCGCGGCAGGCGTAGTCGCCGCGCGAATGGTCGTCGGCGAGTTCGCGCCCGCGCCGACGTGAAAGCTGCGCGCGCGATACGCAGTCGCCGCGTGCCCGCAGATTCCGCAACCAAGAATGGCGGCGACCGCGAGAGCGCCTTTGAACGCCTTGTGCATGGACTCTCCTCCTTCGAGATAACGGCGCATTTGACTTGGCCGGCTATTGCGAGCAAGTTCGGTGGCAGTGAAACTAAGCAATCTCATCACTGATGTTCGTAAGCGAGCGGTCGTCATATGGGGACGGTTGCGCCAAATCTCATCACTCGAATCCTCGAAGGACGAGCTACTTGTTCTCCTGAATGACCGTGATCTCGTCTACTCGCAGTCGCGGACTTGGGATGGCGATAGGACTACTCTCAGAATCGAAGGGTTCCTGGCGCTATGTGGCAATATAGACTTGGTATTCGATCTTGAAGCCGCTTTACTACGTCGTGGACCCGGTTGGGTCGCCGAGCAACTCGCTGTGAAGATGCAGCGCCCGCATGAGATCAGAAGATCGGGAACCACTTAGCGGCGGTGTTATCCCAAACGAGCACGAGGAGCTTGTTGATCGCGACGCTCGAACCCACGGCGATGTTGCCGCCTGTGGACGTGGTGAACGCGCTGTCCGCGATCAAGAACAGAAGAACGTTGCCGCCCGATGGAACGTTGGTCGTGGCGATCGTGCTGATCGTCGTGGCTCCGGTGACGTGGTGAATGCATGAGGTCGGCGTGATCGTCGCGGCCGCGGTGAGCTGCGCGCCGACCTTCGCCTCGTACCAGTAGCCTGAGAACGACTTGAAGTGATTGCTCGGGCTCCCGATCGCCTCTACGTTATCTGAGTAGCCACCGGCGCCGTCGCTCGGGAGCACCGAGCCGTTGCCCTTGATCGCGAGACTGCCGCCCAAGCGGATCTCGGTACCCGTGCTTCCATGAATCAGCGGTCCGCTGGAATTACTCTCGAAGCTCATGAACTCGACGTTGTTATTGACGAGCGAAACAATGGGCTCGCCGTTGGTGAACGAGACGCCGCTCGTGCCGATCACGATTGGCCGCGTGCTGCCGGCCGCGAGCGATGAGAGCAGCGACGCACTTACGCCGACGCCATTGAGAGCTAGTCCCGTTGAGGTCGAGGTATCGGCGACAATCGAGCCTACGATCGTCCCGCTCGTACCGCCGAAATAGTCGATCTCATTTTGCGAGGCAGAATTAACGAGAAGCCAAGCGAGAGCGTTGTTCGCGGTTTTCCAAAGATACACCGGAGCGCCAGAGGCTGCGTAGTTCTGAACCGTATCGAAAATGAAACCCGTAGCGGTATTGGGTGACGGCGACCTGAGCTGAAATGGCCCACCGGTCGTCAGGCGAAGGTAGAGACTGGACTCGGTGTTATCCGAGATCATGAACAGCGTGCCGTTGATCGTCGGCGACGCATCGTGAATGCGGATACCGAGGCGAGTTGAATCGAGCGTAATGATCTGCGGCCCCGCCCCGCCGTTCAAGTACGCGGTCGCCAGCGTGCCATTATCCGCGACGGCGTACCACTTCGAGCTGTCCGAGTAGAACAATACCGCGCCGTAGTTCTGATTGATGACGCGCGTCGTCGCATTGTCGATGTTCGCGCCGCCCGACGCCTGCATGGTGATGTTGTTCGTCGCCGCGGCACCGCTCTCGTCCTTGACGATGATCTCAAGACCGTTGACCGGTGCCGGAAGGTTCACGGTCGCCGCGCTCGCCACGTTGATGCCGGCGATGCAGTCGTTCGCAGAGCTCAGCGTAACCGGCGTCGACGTGTACTGACGGTGCGAGCAATCGAAGGAGCCCGTAACTGTCAGATCGACAATGCTCGCATTCGAGCCCGAATAGAGCAGTGACACATCGGCGCCGGCCGAGGTGCGCCAGCGCGGAAAACCGTCGGCGCTGGAGTTCCACCAACCCGCCGAGCCCGAGGGGATGCTCGACGACACGCGCGACGAGAGCTGAAGTCCCTCCGCGCGAAATGGATCGGCGGAAGCGCTGCGGGCGCACAGCAGCGCGATCGCCAGGACGGCGAGCCTCACTCGCAACATTGGCTTCTCCTTGAGGTCGATTGCTACTCGTGCGCTTCCACGTAAGCCTCGCCGGTGAACACGTCGGAGGCTTTGAGCGTCACGCCCGTTGTCGTCTTGCTCTGAATCGACACCGACACCACGCCGCCGCCCGAGGTCACGAGCACGCCGGGCTCCGGCATGCGGTAGCTCGTATCCGCGAACGGGACGTTCCACGTAACGATCGCTGTGTCCGTGTTTGCGAACTGGATCGTCTGCGCCTCGGCGTGAACGCCGAGCGCCTGCGCGCCGAGTGCAGATGAGATCGCTTGGCGCTCGAAGTAGATTTTGAAATAGTCGACGTAGATTGTGAACGAGTTACTATTCTCATATGTTGTCGAGATAGCCGGCGTGTAGCCGGTTGTGATGTTGCCAGATGCTATCGAGTAAACGACTACATCGTTGATCAGAAAGCTCGCGACCCCGCTCTCTCGCCTGATCTCAAACTCCGCGTACGAAGTGACAGGGACGGCAACGCCCGTATCGACGTCGGAGCCGACCAAAACCTCCACGTTGAACGTCTGTGTCGTCGTGCGCTTGAAATGAAACAGCAGCGCCCCGGTTGAGAGGCCAAGCCCGAAATAGGCGTCGTAGGTACCTGAGAGCGTCAGATAGTTCGGAATCCGCAAGCGCGCGCGCAGCCGGAAGTCACTTATGCCGACGACAAGCGCGGCGAACGTCGCGAGGATTCCGCCGACACTGCCGTTGTTCGTGATCTGCGCGACGCCAAAACCACCATTCAAGTAATCGTCGATGACCGAGACGCTGCTGTTGTTCGCCCATAGGCCGCGGTTGAGCGTATCGCCTGTAAATTCGTCGCTAATGAGGATGTTCGGTCCACGCAGCATGCGATTGCTGCGGACGGCTTCCTTCGACAGCGCGTTGAGATCCTGGGCCTTGATCGCAGGCGTTCCGGCGGGCAGATAGGTCGTCAACAGCGCATCGGGGAACGCGATCGCCATACGCGCGCGCTTTCACCGGCATCACCGGACTGCGGGTTTGTGTTTGGAGCAGAGATCGCGCGCCCGAAATTCGGAAATTCTGATACCGTCGATCGCGAGGAGGAGAGTCTTGGCCGACGACCGAAAAAGCGCACCATGCGCGATCTGTGGCAAGGCGCTTCCGCTGCCGCCGTGGCGTATTGTTCCCGGCTCCCTGGAGTGCTTAGAGCACTCCGTCCAAAAAGACGACGGCGAGATGCGCGACATGATCGATCTCGTACAGACACTCAATGAGGCGGAGCGTCGTCGTAAGCATTGAACGCTGCCACGCATTAGCGATACTACTCGTGCGCTTCGACGTACAGCTCGCCGGTGGTCACGTCACTGAGCACAATGTCGATACCGTTCTGCGTTTTGTTCTGGTAGCTCGCTTTCACTACGCCAGCGGCCGGATTCGAGTACACACACGGAGCTGGTAATCGATAAGTGGTGTCCGCGAACGGCGTCGACCACGTCACCGTCACGCGATCCTGCGCAGCGAGCGCGATCGTCTGCGATTCGAGATGACTGCCTGTCGGCTGCGCCGCGCTCGGCGCCGAGACAGGCTCGGGCTCGACGTAGGTTTTGACGTAATCGACAAAGACGCTGATGCAGCCGGCCGGCGCGCTTGCGTTGTAGTTCGTCGAGATGAGAAAGGGGAAACCGCCGAGCACGGTGGTAAACGATTGCGAGTAGACCACGACATCGTTAATCAGAAACGAGAGCGTCGTGCCTTCCTTTCGGATTTCAAACTCGACGTAGCTTCCGGTTGGCACCGCGACGCCGGTATCGTGATCCTGTGGCTGGATTCCAGTGCCGGCCGCGCCGACGCGCGCCTGCACGTTGAACGTGTTGCCTGCCGTGCGCGTGACGTGAAACTGGACTCCGCTTATGCCCATGAACGCATCGAGCGCGTTCGCGATCGTTGCGTAGTTCGGGAACCGCGCGCGATAACGAAATCGAAAGTCGTAGAGGCCGATCGCATAGGCCGCGTTCGTCTGGAGTTGCCCACCCGATCCAGTGTTGACGATCTCGGCGATGCCGAACGCGCCGTTCGCGGAGTCGTCCGCGATCGTGACGCCCGCGTTGTTCTGCCACTTGTACCGATTGAGCGAGTCGCCAGTGAACTCGTCATAGAGGAAGCTCTCGCCGCCGCGCGTGGCACGGTTTGAGCGCACCGCTTCCTTCTGGAGCGCGTGGAGGTCGCCGTCCTTGATCGCCGGCGTGGCGCCCGTGTAATAGCAGACGCCGAGCTTGTCGCCGACGGGCGCCGCGATTGATTGGCCGAGCGCGGGTAGCGCGAGATCAGGAATCGTCAGCGGCGCATCCGGCGTCGGCACGAGACTGCGCAGCACGTGACCAACCGTGTGGGCGTGCTTGATACGAAGGATCGCGCGTTCGGCATTGAGGTAATCGGGCGCGTTGCCATTGCTACCGACGAGATTCGGATCGGCGTAGACGCCCCAATACCAAATATCGCTACCGAGCCCGCCGTTTCCGACGCCCTCGCAGAACAGCGACCATTGGAGAAGCGATCCTGTCGAAGACGCAGCCGCGTCCATGATCGTCAACGTCCACGTCGGTCCCGCTTGCAGCCCCACGAACTCGGCGCCGTAGAGCTGAATGGTCTGCGCGGTGACGGAGCCCTGGCCGATGTTCGTCCACGACTTCGTGTAGAGCCCGCCCGGCGACGTGAGCTGTATCGTCAAGTTCTGGACGTTCGGGTGCGTGATCTCGACAACGAGTTGCACGCCCGAGCGGCCGAGGAATCCACCGTCGGGAACCCACAGCGTTCGCACAAGGCTCGACGCATTGCCGGGGATCGCTTGCTGCGCAGCGATCGGCGCGTCGATGTACGTATGGACCGCGGTAAGGCTCGCGCGCTTCGTCTCGTAGACCACGAGGCTCGACGGATTCACGTAGCCAAGCACAGGCGCAAGGAGCGCTTGCACCGCGCCCGGCGTGAACGCGCAGAACTCGCGCAGCTTGCCGAGGATCGCTGCCTGCTGGAGTGATGCTTTCCCTGATCTCGCTGCCGGCGTCCACGTGAGGCCGAGGACCGACAGCCACTCGG
>DATFCW010000274.1:0-2309 GCA_035252665.1 Casimicrobiaceae bacterium | reverse complement strand
CGCGCCGTGTCTCGGTTGCGGCGCTCCGCATCTCGGCCCGCCGCAAGTCGTGTCGAGCATCGTGACCCGGACGTACCTGCGCGGCCCGATCGCGTGGCGCACGGCGCCGTACTGGGGGAGCGTGCTCGGCGCGCTCGCATTGTTCGCCGCGTTGTCGTACCGGTTCCGCCGAACCGCACTGTTCGCGCCGGTGGCGCACGCAACGAACCGCTTCGCGCGCCAGTTCATCCGCGGCTAGGCTGACGGCGTGTGCCGTGCAGTGTGGGTGATGATCGTCGCGCCGACCACCGATGCCGCGAAAGCATTGCGCCGAGCAGCCGGCCCCGACGCTCAAGTTATCGCGATGGCGGAATCCGCGAACGAGGCAACGAACCTCGTCTCGTCGAGTCCTGCCGATGTGATCGTTCTGGACGGCACCCTCGACGAGGCGCGCGACCTCATCCCGTCGCTCAAGGAGATGGCGCCATCGGCGGCGATCGTGTGGGTCGGCCCGAATCCGCCCGACACAGCGCACGCGTCGATCGAAGAGGTTTCCGACGCGCTCGAAGGGGCGATCACGCGCGGGCTGCTCGCCGCGCGCGCAGCGAAGTAGCGGCTAGCCGCCCTCGCCGCCGAGATCGACGACCGGGTCGAGGATCACGACGAGATCCCGCTCGGCACCGCATGCCGAGCAGATCTTGCGATCGCCTTCCTTGTCGTAGACGAACGTCGAAGGCTGCTCGAGCGCGATCACTTTGTCGCCACACGACGGACATCGTTGAACGTTCCTCTTGTTCAGGAGCCCACGGCGATCGAGCAGCTCGATGACTTGGCTTCGTATGGATGCGCGCACGGCGCGCGCAAGGCGTGCTTGGTCGGCGGAGATGAAATGCGTGTCTCGGAGGTCGATCACCGCGTCTGATTCGGTCACGGTCGGCCCCTTTCTCCCGTGTGTGCACTCTAGCGGGTGGATGGGACTATTCCCATGAGACGAACCTGAGAATCATCCGGTTCCGGTTTGCGCGCGAAACCGCAGGCGGGCACACTGCCGCACATGGACAAGCAGTTCTTCGAAACCTTCGACGACCGAAAGAAGGAATTCGCAGGTCGCGCCGGGGAAGGCGAGGAAGTGACCGCCGAGCTCGTCCTCGGAAACGGCCGGATCTATCGCGTCGACAAGATCGTGGAGACGACGGATTCTTGGCTGCACGCGGATGTTCACGAACCGGACGACGACAGCCGCCAGCTTTCGGTGGTTTTGCCCTATTACCAGATAACGCAAGTGTTGTTCGAGCGCCCGAAGCCGCGCATGCGGCACGCAGGGTTCAGCCGCTAAGCGTTCGCGCGCGCGGCGAACATCGCCGCGATCAACGGCATCGCTTCATGTTGCACGGCCGGATCGATGATCGCGTTGATCACGCTCGGCTTTGCGGAAACGAGCGCGTTCGTGATCGCGATCTCCAGCTGCTTGGGTGTCTCCACGCGATCGCCGGTTCCGCCGGCGAAGTCGGCGAGCAGCTCGTACGGCGCGACGGGAAGGTCGCTCGCGAGCGCGCGCCCGTGGATCGCGCTCTGGAGATGCCGCACGATGCCCCAGCCGCCGTCGTTCCCGATCACCGTTGCAACCGGTAGGCCGTGACGCGCAGACGTCTCGATCTCCATCGCGGTGAAGCCGAACGAGCCGTCGCCGCACACGGCGACTACCGGCCGCTCGGGATGAGCGGCTTTCATGCCGATCGCCCACGGCAGGCCCATGCCGAGCGCGCCCATCGCCGATGCCGACGACGTGTTGAGGGACGAAGGCGACCGTGCGGGGATCGCATCCAAGGCCCATAGCGCGAGCTCGCCGGCATCGACCGTAACGATCGCGTCCCGCGGCAGCTGTTTCGCGACCTCCGCCATCAAGCGGCCGGGGTGCAGGGGCGATGCGGCGATCTGCGCGCGCTTCGCCACCTCGGCCGCGCGCGTGTCGACGGCGTCGCGCAACCGCTTGACCCACGCTTCCGTGTCGAGCGGCTTCGCGACGGCGGCCAGCGCTTCCAGCGTTGCGCGCGGCGATGCGACGAGCTCGATCTCGGCTTTGCGGCCGATCGCGAAGGCGTTCGTATCCGCGTCGACGCGGATCAAGGTGCATCCCGGATGGAACGCGCCGTTCCCCATCAACACGTCGAGCTCGGCGCCGAGCACCAAGGCGAGGTCGGCCTCGCCGAAGATCGTCTGAGCGGCCGGCGTCAGCAGGTTCGGGAAGCCCATGCACAGCTCGTGATCGTCTGCGAGCAACCCTCGCGCGGCGCGCGCGGTGAACACCGGTATGCGCGCGCGCTCGGCGA
>DATFCW010000273.1:0-4370 GCA_035252665.1 Casimicrobiaceae bacterium | reverse complement strand
CCGCAGCAGGTCTCGGCCGAAGTGCTGCGCAAGATGAAGAAGACGGCGGAGGACTATCTCGGCGAGACCGTCACCGAGGCCGTCATCACGGTTCCCGCGTACTTCAACGACTCGCAACGCCAGGCGACCAAGGACGCCGGCCGCATCGCGGGCCTCGAAGTCAAGCGCATCATCAATGAGCCCACCGCAGCCGCGCTCGCGTTCGGCCTCGACAAGAAGGAAGGGGATCGCAAGATCGCCGTCTATGACCTGGGCGGCGGCACGTTCGACATCTCGATCATCGAAATCGCGAACGTTGAAGGCGAGCACCAGTTCGAGGTGTTGTCGACCAATGGCGACACGTTCCTCGGCGGCGAGGACTTCGACCAGCGGATCATCGAGTACATCGTCAACGAGTTCAAGAAGGAATCGGGCGTCGATCTCAAGAACGACGTGCTCGCGCTGCAGCGGCTCAAGGAAGCTGCCGAGAAGGCGAAAATCGAGCTCTCGAGCCTTCAGCAGACCGATATCAACCTGCCGTACATCACCGCGGATCAAAGCGGTCCGAAGCACCTGTCGATGAAGCTCACGCGCGCGAAGCTCGAATCGCTCGTCGACGACTTGATCGAGCGCACCGTCGAGCCCTGCCGCATCGCGATCAAGGACGCGGGCATCAAGCTCGACGACATCAACGACGTGATTCTCGTCGGTGGCCAGACGCGCATGCCGAAGGTGCAGGACACCGTCAAGCAATTCTTCGGGAAGGATCCGCGCAAGGACGTGAATCCGGATGAAGCGGTTGCGGTCGGTGCGGCGATCCAGGCGTCGGTGCTCGCGGGCGAGCGCAAGGATGTGCTGCTGCTCGACGTGACGCCGCTTTCGCTCGGCATCGAAACGCTCGGCGGCGTGTTGACGAAGCTCATCCAGAAGAACACCACGATCCCGACCAAGGCGACGCAGACGTTCTCGACGGCTGACGACAATCAACCGGCGGTGACGATTCACGTGTTGCAGGGCGAGCGCGAGCGCGCGTCGGGCAACAAGAGCCTCGGCCAGTTCAATCTGGAAGGCATCCCACCCGCGCCGCGCGGCATGCCGCAGATCGAGGTGACGTTCGACATCGACGCAAACGGCATCCTGCACGTGTCGGCCAAGGACAAGGCGACCGGCAAGGAAAACAAGATAACCATCAAGGCGAACTCGGGCCTCTCCGAGGACGAAATCCAGCGGATGGTCAAGGATGCGGAATCGCACGCCGAGGAAGATCGCAAGTTGATGGAAGTCGTGCAGGCGCGTAACGGCCTCGATGCGATGGTGCACAGCGTTCGCAAGTCGCTCGGCGAATATGGCGAGAAGGTTGGCGGCGAGGAACGCGCGCGCATCGAATCGGCGCTGAACGACGCCGAGTCGACGCTCAAGGACAAGGACGCATCCAAGGAAGCGCTGAAGGCCAAGGCCGACGCGCTGATGAGCGCGTCGCAGAAGCTCGGCGAAGCGATGTACGCGCAATCACAGGCGCAGGGTGCGGCCGGCGGCGCTCAAGGCAGTGCGGGCGGCGGCGAGACGAAGGGCGGCGACGAGAAGGTCGTCGATGCCGAATACACGGAAGTGAAGGACAAGAAGTAACTTTCGCGGTTGTGTCGTCGCGACGACAGCGAGCCTGCATTCGTCCGCCGGCTCCCGGCAACTCGCAATGACCGACGCGCAAACGACGTAGAATTCAGGCGTTTCACGCCGGCCGCGCACTCGTTGGCGTGGCCGGCGTTTGTAATCGGGCGCGAGGTTGCGCCCGTTGTAGCAATTGGGTAGGGACGAGGCAGTCAAGCAATTTTCATGGTGAAGCGCGATTACTACACGGTGCTCGGCGTCGCGCGCGATGCATCCGAAGACGACATCAAGAAGGCCTATCGCAAGCTCGCGATGAGGCACCATCCTGATCGCAATCCGGAAAAGGACGCGGAGGAGAAGTTCAAGGAGGCCAAGGAAGCGTACGAAGTGCTGTCCGATCCGCGCAAGCGGGCAGCGTACGACCAGTTCGGACACGCAGGCGTCGATCCATCGGCGGGCTTCGGTGCCGCAGGCGCGCGCGGCGCGGAAGGCTTTGGCGGCTTCGCCGATGCATTCGGCGACATCTTCGGCGAGATCTTCGGCCAGCGGAGCGGCGGGCGCGGCAATGGCGTCTATCGTGGCGCCGATCTTCGCTACAACCTCGAGCTTTCGCTCGAGGATGCCGCGCACGGCACCGAAGTCAAGATCCGCATTCCGACGATGGAGGAATGCGGCACGTGTCACGGCAGCGGCGCGGCGCCCGGCACGCATCCGCAGACATGTCCGACCTGCCACGGCCGCGGCGAAGTGCGCGTGTCGCAGGGCTTCTTCTCCATCCAGCAGACGTGTCCGCAATGCCGCGGCACGGGCAAGGTCGTTTCGCAGCCGTGCACGACGTGCAGCGGCGCGGGGCGCGTGCGCAAGCACAAGACACTGTCGGTCAAGATTCCGGCGGGCGTCGATCAGGACGATCGCATTCGCTTGTCGGGCGAAGGAGAGGCGGGTGTCAACGGCGGACCACCCGGCGACTTGTATGTCGTGGTGTCGCTCAAGCCACATCCGGTGTTTCAGCGCGACGGCGCCGATCTGCACTGCGAGATGCCCATCAGTTTCGCGACAGCGGCGCTCGGCGGCGAGATCGAAATTCCGACGCTCGACGGCCAGGCGAAACTTCGCATCCCCGTCGAGACGCAGACCGGACAAGTGTTCAGGTTGCGGAACAAGGGCATCCGTCCGGTGCGCGGTTCCGTGACGGGCGATCTCTATTGCCACGTGTCGATCGAAACGCCGGTCAAGCTCACCGCGCGACAGAAGGAATTGCTGCGGGAGTTCGAGGCGATCAACGAGCAGGATCCTGACGCGCACAACCCGCGGGCCAAGTCGTTTTTTGACAAGGTGCGGGCCTTCTTCGGCCCCTGACCGAGCGGTAGCGAGCGGCGGTCGCTCGAGGTCGAGGGGTTTCTTCGGCCTGGACCTTTCTGTGAGCGCTAACGGCAACGCAGTCCCGTGTTATGCGAGCGACAGCAAGTGGCCGTGCTCCAAGATGCCGGGCGCTTGTTCGCCGTTAGTCGTGACCGTCGGCATGTCGCCGGAGGCCTTACGGAAACGCCGGAATGTGCGGATCGACGCCGCGATCCTCGGCTTCCGGATGCGCGGCGTTCAGAAGCGTTCGCACTTCCTCCATACGATGCTCCGGCACGTCGGCCATCAACAGCAGCTTGCCCGCGTCGATGGACTGCGCGAACTGCCGCAGGCGCGAGTTCGGAACGGCAACGCCAACCATGCTCGCGACCCATGCGCCGAAAAGCGCGCCCATTGCGCCACACCCGAGCACGGTGACGATTTGCCACTGATCGTCGATGCCGGCAGCAAAGACGATGATCACGCCGAGTATCAAGCCGAGCACAACGCCTAGCGCAAGCCCCACCTGCGCGCCGTGCACGAGGTCGGATTTCTGCAGGTAATTGGCTTCGTTCAAGCCGTCCATTGGCGTGCCGCGCTTCGCGAGGAAGTGGATATGCCGCTCCTCGATGCGGGCGAGCAAAAGGTCGCTCATCGCTTTTCGCGCGCTCGGAAGATCGGGCATGATGAAATAGAGTCTGCGCCGCATGATGTCCCTCCTTCAAAAGAGGAAGCTACGAGGACACTGTACGGCCGCAAAAATCTCGTCGCAACCCCAAGCTCCCAGCGGCTTCGATATCGCCTTGCGCATCGCCGGCATCCTCCTCGCAGCAGGCCGAGGCGCCCGTTTTCACGGCGACAAGTTGCGCGTGCGCCTTCCACATGCGTCGTACGGTGCACCGGCCGGCACGCCGCTCGGCGTCGCCGCCGCAATGCATCTTGTCGCGGCGCTGCCCGAATCGATCGCTGTGGTGCGCGAGGCCGCAACCGCGCTGTCCGCCGCGCTTGCCGCCGCCGGGCTTCGCATCATCGAATGCGCGAACGCGGACGATGGCATGGGCGCGAGCCTCGCGTGCGGCGTCGCGGCAGTCGCCGACGCGGATGGCTGCGTCGTCGCGCTCGCTGACATGCCATGGATTTCGCCCGCGACCATCCGTGCCGTCGCAACGGCGCTTAGCGAAGGCGCCCCCATCGTCGCGCCGGTTTATGGCGGTCAGCGAGGACATCCGGTGGGATTCTCGCGTCGGCACTTCGCCGCGCTCTCGACCCTCCACGGCGACGAAGGCGCCCGGTCGCTTCTTGCGCACGGAAACGCAATCACGCTGATCGATTGCGATGACGAAGGCATCACCAGGGACGTCGATACGCAAGACGACCTCGATGACCGCGTATCGGCCCGCGAGTTGGAACGCAGCAGAAGCGCGGACCGCAATCGGCTCAAG
>DATFCW010000272.1:0-4154 GCA_035252665.1 Casimicrobiaceae bacterium | reverse complement strand
GCGAGACCGAGCGCCGCCGATCCGATCGCGAACGCCTTCATTTTGAAGAGCGTCACGTGCTTGCCCGCGACCGCTGCGACCTGCTCGTCGTCGCGGATCGCGCGCAGCACGCGTCCGAACGGCGATCGACGCAAACGCTCGGACATCAGGTAGACGGTCGCCACGATGATTGCAACGATCGCGAGATACAGCGCGTTGAACGCCTCAGGCGACAGCGACGCGCGCCATGGCCCGGCGATTCCCGACAATCCATCGGTGCCGTTCGTGAAGCCGATCGCGTTGCTCGCGATAATGCGAACCGTCTCGGCAAAGCCGAGCGTGACGATGGCGAGATAGTCACCGCGAAGGCGCACGGTGACGAGCGCGACGAGCGCGCCTACGATCGCCGCGACGATCGTGCCCGCCGCCATGCCGGCCGCGATCGTGATCCCCGCCTTCAGCGTCAACAGCGCGCTCGCGTAGGCGCCCACGGCGAAGAACCCGACGAGGCCCAGGTTCACCATCCCGGCGAACCCCCAGATCACGTTGACGCCGAGCGCCATCAGTGCGTAGATGCCGCCGGATACCGCCATCGCGATCAGGTAATTTTCCATTGCGTCAGTCGCGAAGGGCCGCCCCGAGCGACTGATCCGCCTCCGGGGGGGCAGCGAGCGAAGCGAGCGCAGGGGGATTCATCAATACGCGCGCTGACCCAGAATCCCCCGCGGTCGCAGCGTGAGCACCAGCAGGATCGCGACGAAGCCTACGGCGCTGCGGTAATCCGGAGAGAGAAACAGCAGGCAGAGTTCCTCGCCGATGCCAACCGTGAGCGCGCCGACGACGGCGCCGGGAATGCTGCCGAGCCCGCCGACGACCGCCGCCGCGAAGATCGAGAGAATCGCGCGAAAGCCGGTCAGCGGATCGATCGTCGTGTCGAGGCCGATCAGCATGCCGCCCAAGCCGGCGAGCCCCATGCCGACGAAATTGACGATGCGGCTGACGACGCGCGCGTCGATGCCCTTGATGCTCGCGAGCATCGGATTGTCGGCGACGGCACGCATCGCCTTGCCCACCCGCGTGAAGGCGAGAAACGCGAAGAGCCCGCCCATTGCGACCACCGCGATCGCGAGATTCTCGATCTGCTGCGGACCGACGCGGATCGCGCCGACGCGAAGATCGCGCTGGATCGGAAGATCGTAGCCGCGAAGCTCGTTGCCGAATGCGAAGCGCACGACGTTTTCGAGCGCGATCGTCAGCGCGATCGATGCGATCGCGGTGGTGATGTAGCCGGAAGGCCGAAAGCGCGCGAGGATCGTCTCGTCGCTCACGACGCCGACCGCGCCCGCGACCACGAACGCCGCGACGACCGACGGCACGAGCGACCAGTGGAAGGCGACGTTCGCGACGTAGCCGGCGAAGGCGCCGATCGTCGCGTGCGACGCGAGCGCGAAATTGGGAAAGCGCAGCACCGCGTAGATCGCGGTTAGCCCGATCGCCGGGACGGCGAGGATCGTCCCGGCCATGACGCCGTTGACGACGAGCTGCCCGACCTCGGCGGCCGACGTCATGCGCGATCAGTGAATGGTCCCGTTCGCCGCGCTCAGGCGACCTTCAGCAACACCAGCTTGCCGTTTTGCACCTTGTTGTAGCGGAACTTGCAGTCGGTGATGTCGCCGATGTCGGTGAAATCGCAGGGGCCGCTCGCGCCCTCGTAATTGATGTCCTTGCCTCGAGCGAGCAACTTCAGCCCGTCGACGGCGCTGTAGACCTTGGTGCCGGTTCCCTGGCAGATCTTGCGCACGTTGTCGCGAATGCCGGTGCCAGTCGCGACCTTCGCCTTCGCGATCGAAAGCGACACGAGGCTCGCCCAGTCGGTCGCCTGCGTCTCGTACGAATCGGGTTCCGCGACGCCGAGCCGCTTCTTCGCGAGCTCGTACGCGGGCGATCCGACGTCAGCGGACGGCTGCACGGTGATCACGCCCTCGGTCACTTCGTGCGGCAGCGAGTCGATCACTTTCTGCGTCACGGCATACGATTGCGCGAAACGGTGGCCGGCGTAGCTTGCGCGGTAGAGATCGCGCAAGAGGATCGTTACGTCTGGCGCGTAGCCGTTGAGGTAAATCAGGTCGGGATTCGTGCGCAATGCCTGATCGACTTCGCTGCGATACGTCGTCTTGTCCTTGTCGTAGATCAGCGTGCCGACCATCTGCGAGCCCTTTTCCTTCAGCACCTCGGTGGCGCGCGTTTGCGTCGGCTCGGCGAACGGCGCCTGGATCGACATCATGAACACGTGCTTCGCGCCCATCGACGCGATGAATTCCGCGTGTTTGCCGGCCTGCAGATAATTGTTCGGCTGCGTGCGGATCAGATAGCCCTGATGTGGCAGCTTCGTGATCGAATCGGCGCCCGACACGGTGGTCAGGAACGTCTTGCTCTCCCAGCAAAGCGGCGCGACCGCCGTGGTCACCGCCGACGCCCACGTCCCCATGATGGCCGGCACCTTCGTCACGTCGATCAGCTTGCGCGCCGCACGCACGGCGGCTTCGGGATTGGTCTGTCCGTCCTCGACGACGAGCAGGACCTTGCGCCCGAGCAATCCTCCCACGCCGTTCACCTCGTCGATGACCGCCTGCATCGCCTTCGCCATGCGCGGTCCGTCGAAGCCGCCCGCGCCGGTGAGCGGCGTCAGCACGCCGAGCTCGAGCGACGCGCCTTGGCCGCGCACGATCGCTGGCGCCATCGCCGTCGCGGCGAGCGCGCCCGACGTTGCAAGAAAACGGCGACGATGTGGATCGACAGTTCGTTGCATCTCGTTCCTCCTCGGGGTCAGAGACGAGTTTCTCCGCGCGCTGCGCTGTAACGCGAACAAGGATGGAAAGTCGTCTCTGACCCCACTTTGGTTTGCAGTCTCACCCACCAAGAAATATTCGTCTTATGTCGGGTTCGGCGGCCAACGATGCCGCGCGGCCGTCGCGGTGATTGCGGCCGTCGACGAGAATGTACGCGCGATCGGCGATGGTCAAGGCCTCGCGCGCATTCTGCTCGACCATCGCGATCGACATGCCAGCCTCGTTGATCGCGGCGATGTCGGCAAAAAGGCGCTCGGCTGAGAGCGGCGAGAGTCCCGCCGACGGCTCGTCCAGCAGAAGGAGCTTCGGCTCAACCATCAGCGCCATCGCCATCGCGAGCACCTGCCGCTCGCCGCCCGACAACGCGCGCGCCTGCACGCGCCTGCGTCGCGCAAGCATCGGGAAACGCGAGAACGCCTGGTCGATCCTGCGCGCGCTCGCCTTCGGATCGACGTAGCCGCCGATCTCGAGATTCTCGCGCACGCTCATCGTCGGGAAGATGTTCTGCTCCTGCGGCACGTAGGCGACGCCGAGCCGCGCGATATCCCGCGCTTCGCGACCGCCGACCGATTGTCCGTCGAGCACGATGCTTCCACGGCTTGGCGCGAGCAGTCCGGCGATCGTCTTCACGAGCGTCGATTTGCCCGCGCCGTTGGGTCCGAGGATCGCCACGATCTCGCCCGTGTCGACGCGAAGATCGACGCCCTTGAGTACTTCATCGCCGGGACCGTAACCCGCGACGACGCCTTCGACGTCAAGCAGCAGCGTCGTTTCGCGCGCGACCTTTGCCTGCGTCGTCGCCATCGCGAGCGTCATCGCCTTCGTCCCATGTATGCTTCCTGCACCGACGGGTTCGCCGCGATCTCGGCGAACGTGCCTTCGGCGAGATTGCGGCCCTCGGCGAGCACGACGACGTGATCGCAAAGCGCGGCAATGGTGTCCATGTGATGCTCGATCAGCAGCACCGTGAGCCCTTCGTCGACGAGCGCCCGAAGATGCCGCGCGATCTCGCGCGTGAGCGTTGGATTGACCCCCGCGACGGGCTCGTCGAGCAGCACGATCGCGGGCTTTGCCATGAGCACGCGTGCTATCTCGAGCAGCTTTTTCTGGCCACCGGAAAGCGCCGACGCGGGCGCGTTCAGCACGCGCACGAGATCGAAGCGGTGCGCGATTGCCTGCGCCGCCTCGACGAGCTCGGCCTCGCGTGCTCGTGCAGCCCTCGCATGCCCGAGCGCGGCAAGAAGGCGCTCGCCCGGCTGGCGGCGGCCGTAAAGGAGCAGGTTTTCGTAGACGGACAGCCGCGGAAAGCCCCGTGCGATCTGGAAC
>DATFCW010000271.1:0-7326 GCA_035252665.1 Casimicrobiaceae bacterium | reverse complement strand
AGATGCTCGCGAGCCATTCGGAAGCCGAGCGGCGCGTCCGTATCCCGACGATCACCGATCCGCGCGGCACCGATTTCGCGCATGCCGAAACGTTGAAGCAGGCCGCCTGGATGCTGATGCTCGAGCAGCGCGCGATCGATGCGTTCGCCAAGCTTGGCGTGCTGCTGACCGACACGTGCATCAACTACCAGACCGTGCAGGCGCCGACGCGCGGCGAGCACGTCGCGTTCGGCGATACCGGTGTGGTCGTCTACTCGAATTCGGTATGCGGCGCACGGTCGAATTTCGAAGGCGGCCCGTCGGCGCTGTCGGCCGGACTCACCGGTCGTACTCCGCGCTACGCGTATCACCTCGATGCGCATCGGCAGGCGACGCTTCGCGTACGCGTTGACTGGACGCCCGAACGACTCGACGAATGGGGCGCGCTCGGCGGGGTGATCGGTCGCCTTGCCGGTCATTACTGGGCGGTGCCGGTGATCGAAGGTCTCGACGTCGCGCCGAGCTCCGATGCGCTGAAGCATTTCGGCGCCGCGATGGCGAGCTTCGGCTCGGTTGCGCTCTTTCACATCGTCGGCGTCACGCCGGAAGCGACGCGCCTTCGCGACGTGGCGCGCGAAGACGTCGCCGAGCACCGTGTCGGACGCAGCGATGTCGACGCACTGCGATCATCCTATCCCGTCGACGATGCGATCGACATCGTCGTGTTCTCGGGTCCGCAACTGAGCCTGCTCGAGCTTTCGTCGCTCGCCGATTTGTGCGACGGCCGCCGCTTCGTCGTGCCGCTGCTCGCGGTGACCAGTCCGCAGATCAAGCCCGACGCCGATCGGATGGGCCTCACGTCACGAATCGAGAACGCCGGCGGCACGGTGCTCGCCGGCATGTGCTTCTACCAGTCCTATGCGCGAGAGATCGCGGAAGCGAACGGCTGGAAGCGACTCGTCACCAACAGCGCAAAGATGGTGAATATCCTCGGCGGCTACGGCTACCAGCCGATGCTCGCGTCGATGGAAGCGTGCGTCGATGCCGCGTGCTCGGGGCGGTTGGCGTGAGCGCGAGCGCGCCAATCGACGAACGACGCGAATTCGTCGCGCGTCATGCGATGGGCCCGCGCGTGTCCGGCATCGCGCTCGTCGCGAAGGACGGCTTCTCGGCGCGCTACGACCTCGATCGCATCAACGGCGTGTTCTCGCGGCCCTCGCACAGGCTTTTTGGCCAGTCGTACCGCGATCGCATCCTCGTGCTCGACGCGGCGAAGGGCGGTGTCGCGACTGCCTGGATGCTGCACGAGATGAAGGCGCGCGGGATCGCGCCGCTCGCGCTCGTGTTCAACGCCGCAAATCCGATCATGGCGCAAGGGGTCGCGCTCGCCGGTCTGACGATGCTCGCGGGATTCGATCGCGACATTACGTCGGCGATCGAATCGGGTGCGCGGGTCGACCTGATACCGGAGGAGTCGCTGCTGCGGGTGGCGGAGTGAGCCGCCGAAATTGGTGCCGATTTCGTGCTTCAGCTTCCCGGCAGATCGTGGATCTCGGGGAAGAACAGATCGGTCCATGCCTTGGGCCGATGCTTCAGTACGCCGACGTCGTACATGAACTGCGAGTAGGGCAACACGCGCTCGGGCGTCAGCGTGTATGACGTCTGCGGGTCCTGCATCATCTTCAGGATCTTGTCGACGTCGTCCTTGTTGCCGCCCTCCTGCACGTACACCTCGGCCGCGCGGCGCTTGTTCGCATTGATCGAGTCGGTCGCTTCCTTGAGCGCCGCGAGCACCGCCTTGTAGGTCTTCGGGTTCGCGCTTCGGAACTTGTCCGTGGCCCAGACCATCAGGAACGTGTTCGGGCCGCCCATCACGTCGTAGGAATTGAGCACCGTGTGGATGCCGGGCTTCTCGAGCGCGTAGTACTGAAACGGCGGCGAGGTGAACTGCGCGGTGATCTCCGACGCGCCCGACAAAAGCGCCGCGAGTCCCTCGGGATGCGGCAGGTTGACCATCAGCTTGTTGAGCTTGCGGTAGCTGTCCTGTCCCCAGATCTTCGCCGCCGCCATCTCGAGATAGATCGTCTGCACCGACGATCCCGCGCCCGCCATCGCGATCTTGTCGCTGTCGCTGAAGTCGCGAATCGTCTTGACGTTCGGATCGCGCGTAACGAGCAGGTTGGGCATCGATGCGAGCGCCGCGACGCCGCGAACATCGACGTTGTCGCGCGTTTTGTCCCACAGGATGAAGGCGGGCCCGGTGCCGCCCGATGCGAAGTCGAGCGTGCCGGAGAGCAGCGCGTCATTCGCGGCCGCGCCGGCCGCGAGCTTCACCCATGCGACCTTCGTGTCGGGCAAACCGGCCTGCGCGAGTTGCTTCTCGACGAGCTTGTCGTGCTTCATGATCGTCAGCGCGAGATAACCGATGCCGTATTGCGTCGCGAGCTTGACCTCGTCGGTCTCCGCGCGCGCAGGCGTCGTAATCGCCATTGCGAGCGACACGATGGCGACGAGCATTGCAGCAAATCGATTCCCCATGGTCGTTTCCTCCTCCCGTTGTGTCAGCGAAATGACCTACGGCCGCACACCGCATTTGAACTTCGGACCGAGCGACGTGCGAAGCTTCGCCTGCGCAGCCTCTACGAAGCGGCACAGATAAGGGCGCGTCTCGCGCGGATCGACGATGTCCTCGACGCCGAACGCCTCGGCAGTGCGGAATGGCGACGCGAACGCGCGAAGCTCCGCTTCGATCTCGGCCTCGCGCCGCTTCGGATCGGCGTGCTGCGCGATCTCGCGACGAAACGCGGCGGCGACGCCGCCTTCGATCGGCAGCGATCCCCATTCCGCTGACGGCCATGCGATCTTGAAGTCGAGGCCATTCTTGTCGGTCGTTCCCATGCCCGCCATGCCGTAGCACTTGCGGATCACGACCGTATACATCGGCACCGATGCCTGCAACGCCGCGTAGACGCCGCGCATCCCTTCGCGCAACGTCGCGGCGGCCTCCGCGTCGCGCCCCACCATGAACCCCGGCACGTCGACGAAGAAGACGACCGGGATGTGAAACGTGTCGCAAAGCTCGATGAAATGCGTCTGCTTGCGCGCGGCCTTGACATCGATCGCGCCGCCGTAAACCAGCGGATTGTTCGCAACGACGCCGACCACGTGTCCCGAAAGCCGCGCGAGCGCCGTGATCACCGCCTTGCCGAAGCTCGGCTGGATCTCGAATGCCGAGCCGCGATCCACCACGAGCTCGACGAGCTTTCGCATGTCGTACGGCTTGCGCCGCGAGCGGGGCACGATGCGAAGCAACTCGTTCTCGCAGCGATCGACCGGATCGTCGCTCGCAATCTTCGGCGGAAGCTCCCACACGTTCTGCGGCACGTAGCTTAAGAACCGGCGGATCGCCGCGAAGCATTCGCGCTCGTCGGCGACCGCGTTGTCGATCGTGCCCGCGGTATCCACCGCGAGATGTGCGCCGCCCAGATCCTCCTTCGTGATCTTCTGGCCGAGCGAGCGCTCGACGACCGGAGGTCCCGCAGCGAACACGTGCGCATTGCCGCGAACCATCACGGTGAAATGCGACAGGATCGCGCGTCCCGCCGGTCCTCCGGCCGCCGTACCGAGCACCGCCGAGACGACGGGAACGATGCCCATCAACTCCACCGATCGCTCGAATCCGTGCACGCCGGGAAACACCGCGTGCCCGCGCCGCGTGATCGACGTCACGCTCCCGCCTGCGCCGTCGATGAGATTGACGAGCGGAATGCGGTACTGGCACGCAAGGTCCTCGACAAAGCCGCCCTGCCCGCCCTTCTTGCGATCGCCGCTCCAGCTCGTGCCGCCGCGAACGGTGAAATCCTCGCCGCCAAGCGCAACCGAACGCCCGTCGATTCGCGCGAGGCCCATCACGTACGGCGCCGGCGCGACGCCGGTGACGCGGCCTTCCTTGTCGTAATGACCCGAGCCGGTGAGCTTGCCGACTTCCTGGAAAGAGCCCGCGTCGACAAGCGATGCGATCCGCTCGCGAATGGTGAGCCGGCGCTCCGCATGATGCTTCGCGATCGCCTCGTCGCCGCCGAGCCGTTCCGCCCACGCGCGACGCCGGCGCAATTCGTCGACTTCGCCGGACCAGTCCTCGGTGACCGAAGATCCGGATTGCGGCTTTTTCACGATGCGCACTCGCGCGCTCACCTCTCGAGGATCGCGACGGTCTGCCCTTCGGCGACGCTGTCGCCTTCGGCGATCCGGAACTCGCGAATCGTTCCGCCTTCCTCGGCGATCACTGGAATCTCCATCTTCATCGACTCGACGATCATGATCGTGTCGCCCGCGTCGACCTTCTGGCCGATCGCCGTCACGATCTTCCACACCGATCCGGTCACATCCGCTTTCGCTTCGCAGGTCGCCATTTTTTGTCGGTAGCTAATAACTCGTCGGCCACGCGCGCAGCAGATGCTGGCCGACGCCATTCGTCATCCGCATCCGATGCACGTCGAGCGTGCGGATCAGGTAGTCGCGCGTGTCCTGCGGGCGAATCACCGACTGCACCGCATACACCGATGCCGCATCCCATACGGCGCTGTCGCGATCCATGTGCGCGAACAGCTCGTCGAACTCTTCATCGTTCGGCGTCTTGCCATGCACGACGCGCACGCCGAATTGCGGATCCATGAAGCTGATCTCCGCGGTCGGCCACGCAGCCACTTCGTCCGAATTGCGGCCCCCGCCCATGTTGAGATACGCCTGCCCGTACGTCTTGCGCAGAATGATCGAGATCCTCGGCACGGTGACGAGCTGCAGCGCGTTCATCCAGTTCATGATCTTGCCGGGCGCGCGCTTGCGCTCGGCGTCGGTGCCGATCACGAACCCGGGCGTGTCGACGAGCATCACGAGCGGCACGTTGAACGAATCGCACAGCACGATGAAGCTCGTCACCTTGTCGCATGCATCGGCGTCGATCGCGCCGCCCTTGACGAGCGGATTGTTCGCAATGATGCCGACGGTTCGCCCGTCGAGGCGCGCGAGCGCCGTCACCATCGCCTTGCCGAATTTCGGTTTCACCTCGAACATGCTGTCGCGATCGACGATCGCGCGCACGATCCGGCGCACGTCGTAGACCTGCGTGCGGCTCGCGGGCAGCAGGCTCGCGATGTTCGCCATGTCGTCGCCCGAGCTCGCGGGCGCGAGACGCCGCGGCGGCGCTTCCGTGCAATGGCTCGGAAGGTAGTCGAGGAAGCGCTTGATCGCATCGAGCGCCTGCTCGTCGGTGTCGACGACGAGATCGGCGAATCCGGTGACTTCGCCATGCAGGCTTGCGCCGCCGAGCTGCTCGGCGTCGACGTGTTCGCGAATCGCGAGCGACGCGAGCAACGGGCTCGACACGGCAAGGACGGCGCCCCTGCGCATCACGTTGAAATCGGACAGGACCGCATACCACGTCGACGAGCCGAAGCTCATCCCGAGCGTCGCCGACGCCCACGGCGTTTCGCGCATCCGCTGATACTGGATCGGGTCGTGGCCGAGGAGCGTCGCCATGCCGCGCGCGCCCATGTGATCGGGCATGCGCGCGCCCGACGATTCGCCGAGGAAGACCATCGGCATTCCGCGTGCGGTCGCAACGCGCTTCAGATGACCGAGCTTGCGCCCGTTCGTGGCGCTCGACGATGCGCCCATGACGGTGAAATCATTGGCGGCAATCGCGACATCGCGACCGTCGATTCGTCCAAAGCCCGTGATTTTGCCGTCGGCCGGCGTTTTGTCGCGGTCGTCGGGATTCGAGCCCGATGTGCCGAACAATCCCGACTCGATGAAGCTGCCGTCGTCGCAGAGATACGCGATCCGCTCGCGCGCATTGAGAATCCCGGCCTCGTTACGTCGCGCGAGCTTCGCCGCGCCGCCCATCGCGAGCGCGCGTTGACGCCGCGCCTCGTACTCGGCGAGTGCCGTGTCGACCGAAACCGTATGCGGCGAGCGCGTCGACGTCATCGGCTGCAGGCAATTGCGCCGTGCGCTTCGAGCGCATCGATCCGCGTTTGCGGGTAATCGAGCACGCTCGCGAGAATGCGGCGCGTGTCCTGGCCGACGCGGTGTCCGGCGTGCCTGACACCGCCCGGCGTCGCCGTAAGTCTTGGTACCACCGCGGCCATCGCGACCGAGCCTAGATCGTCGTCAGGCGCCTCGACGATCGAGCCCCGCGCGCGATAGTGCGGATCGCCAAAGATGTCCGCCATCGTGAAGATGCGCGTCGCCGGCACGTCGTGGCGTTCGAGCGCGCGCTCGACCGTTTCGAGCGGAAGACTCGATGTCCAGTTTGCGATCGCTTCGTCGAGCGCTTCATGATTCCGCGAGCGCGCGATCGCCGTCGCGAAGCGCGGATCGGACGCGAGCTCAGGCTCGTCCATTGCCTGCGCAAGCCTTCGAAAGATCGCATCGCTCATCGCGGTGACGTGGATGTTGTCGCCGTCTGCCGTCGGATAGAGATTGTTCGGCGTGCTCTCGGGGAGCCGGGAGCCGGTTCTCGTCGCGACATGGCGAAGCTTTTCGTACGCGGGAATCCACGGCTCCATGAAGCTGAATGCACACTCGTAGAGTGCGGCGTCGATGCATTGGCCGCGTCCGGTTTTCTTGCATGCGAGAAGCGCCATCACCGCGCCGAACGCGGCGTAGAGTCCGGTGATGTAGTCGGTCATCGAAACGGCAACGCGCGCCGGAGGCCGATCGGGATCGCCGGTGATGTGACGAAGACCGCTGACCGCCTCGCCGATGACGCCGTAACCCGCGCGCTGGCTGTACGGCCCCGACTGCCCGAAGCCGCTGATGCGCACCATCACGAGCTTCGGATTCGCCTTGCTGAGCGTCTCGTAGCCGAGGCCCCACTTCTCGAGTCCGCCGGGACGGAAGTTCTCGATGATCGCGTCGCAACGCGAAGCCAAGTCGCGCACGACGTCGCGGCCTTCGTCCTTGCGCAGATCGACGGCGATCAGCGACTTGTTGCGGAAGATGCTCGCGGCGTAGAGCGACTTGCCTCGATACTGCTTGCCCATCGTGCGTACCGGATCGCCCTCGGGCGCCTCGACCTTGATCACCTCCGCGCCGAAATCGGCGAGAAGGCGTCCGCAGAACGGCCCGGCGACGGTCGAGCCGAGCTCGAGCACGCGGTACCCGGCGAGCGGTTGCGAGATGGAGTCGTTCGGGGCGTTCACGGCACTGCTTCCAGCGCGAGGCGAATAGCGTCATACTAGTCCAAATGTCGACATTCGGGCAACCTGTGCATCAACGGCGCCCCCGCGCGGCGGAGGCCGAAGGCCACGCTTTCACCCCCGCCGCGCTCATGCCGACGCTGCC
>DATFCW010000270.1:0-3664 GCA_035252665.1 Casimicrobiaceae bacterium | reverse complement strand
TCGCGATTCGACCGCATCGTCTGCGGCTGACGCCTGCGGGCGACGCCATCCTCGTCGCCGAGTGCCGTCGCGCCGCGTACCTCGGTAGCCGGATGGAGTACGTGTTCGCGACGCCGTGGGGCGATCTGCTGCTCTTTGATTCGCGCGTGCGCGCGCCGCTTGCCCGCGGTGCGCGCGCCGGCATCACGTTTTCGCCCGAGGATGCGATCGTGCTGCCGCGATAGGAACCAGAGACGACTTTCGCCGAACGCGGACGCGAAAATGGTGCCAGAGATGTATTTCCCGAACGAGCGCCGCGATTCGCGACGTTGGCGCCGGGGGAATGCATCTCTGGCACCATTTTCATTACGAAGGAACCCAACAATGCAACGACTCAAAGCCGCCGACTTCCCGCGCGAGGTCCTGGACATCTTCGACTACTACGTCCACGGCGAGATCGGCCGACGCGAGTTCATCGACCGCGCCGCGAAATTCGCGATCGGCGGGATGACGCCCGCGGCAATGCTCGAAAGCCTGCGCCCGAACTACGCCCTCGCGCAGCAGGTGCCGAAGAACGATCGACGCATCCGCGCCGAATACCTGACCTTTCCGTCGCCAAAAGGCTCGGGCACGATGCGCGGCTATTTCGTGCAGCCCGCGCATCGATCGGGCAAGCTGCCCGGCATTGTCGTGATCCACGAGAACCGCGGGCTCAATCCGTACATCGAGGACGTCGCGCGTCGCCTCGCCATCGATAACTATCTCGCGTTCGCGCCGGATGCGTTGACGCCGCTCGGCGGTTATCCGGGCGATGATGAAAAGGGCGCGCAGCTTTTCCAGAAGCTCGATCCCGCGAAGCGTACCGAGGATCTGATGGCAGCGGTGCCGTTTCTCGAATCGCGACCCGAATGCAACGGTCGCGTCGGCGCCGTCGGCTTCTGCTTCGGCGGCGGCATCGTCAACATGATGGCGGTGCGCTTTCCCGAGCTTGCCGCCGCGGTGCCGTTCTATGGCGTTCAACCAAGCGCCGAGGACACGGCGAAGATCAAGGCGCCGCTTCTGATCCACTATGCGGGAATCGACGAGCGCATCGACGCAGGTTGGCCCGCGTGGAAGGAGTCGCTCGACAGGAACCATGTTCGCTATCAGGAATACACGTACCCCGACGTCCAGCACGGATTCCACAACGACACGACGCCACGCTACGACGAGGCCGCCGCCAACCTCGCCTGGTCGCGCACGCTCGCGTTCTTCAATCGGTACCTGCGCGGCGCGTAATCGGCAAGGCCAGCGCCTCGCGCAGTGCATCGATAATCGCCGCGCGATCCGACGCCGGCAGCGCATTGCCGACTACATGCTTCTGGTTTACTTCCAGCTCGATGCCGAGATAATGGCGATCATCGAAGCGCCGCCGAAGATACGACGTGAGGCCGTCGCTTCGACCGAGGTACGGGTAGTTGCGGCGCACGATCCAGCCCGGCCGTCGCGCGCGAAGCGAACGTCGCCAATGCTCGCATAGCACACGCTCGCCGCGACGTCGCGGATCGTAGAGAAGGCCCACGTCGCCACGGCGAACGTTTCCGCGGAGCACGGGCGTGAACGTGTGCGACGAAACGTGAATCACGCGAAGGCCCGCGTCGCGCGCACGGGTGACGAACGACTCGACCTTGCGTCGATATGGAGCGTAATAGCGGCGACAGATCGCCTCGCGCAGTTGAGCCGGCGCATTGCGCATCACCGGCGACGAGCGGAAGTGCCTTCCCGGCGTGCGATTGAGCTCGACGAGCAGCCGGCTTACCGTCGATGCGATGAGCGGCGCGCGAAGCGCGCGGGCGAGATCGCGCGCCGTCGCCAGCGCGCCGCGATCGTATCCGCGATGCGAATCGAGAAGGCGTCGACGGTCGCGAAACAGACGGGCAAATTCGCGCGGAATTTCGTTGCCGCCGTGCTCGCACGTGACGAGACAGGCGACGCGCGCTACTCGAACATCCACCCGTGCTCGAGACACTGGCAAAGCGTGCGATAGACGCTTCGCAATCGCTTCTCGTCGAAACGATTGCCGAGCGCACGCAGGATGCGCCGCGCAAGCGGTCCCTCGCGCAGGATCACGTCGATCGCCGGCTGCCACCAGGCATCGCCATCGGCGACATCGTCGAGAAGCGAGCGCCAGATGTCACCCGCTGCACCATTCGACGTCGCCATCCCGAGCGCATGCAGGTATTGCGCATCATCGACAGTCGCGAAATCGGCGTCGCGAGTCGTCGCGGCGAGCACGCGCTGTAGAACGTCGGTCGGGATCGCCTGCTGCTCGTCGAGCGGCGCATAGCGCTCGTCGAACAAGGATTTGACGACGGCGCACGTGGCGCCGGCGATCGCCAGGTCGGCGCGCGGGCACTCCTGCACGTCGATGACGCGAATCTCGATCGCGTTGCGGTCGAAGCGAGGAATCGCGCCGCGCGAGTTGAGCCACTCGTGGGCGAGCACGCCTTGCGGATCGTGGTACGCGATTTCGTCGTACATCGGCCGCAGAACCTTTGCCTCGTATTCGGCGCGCGTGTCGATGGTGTCGGGAACGATCGCGCCGGAGACGCGCGGCGTGATCGCGCAGATGCGGCAATACGCATCGACGCGATAGTCGCAGAGCCCCGTCGATGCGCCCTCGGCGATCGGCGAGCTCGCCGCGAGGGCCGGGAGAAGCGGCAGGACCAGCCGTACCGCCGCATGCAGCCGCGCGAATTCGGCGTCGTCGGCGAAAGGCAGGTTGACGTGCATGCTTTGCAGGTTCGCCCAGCCATGGCCGCGACAGTCGTAGATGCGATCGTAGGTGCGATAGATGTCGTCGTCCCACAGATGAGTCTCGCTTCGCGGGTCCATCCACGGATGCATGGCCGTTGGCATCAGACGCGCGTTGTAGCGCGCGAGCAGTCGATTCGCGGCGTCGATCTCGCGCTGGAATTGCGCCGGCAGCGATGCGAGGTTGGGTGTCGGTTGCATGTTCTTGATCTCGACGACGTGCTGCACGAGCTCGTTCGACCAACCGAAGACCGATGGAGAATCCTTCGATGCACGCGTTTCGCCGAGCGCGGCAAGAAGCGTGGGCGCGATCGGTCGCACCGCGAGGCTTTCGCGGTCGACGATCATGTACTCGAGCTCGATGCCGTACGCGGCGAATGCGCGCAGCGACCCGAGGGGCGCCCCGGCGACGCTCAGGAGCTCGTCCGCCGGCGTTCGCGAATGCGTCTCATGAAAACGCCCATCACCTCCCGGTACAAGGCGTCCTTCAACACGCCATCCTCGCCGTTCGCGTCGAGATTCGGATTGTCGTTGACTTCCATCACGTAGCATTGGCCGCCATCCTCCTTGAGGTCGACGCCATAGAGGCCGTCGCCGATCAGGTTGGCCGCGCGCACGGCCGTGCGCACGACGATCTCGGGCGCCTCGCCGACGGCGAGCGCCTTGGTTGCACCTTCGAGCGTGCGGCCGCGCTCGCGCTTGACGACCTGCCAGTGCCCGGGCGCCATGAAGTACTTGCAGACGTAGAGGGGACGGCGATCATAAACGCCGACGCGCCAGTCGAACGGCGTCGGCAGCCATTGTTGCGCGATCACGAGGTCGGACTTTTCGAACAACCGCGCGAGCGTTGCGGGCAACGCGCGCTCGTCTTCGATCTTGGCGACGCCGAGCG
>DATFCW010000269.1:0-11108 GCA_035252665.1 Casimicrobiaceae bacterium | reverse complement strand
ACTGCCACGGATGCTCCCAGTACGCGTTCTTCTTGTAGCCGTGCACCCATGGCTGCACGAGCGTGTCCTCGATCGTGTAGACGTGCAGCACCCAAGGCGCGTACGCGCCCACCAGCTCGGCCATCTTCCGGTAGAGCCCGTCGCGCTCGGGTCCATCGGGCAGCATGCGCGACTTGCGATAAAGCTCGTTGTATGCGGGCAGGTCGAAGCGCGAATAGTTCGTCTGCCCGATGTTGCCGCCATAGAGCAATTGCGCGAACGCGTCCCCTTCCGCATACGCGTTGATCCAGCCGACGCGCCAGAACTGGAGCTGACCGGCCTTGCCCATCTTGAGCAGGTCGGGCCATTTCTGTTTCAGAAAGTCGACGCGGATCCCGACCGCCTTCATGTTCCGCTGCCAGATCTCGTCGATCTCGCGGTCGCGCGTCGTCGGCGTCGACGCCATGACGAGCGACAGCGGCTTGCCATCGGGCAGCTCGCGATATCCGTCGCCGTTGCGATCGACGTAGCCGAACTTCTCGAGCAGCGCCTTCGCTTCGGCCGGACTGTAATGCGGCGCCACGTCGAGCGAATCGTCGTGCCCCGGAACGTTCGGCGGAATCGGCTGCGTCGCGCGCAGTGCCTGCCCCTCGTAGACGACCTTGATCATCTCGGCGGTGTCGAATGCCATCGCGATCGCGCGGCGAAGCGCGATCTTCTCGTTCGTGTAGCCGCCGACGATCGGGTCCTGCATATTGAAGTACGCGTATTGCACCGAAGGCTGGGTCAGCCGCTGAAGCGTGACGCCGCGCGCGCGATAGTCGGGCTTCAATTGATTCGATGCATCGAGGGCGTGATCGGTGAGCTCCTGCGGCAGGTTCACGTAGTCGAGCGCATTGCTGTCGAACGCGAGCAGGCGCGGGTTCGACTCATCCATGATCGCGATCTCGATGCGCTCGACGAGCGGCAATCGCTTGCCGACCAGCGCCGCGAAGCGCTCGCGATCCGCCGAATCGGTGGGCCGCGGAAAAACCTCTTCGCGAAAGCGAGGATTCGCGGCGAGCACGATCTGCTGGCCGCGACGCCAGGACTTCAGCATGAATGGACCGGTGCCGACCGGATGATCCATCGTCCATCCGTTGCCGTCGCCGTAGCGCTCGACCACTTCGCGCGCCAGCGCGCACATCGGGCTCGAGCACATGTACCCGAACATGATGTAGTCGGGCTCCTTGAGCTCGAGCCGGATCGTGTAGCGATCGAGCGCGACCATGCCTTCCATCGGCGCGTCGTAATCGAACTTGCCACCCTTCTTCGCCGCGTCGACGATCGGATCGGCGCCGACGATCTTGCCCTGCAAATACCACGAGAACGGCGAGCGCACGCGCGGATCGAGCAGCCGCTTCCAGGTGTAGACGTAGTCAGCGGCGGTGAGCTCGCGTGGAGCACCGTTGAACGCCGGATCGTCGGCAAAGTGAATGCCATGGCGAAGCTTCATCGTCCACGTGCGGCCGCCATCCTCGACGATCGGCAGTGCGGCCGCAGTTCGCGGCACGCGCTTGTACGGACGCGCGAGGTAATCGAAACCGTACAGCGTGTCGAAGATCGCGCGCTGCACGTGATCGGAATAGAGGTCGCTCGTCGCCTGCGGATCGAAGCCCGTCTCGGCGACGGGAAAGGCGACGCGCAACGTCTTCGCGACGGGCCCTTGCGTGTTCGGGCGCGACTGCGCGAGCGCCAGCGACGGCGCAAGCGCGGCGAGGCCTAGCGTTGCGAGAACGCGGCGACGGGCGAAGTCATGCGGCGTGTCGCTCACGGCTTGTTCTGCGCAACGCTCGCGCCACTCGACGCCGCTTCGCGACCGCCTTCGCCCGCATTGCCATTGCGATCGATATCGAGATACGCGAACGGAAACTGGAACGTCGGGTTGTACTTGTAGCCCCGAAGCCACGGTTGTACGAGCACCGTCTCATAGCGGAACGCCGTCAGCACCCATGGTGCGTACGCGTTGACGAGCTCCGACATCTTCCGATCCACGGCGAGCCGCTCGGGGCCATCCGGCATCGCGCGCGCCTTTTCATAGAGACGGTCGTATTCGGGAAGCGCGAAACGCGACAGGTTCGAGAAGCCCGCGTTCCGGCCGTAAAGCAAACCGAAGAAACCGAAGCCATCCGGCGTGGTGTTGATGTTGCCGAGCTGCCAGCTCTGCAATTGACCAAGCCGCGCCGCCTTCAGCAGGTCGGGCCATTTCTGCTTGATGAATTCGACGCGAATGCCGAGCGTCGTCAAACAGCGCTTCCACAATTCCTCGAACTCGCGGTCCTGCTCGGTCGTGCCGGATCCCATCTGCAGCGTGAACGGTTTGCCGTCGGGCAACTCGCGAAATCCGTCACCGTTGCGATCGACGTAACCGAAGTGATCGAGCAGCGTTTTCGCGGCCGCGGGGTCGTACTTCAGGCGCCCGTCGTAGTTCGGGTCGTGTCCGGTCATGCCGGGCGGTACGACCTGCGTCGCCGGCAGTCCCTGCTTTTGCCGCAGCACGCGGATCTCCTCGCCAACGTCGTAGCCCATCGAGATCGCGCGCCGCAACGCGATGTGCGCAGGCGTATATCCGCCGACGATCGGGTCTTCCATGTTGAAATACAGGTAGCTGATCGCCGGCTGGATGCCGCGTTCGAAACGCACGCCCGCGTTCGCGAATGCGGGCTTCAAATGACTGTCGTCGGTCAGCACGTTCGTGATCAGGTTGACCGGCACGGCGACGAAATCGAGCTGCTTCTGTTGGAACGCGAGAATGCGCGGCTGCGCTTCCTCGATGATGCTGATCTCGACGCGCGGAACGAGTGGCAGCCTGCGTCCCGTGAGCCCCTTGGCAATCACGTGGTCCGCGGCACTCGCCGGCGCCGGATAACGCTCGTCGCGATAGCCGGGATTCGCTTCGAGAACGATCCGTTGTCCGCGACGCCAGTCGGCAAGGCGATACGGACCCGTGCCGACCGGATTGGCCATCGCCCAGCCGCTGCCGTCGGCATGCGCTTCGATCACCTCGCGCGCGACCGCGCCAGTGGACGCAGTCGTGAGGTTGGACAGAAGCTCGTAATCGGCGAACACGAGCTTGAAGCGCAGCGTGTAGCGATCGATCGCCTGCAAGCCCTCGATCGGCGCGTCGTAATCGAACGTGCCGGTTTTCTTCGCCATGGCGACAACATCATCGGCACCGACGAAGCGGCCGTCGACCATCTGCAGCGAATTCGAACGCATCTTCGGATCGAGGATGCGCTTGATCGAGTAAACGTAATCGGCAGCGGTGAGCTCGCGGCGCTTGCCCTTGAAGACGGGATCGTCGGCGAAATGGATGCCCTTTCGGATATGAATCGTCCACGTCTTGCCGTTGTCGGCGATCTCCGGCATTGCCGCCGCCGTGTTCGGCACGATCTTGTAGGGGCGCGCGAGATAGTCGTAACGGTAGAGCGGGTCGAAGATCGCGCGATTGACGTAGTTCGAATAGGCGTCGCCGGCGGCCTGCGGGTCGAATCCCGTTTCCGCGACGGGAAAGGCGACGTGCAGCGTCTTTGTCGGCTGCGATTGCGCGAACGCCAGCGTCCCGAACGCCATGCAAGTGACGGCGACCCCGAAGCGTACGAAGCGAAGCGGTTTCATTCGCGCCTCCCGGCGAGTCAAAGCGCCTTCGCGATGTCGGGCTCGAGCGTTTCGGGCGCGTCGTTCGGCGCATAGCGCGCGACAACGCTGCCGTCGCGATCGACGAGGAACTTCGTGAAATTCCATTTGATCGCCTCGGTGCCGAGAAGTCCAGGCTTCTCGTGCTTCAGATAGCGATAAAGCGGCGCGGTGGCGTCGCCGTTGACGTCGATCTTCGCGAACATCGGAAACGTCACGTCGTAGTTCGTCTCGCAGAACGTGGCGATCTCCTTTTCGTTGCCTGGTTCCTGTCCGCCGAACTGATTGCACGGAAAGCCGAGCACTTCGAGGCCCTGGTCGCGATACTTGCGATAGAGCGCCTCGAGGCCCTTGTACTGCGGCGTGAATCCGCATTTGCTCGCGGTGTTCACGACGAGCAGCACCTTGCCCTTGTAGCGGTCGAGCTTGACCGGGCGGCCTTCGATGTCGTCGACGGTGAAATCGTAGAGCGTCGCCACGCTTCCTCCTCAAAAACGCAGGGTCGTCCGGCCATTATCGCGCAGCGAGGAAGGCGGCAGAAGGCGGGTGACGGGCGGTTCTTGGCGTGCCGAAACGCCGCCAATCGCCCGGGAACGTGCAATATGTCAATCCATGGGACGCGCACGAAGCGCCGGCATCGTCATGTACCGCCGAAAAGGCAACACGATCGAGGTGCTGCTCGTCCATCCCGGCGGTCCGTTCTTCTCGAAAAAGGACGACGGCTCATGGTCGATTCCCAAAGGCGAATTCGGTCCGGACGAAGCAGCCGAGATTGCCGCACGACGCGAGTTCATCGAAGAAATGGGAAACGACCCCGGAACCGGGTTGATCGCATTGCCCGTCGTGCATCAATCGCGCGCGAAGACCGTGCATGCGTTCGCTGTCGAAGGCGACCTCGACCCCGCGACGATCAGGAGCAACACGTTCGAGCTCGAATGGCCGCCGCGTTCAGGGCGCACGCAGTCGTTTGCGGAAGTCGATCGCGCCGCGTGGTTCGCGCTCGACGAAGCGCATCGGAAGATCGTCCCCGGCCAGCGGGCGATCCTCGACGCGCTGGCCGCGATCATTTGAACCGAATTGGGTCAGAGACGAAACTCGTGCAATCTGTCGGTCGACAGGCTCCAACGCGAGTTTCGTCTCTGACCCCAATTCGGTTTCAGGCCAGCGCAATCTCCACGCGCCGGTTTCTTCGTCCTTCGTTCTTGATCCGCAGCACGCGGATCGCGCCGATCTCGCCGATGTTCGCGACGTGCGTTCCCCCGCACGGCTGCAAGTCGATGCCGGGAATGCGCAGGAGCCGCACGCGCCCCGCGCCGCGCGGCGGTTTGACGCTCATCGTCTTCACGAGCTCGGGACGCGCATCGAGCTCGCAGTCGGTGATCCACACCGTCTCCGTGGCGATCCCGCGTGCGATCAGCGCATTCGTCTCGCGCTCGATCTTCTGCGCATCGAGCAGGCTCATATCGATGTCGAAATCGAGCCTCGCCTTGTCGGGCGCGATGTTGCCGCCCGTCACCGGCGCGACGACGACGCACGACAGGACATGCAGCGCGGTATGAAGGCGCATCAATCGATATCGACGCTCCCAGTCGATCGCAAGCCCGAGCGTCTCGCCGATCTCCGGAGAGTGCGCAGCGTCCGCCCGCACGTGCAGGATCGCATCCGCATCGCCCTTGCGCGTATCGGCGACCACGATCCGCTCGCCACTCGCACGCACCAGCACGCCGGTGTCGCCGATCTGCCCGCCTCCCTGCGGATAGAAGATCGTGCGGTCGAGCGTGATGCCGCGCTCGTCGATGCCTACAACCCGCGCGCTCGTCTCCCGCAGATAAGCATCGTCCCGGAAGAGCCATTCGGTCGTCATCGCATTAAACTGTGCAGACGAGCGGTCGATCGTACCTTACCCGGGAGGACGAGATGAACATTCCGAACGCATCGCCTGCGCTGTACAACGAAGACCTGGCGCCCGCACGTGAGCGCAAATGGGGTGCCTTCAGCCTCTTCAACGTGTGGACCTCGGACGTGCACAGCCTGTGGGGCTACTACCTTGCGGCGAGCCTGTTCCTGCTCTGCGGCACATTCGTCAATTTCCTGATTGCGATCGGTATCGGCTCGCTCGTGATCTTCTTTCTCATGAATCTCGTCGGATACGCCGGCGTCAAGACCGGCGTGCCGTATCCGGTGCTAGCGCGCGCGTCGTTCGGCGTTTTCGGCGCGAACGTGCCCGCGCTCGTGCGCGCGGTCGTCGCCTGCTTCTGGTACGGCGCACAGACCGCGGCGGCGGCGGGCGCGATCGTCGCGCTGCTCACGCGAAGCGACACGTTCAAGGCGTTCAACGCGAACACGCATTTCTTCGGCCATGCCGGGCTCGACGTGATCTGCTTCCTCGTCGTGTGGGGATTGCAGCTTCTCGTGATCCGCAAGGGCATGGAGACGGTGCGAAGGTTCCAGGACTGGGCCGGCCCCGCCGTGTGGGTGATGATGCTGATCCTCGCGATCGGCCTTGTCGTCAAGGCAGGCGGGCTTTCGTTCGACCACGGCATCCCGCAGGACGTGCTGCTCGACAAGACGAAGGACGCCGGTGTGCCCGGCGTACCCGGCTCGCCAGCCGCGCTCGCCGCGGTGGCGGCGACGTGGATCACGTATTTCGCGGCGCTCTACCTCAACTTCTGCGACTTCTCGCGCTACGCGCCGGACAAGGCCACCGTGCGCAAGGGCAACTTGTGGGGATTGCCGATCAACCTGCTGCTCTTCTCGCTCGTCGCGGGCATCACCACGATCGCGGCGTTCAAGGTATACGGCGAAGTGCTCATTCACCCCGACCACATTTCGGCGAAATTCGAAAGCTGGTTCCTCGCGGCGCTCGCGGCGATCACGTTCGCGGTGGCAACGCTCGGTATCAACGTCGTCGCGAATTTCGTCTCGCCGGCATTCGACTTCTCGAACGTGTTTCCGAAAGCGATCGACTTCCGCAAGGGCGGCTACATCGCAGCATTGATTGCGCTCGTGCTCTATCCGTTCGCGCCATGGGAAGGCAACGCCGCCACGTTTGTCGGCGGAATCGGCGCAACGATGGGTCCGCTCTTCGGCGTGATCATGGTCGACTACTACCTGATCGCGAGAGCCGAGGTGAACGTGCCGGAGCTTTATCGCGAAGACGGCGAATACCGCTATCAGGGTGGATTCAACGTCGCGGCGTTCATCGCGGCGGGCATCGGCGCGCTCTTCTCGAGCATCCTGCCGAATTTCACCACGCTTTTGCCGAGCTGGTGGGCGGTGTACGGCTGGTTCTTCGGCGTCGCGGTCGCTGGCGTGACGTATTACGTGCTATCGATGCTGATGCCGAGGCCGATCGCGCAGGCCGCAGCGTAAGCGTCGCTCTGCCTCGGCGCTTACGCTTACGAGGCGGCGGCGAGCTCGACCAATATGTCGGCAGCCCGGGCACATTCGTCCTCCGATACGTCGAGATGGGTGACGGCGCGGACCGTCCGCGGGCCGAAGGCGTTGATCAGAATGCCGCGTTCGCGCGCCTTGGCGACGAGTGTGGCCGCATCCTGTGCGTCGGGGGCGAGTCGGAATACGACAATGTTCGTCTGGATCGCTGCAGGGTCGATGACGATGTGCGGACTGCCGGCCAGGCGTTCGCCGATAAGGCGCGCGTTCGCATGATCGTCGACGAGGCGCGCCATGTTGTGTTCCAGCGCGAATAGGCCGGCCGCCGCGAAGATTCCAATCTGTCGCATCGCGCCGCCCATCATGCGGCGGTGACGGATCGCATGCGTCACGATGTCACGCGGGCCGGCGAGCAGCGAACCGCCGGGGGCTCCGAGCCCTTTGGAAAGCGATACACCGACGAGGTCGAACGGATCGACCAGTTCGTTGAGCGCCGCGCCCGTCGCCGCAGCCACGTTCCATATGCGCGCGCCATCGAGATAGCTCGCGAGGCCAAGTTGCCGCGCGCGAACGCAGATCCGCAACGCTTCGTCCTGCGGGAAGATGACGCCGCCGGAACGATTGTGCGTGTTCTCGATTTCGACGAGCGTCGTCGGCGGGTAGATGGGATGGTTTCGCGGCTTGATCGCCGCAACGAATTCCTCGGTCGTGAAAATTCCGCGTACGCCGATCTCGGTGAGCTGGACGCCCGCATTGGCGGCCGATCCCCCGGTCTCGTGCCAGACCGCGTGCGCCTCGCGGCTGACGATCACATCGTCGCCGGGTCGCGTGAGCGTTCGCAGCGCAACCTGGTTGGCCATGGTGCCGCTCGGCAACCATAGCGCCGCTTCCTTTCCGAGCAGGCCCGCGACGCGCTCCTGCAGCGCATTCACGGTGGGATCGTCGCCATACTGGTCATCTCCGACGGGGGCGGCGGCAATCGCCGCTCGCATTTCCGCCGACGGACGAGTGACGGTATCCGAACGCAGGTCGATTGGCTTTGCCGTCTTCATTCACGCCGTCCGTTGCGGTGGTTAGCGGGCGCCAATACTACAGGGCGGTTACGCTCTGCTGTAAATTGCGTCCCTTCGGTTGCCGGCAACGGGGGCACACATGTTTCGATTCGTCTCACGCGCGTTACTAGCGGCCGCGTTTGTTCTTTCGAGTCTGGTCGGATCACCGGCGGGTTTCGCGCAGACGCCGGCGGCTCAGCAAGGAAAAGTCAAAGTGGAATGGTTTGGCCACGAGTTCTATCGCCTCACCTCGCCAAAGGGCGTGGTGATCATCACCAGTCCCTGGCTCGCCAACCCCGATGGACCGGTTCCGCTCAACGATCTCGCGCGCACCGATTTCATTCTCGTTCCCAATGCTCATACCGATGACATGGGGAATCCGGTGGAGATCGCACAGCTGTCCGGCGCAACGGTCATCGTTCCCGCTCCGTTGGGACGCTGGCTCATCGGCAACGGACTCAAGCAGGAGCAGTTCCGCCGCGCGGGGATCGGCGATCAGTTCGTCCTGAAAGGGATAACGTTCAAGATTGCCCCCAGCGCCCATGACAACACGCTCGCAACGGGCGCGGATGGCGGCCCTGCCGCGTCGTTCTTCATCACGTTCGAGAATGGTTTCACCGTGTTCTTCAACGGTCATTCCACGCTGGTCGCGGATCTCGCGCTCTATGCGTCGCTATACCAGCCCGATCTCGCGATTCTCGGACTCGCCGGCGATCCGCCGGAGTTTGCTCAGGTCGCCCGCCTTCTGACGACGAACAATCCGAAGCTGCGCACGATCATCCCGAGCCACATGCGACCAGGTGCGCCGATTCTCAGCGATGGAAAGCGCGAGCTGGATCGCTTGCGCCTGGCGGGATTGATGTTCGTACCGGAGTTGAGAAAGGTGTACGAGTACTAGCGGGAGCCGGGTAAGGCCATATGCCGAGGCCCGCGCCGCAGGCGGCGTAACGGCGTGTTCCCGGCGGCGGACGGCCCGACGGTGACATCGATCTCCAGATCGTCATACGATTTGACGATCGATCACACGGTCGGCATGCGATGGACGTCGTCACGATCTCCCCCAAATTCCAGATCGTCATCCCGCGCCGTGTCCGGGAAAGCATCGGCCTCGCGCCCGGCGACAAAATGCAGGTCGTCTCCTATGGGAACCGGATCGAGCTGATACCCCAGCGTGCCGCGCGCAAATTGCGCGGATTCCTGCGCGGGATCGACACGCGGGTGCCCCGCGAAGACGACCGCGCGTGAACGCCGTCGATTCGTCTGCCTGGCTCGAATATTTTGCGGACGGCCCTCGAGCCAGCGCGTTCGCGCGCCCCATTGAAGCGCCACGGAGCCTGCTGGTGCCACCCGATCACGCATTCAATACAAGCTTCCGCTCGCGGACAGCGTCGTCTACGCTACCGCGCGCCGAGGCAGCGCGGTGCTTTGGACGCAGGACGCCGCTTTCGACGGTTTGCCCGGTGCCCGCTACTTCGAGAAGCGCTGATCGTTTTCAGCCGGCGGCTGGCCGTACCCTCCGCGCCGCGTCCGCCGCTTCCCTGACGAATCGAGAACTCCGCGAGACGCACCGGAAAGCGCCATTCGAGCGTTTCGGGATCGGTGAGGCGCGAATTGATCATGTGCGTCTGCACGACGCGCGCGCCCCTCAGGAGCGTCGCGCGTCGGTGACAGAATGGGTTCCTGGCTGCCGGCCCCACGCGGGAATCGACGCGAATGGCGGTGGGACGCCCTCGCGCGCGACGATCCGCGCGCCAAGCTGGCTGCTTTCGGCAGCGGTCAGGTGACCTCCGTCGTAGTACTTGGGCTCGCCGGTCGGCTCGAATGCGCGGCAGGCGCCGCCCGGACAGAGATAATCGGTCGCATCGAAGTAGCGCGCGTTGGCCGTCGCTTGCGCGAACGCTTGCAGCTTCTGGTTGACTTCGACGATCTCCCCACTAACGGGCGTATCGACGTCCGGACAAGCGAGCAACGGGTAGGACAATGCCTTCTCCCGGCATCGCCGGTCATAGCCCGGAATCTCGGGCACCTTGCCGAGCAGGATCACCAGCTTGCCTGATGCCGAGAGCACGCGCGCGGTATCGAAGACCGCTGGAAGGAATTCGCGAGACCGCGCAGCATAGCTCGTCCATGACGCCGCCATGATCACCACATCGAATCGATCGACGACCGGCGCAACGAGTCGCAGCGAATCCACGCAGTCGCGTTGCCGGCCGCGTTCGACGAATGGGCGCGCATCGGAGAGGAGCGGGGGGCAGGATCCAATCTCCACGTTGCGAAAGCGAAATCCAGCCTGCTTGGCGAACACTCCGATCATGCCGATGTAATGCGCGGCGTTCGAATCGCCCCAAAGCAGAGCCTTAGGCTCGCCTCCCGTGCCCGCCCCGAGGACGCAGCGTGCGTCCAGCGTGTCGCTTAATGCGAGGCGCTGTCGTTGGCATGTCCAGTCAAACGCGAGCGCGGGCGTCGTGGCCGAGCGAGCGCTCGCGAGCCGTTGCCGATAGGCATCCGAGTGCAAGTTCAGCGCAGGGTTGGACGTCGGATAGACCGTGAGAAGCGCGAGTAGTGCAACCACCCCGCCGGGTATGGCGTATTGGCGAGCAATCAGCCGCAGAGCCGATGCGTTCGACCTTCGCGCGGGTATCTCGACGAATCGATAGGACAGCCAAGCCAAAGCCATCGTCGCTGCGAACAAGACCACGGCTTGCGGCCATCCGATCTCGCCATAGCCAAAGCGGTAAAGCGCGAGCAGCGGCCAGTGCCAGAGATACGCCGAGTAGGAAACCAGGCCGACCCATACCAGGCTTCTCGCGGCGAGCGCGCGAGACACCGCGTTCGTCCCGCGATGCCCGGCGAAAATAATCATCGCAGTGCCAAGCGTCGGCGGCACGGCGAACCAGCCGGGGAACGGAACCCGTGCGCTCGTCAGGAAGAGCGACCCGAGCAGCATGATCATTCCGAAAACGGCGAGCGAAACGAGGCCGAGCTTCGGCCAGCGGGTCTCGGCCGGCT
>DATFCW010000268.1:0-5909 GCA_035252665.1 Casimicrobiaceae bacterium | reverse complement strand
ATCAGTCAGATCAAGCAGGTGGACCTCTCGGGCCAGTGGCCGGTCAGCGAACGCTGGAGCCTGATCGGACGCTGGAACTACTCGTACACCGACCACAAGACGCTGGAGGCGGTCGCGGGCATCGAGTACAATGCCGACTGCTGGGTTTTGCGCATCGTCGGCCAGCGTCTGACGACCACGACGCAACAGGCAACGACGTCGGTATTCGTGCAACTCGAGCTCAACGGCCTCGCGCGCGTCGGAACGAGCCCCCTCGAGCTTCTGCGCCGAAGCGTTCCGGGCTACGTGCCCACCAATGACCCCGCGCTTCGCAATCGCGATCGTCGCTACGAGCCGCTTCCCGAATTCTGAAAGGTGTCCGATGGTTGGTATCACTCGCCCACCCCGCGTTCGCTCGGCTCCCTCTCCTCGGAGGGGAGAGGGTCGGGGTGAGGCGTTGGCGCTGCTGCTGTTCGCGATGCTCGCCTGCTTCACGTTGCGCGCGCACGCGGCCGACGTCGTTCCGCTCGACCGCGTGCTCGTGATCGTCAACGACGAGGCGATCACGCAATGGGACTTGAACGAGGAGCGGCGAATTCTCCTCGCGCAGATGGAGGCGTCGAAAATCACGCCGCCACCGAAGGACGTCCTCGACAAGCAGGTGCTCGAACGGCTGATCGTGCAACGCGCGCTGCTCCAATACGCGAAGGAGACCGGCATTCGCGTCGACGACACGACGGTCGAGCGGACGATCCTTCGCGTCGCCGAGGAGAACAAGCTTTCGCCCGACGAATTTCGCAAGGCGCTCGAGCGCGAGGGGCTTCCGTACGCGAACTACCGCGAGGACATCAAGCGCGAGATCACGATTCAGCGCGTGCGCGATCGCGAGGTCGACAGCAAGGTGATGGTGTCGGACGCCGAGGTCAACAACTATCTCGCGACCGTCGCTTCGCAGGCGGGCGGCGAGGACGAGTACCTGCTGTCGCACATCTACATCACCGTGCCCGAGCAGGCGTCGCCCGACGTGCTGCAGGCGAGCCGCAAGCGCGCCGAGCAGGCGCTTGCCGACATCAAGTCCGGCAAAGACTTCGCGCAGGTCGCCGCCGCGTATTCGAGCGCGTCCGACGCGACATCAGGCGGCAATCTCGGCTGGCGCACGCGCGCGCGGCTGCCGTCGGTGTTCGCGGACGTCGTCGCGAAAATGAAACCGGGTGACGTCTCGGACGTGTTGCGAAGCGCGAGCGGCTTTCACATCGTGAAGCTCGTCGACGAGCGCAATCGCAACCAGCCAACTGTCGTGGACCAGACGCACGCGCGCCACATCCTGATCAAGGTGAACGAGCAAACGTCGGAGGCCGATGCGAAGGCGAAGATCGATCGCTTGCGCGATCGTCTCATGGCGGGCGCGAATTTCGAAGAGCTCGCGCGCGCCAATTCCGAGGACGCGTCGAACGCGAAGGGTGGCGATCTCGGCTGGCTTTCGCCGGGCGACACCGTCCCCGATTTCGAGCACGCGATGGACAAGCTCAAGGTGAACGAGATCTCTCAGCCGATCAGGACGCCGTTCGGCTGGCACCTGATCCAGGTGCTCGAGCGGCGCAAGCAGGACGTCACCGAGCAGCGGCGGCGCGACGAGGCGCGCAAGGCGATTCGCCAGCGCAAGAGCGACGAGCAGTTCGACGAGTTCGTCCGCCAGCTTCGCGACCGCACCTACGTCGAGTACAAGCTCGACGATCGATAGCGCAGGATTCGTTTCGGAGCGCAAAGCCATGGCCGATCCCGTCATCATCGCCGTCGCGATCACCGGCTCGCAGCCGCGCAAGAAGGACAATCCCGCAGTTCCCGTCACGCCGCAGGAGCAGATCGAGTCAACGCACGAGGCCTTCGAGGCGGGCGCTTCGCTGGTGCACGTGCACGTGCGAAACCCGGACGAATCGCCGAGCTCCGATCCGGAACTCTACGGGCGCGTGCAGGAGGGCGTGCGCAAGCACTGCCCGGGCATGATCGTGCAGTTCTCGACCGGCGGGCGCGGCCGCGATCAGAACGCACGTGGCGCGATGCTGCACCTCAAGCCCGACATGGCATCGCTCGCGACGGGATCGGTCAACTTTCCGACGAGCATTTACGAAAATCCGCCCGACTTCGTCGAAGGCCTCGCGAAGACGATGCTCGACAACGGCATCAAGCCCGAGATCGAAGTGTTCGATCTCGCGATGCTCTACAACGCGGCGAACCTAGTGCAGAAGGGCCTCCTGAAGCCGAAGCCGCACGTCCAGTTCGTGCTCGGCATCCCGAACGCGCTGCCGGTAAGGCGCGAGGTGTTCGATTTCCTGCGCCGCGAGCTCGACGCGGTGCTTCCGGGCGCGACGTGGGTCGCGGCTGGCATTGCGCGCCACCAGTTCGACGTGAATCGCTGGTGCCTCGAAGAGGGCGGCCATTGCCGCACCGGGCTCGAGGACAACACGCGCTTCGACAAGACGAGGCTTGCGGCGAGCAATGCCGAGCTCGTCAAGAAGATCGTCGACGTATGCGGCGAATACGGACGGAAGGTCGCGACGCCGGCTGAGGCGCGCGCGATTCTGGGGCTCGCCTGATTAGTCGCGGCAGAGGATGGCGACGCGCGACAGCACGGTCCGCGTGTGCGGCGCGAAGCGTAGCGTGATGCGGAGCCGGTCGACGCTCGCTGCCGTGTGATCGCCTGTCGTCGAAACGGCGATCGCATATCCCGCTGGCGTCCTCTCGATCGCGTCGGCGTCGGTCGACGCAAGTCGGCGCCAGTGCGTTTCGTTCTCCACAGCCACGTCGATCGCGATTTCGCTCAGCGCTGTGTCGGCAAGTCCGACGATGACGCGCTCGATTGCATCGGCAGCGAGCATAATTTCGCGAGGCGAGACGAGCGTAATGACTCCGCGCGCATCGGCGGTGAGCTCGAGCCCACCGTGCAGCGCGCCAATCGATCCCGCTTCGGCGCGCCATCCGTCGTCGTCGGCATGCGATGGCGTGCCGAACGTCCACAGCCTGCTCCCGAGCGGAAGATTCAGCCGTTCGAGCAGGAAATCGCAGGTCGCCGACTCGAGCGGCGTGTTGCGCCACGCGGTGAAGGTGACGTAACCGGCGTCATCCTCGCGCAGCCCCTCCGACCCGTTCCACGCCATCGGCGAGACGAAGCGCGCACCCGCGTTCCACAGGTCGCGAAGCGCGCGATACGCATCGCGATATGTCGGCCGTCGCGCGGGATTGCGAAGATCGGCCGTGTTGAATTCGACGATCGCGAAATGCGCGTCGATGCGGGCGAGCGTGGCGAAGAGCGAGCGCCCGTTCTCCGCCACGACCTCGTTCGTCGCCGCCGCGCCGTAAACGATCGCGCCGAGATGGCCGTCGCGAGGCTTGCTGCCCTCGATCGACACACCACCCGAGTCGTAATTCTTGACCGGGCTTTCGATCGATAACGCAAGTGGCATCGCATCTTCGGCGGGAGCCATCAATCCCTGCGCCGACCAGATGCGATCGCTCGGAAGGCCGGCTTCGACGAGCCATTGTGCGAGCTCGTCATAATGAACGGCGACGAGATGCCGTCGGAAATGCTCCCATTCGCGCACCCACGGATCGTTCCAATACGGCGCGTCGGCATCGCGAGGAAAAACGCGCGGTGGATCGACGTCTTCCCAGCGAGCAAACGAGCGCCGCGCGATGCGGCAGACGTCGGAAAGCGAAAGCGGCATCGACCGGTGCCAGTGCGAAAGATCGGGAACGCGATCGCCGCCCTCACCGCCATAGGGACCGGTTCCGGCGAGCCAATGACGAAATTGCACGAGCGTGTTCGGGTTGTAGTCGTACCACTGCGCTTCCTCGAAAAACGGGTTCACGTAGCAGTCGGGATCGAGCGTGACGCCGATGAAGAGATCGTCGTGCTCTCGCATGAACGCAACGAGATGGCGCGCGGCCTCGGTCAGGTTACGGCGCTTGCGCTCGCGCACGTCGTGCGCAAAGACGTTCAGCGCGAGCGCGCGCGAAAGCTCGGGCGCCGCCTGCGATCCGGGAAGATGCGAGAGGTGATCGTCGGGCATCACCTCGTTGCGCTCGTTCCACTGGCAATTCGCCGGGTCCTCCTCGAGGCGATCGATCTGATCCCATTCCGGGCACGTGCCGCCTGCATCGGCCCAGATGCCGCCGTTCAGCGTCACGAGCACCGGCAAGCGATGCGTGCGCGAATGGGCAAGAACGAGCGCGAGCGAGTCCTCGGCGACGCGGCGTCCGCGAAGCTCACGACGAACGTCGAAATCCGCGTCGAAACGATAGTCGCCCTCGGCGCCGAGCGTCGTGCGCAGATACAGGATCGGCACGCGCATGCCGATGCGGGTCGTCGGCGATTCGTAGGCCGCGTAGCGTTCGTGAAGGCCGTACGCGCCGCCGGCCGCGATTCCGGAGAGTGCGGGGATCACGTAGAACGGGCGCGCTTTTCGCGTTTCGACGGATTGCCAGCGCTCGCGCGCTTCGGGCTCGACCAGCGACCGGCGTCCGAGGAGCGTCTCGCCGCCATCGTTCGCGATCGCATAGATGTGAAGCGGGCGCCGCAAGACGCCGCGAGGCGCGGGGTGCGCGGAGAAGTTGCAATCGAGCACGAAGCCGCTGTTCGGATTGTCGGGCGGCTCCGGGTAGACCTCCGCGACATCGTGACGCGGCAGGCCATAGCGAGTTAGATAGCGATGCTCGCCCAGGCGCACCTCGACCGCGCGAATTCCGGCATCCGAAAGGGCCCAGCCTTCGATGTGGATAGCGGGACCGAGCACGCCCTCGTCTCGAGGCTCGTCGACCCAGCCCAACGTCGCGGGTCGTTTCGTTGCGGTGCTCTTCGGATTCGCCATGCGGGACGACATTATCGCGTGCCGTAGAATCGGTGCGTCGATGCGCTACGCGCGTCGAGTTTCTCTCCGCTCGCATTCTTCGCATGCAGATCGATCCTTCCGATCGCGACCTCGTCGTGCGAAGGCTCGTCGCCGAGCCGTGGTACGTCGATCGCGTGACGATCGATGGTTCGCGTTTCAAGGCGGCCGGATGGTCGATGCCGGTCGACGATCGCGAGCCCGAAGAGGGCTGGTTCAGCGTCAATGGCCGCCGCTTCGATCGGATGTCGTATCCGCTGCGGCGCGACGACGTCGGCGCGGTCTTCTGGCAGCGCGAAGGCTCGTCGATCTGCGGTTTCGAAGGCGAGATCGACGCGCTTGGCGAGCCGTATCCGAACGGCGTGCTCGAGATCCGGCGAAACGGGCACGATACGCCGCGCATCGAGCGCGGGCGTGACAGTTGGTTCGCGCCCGACCCTGCATTGCATGCGAGTCTTCCGGACGAGGATCGACGCTTTCGCGTGATCGGCGATCGCGATCCGCGCGGCTTTCTCGTGTCCGGTGCCACCGACTATCACCGGATGGATCGCGTGCTCGTCGAGGTCGCGGGCAGGCATATGCAAGAGTTCGATGCGGTGCTGGACTTTGGCGTCGGTTGCGGCCGAGTCGCGCGGCACTTTCCTGCACAACGTGCCGATGTGCTGACCGGCTGCGATATCGATCGCGAAAACGTCGCGTGGTGCGCCGAGCATCTTCCCGGGCGATTCGTCGCGACGTCGCTGGCGCCGCCGCTGCCGTTTGGCCCGGCGAGCTTCGACGTGATCTACGGCGTTTCGGTGTTCACCCACCTGCGCGAGCCGATGCAGCATCGCTGGCTCGCCGAGCTCTCGCGCATCGCGCGTCCCGGCGCGGTGGTCTTGATGACGACACATGGCGAAGCGGCGATCGACTTCTCGCGGCTCACGCCTTCCGGTTATCGACTTACGCGGCAGCGCGTCGCGCGCGAGGGTCTCGTCGTCAGCGGAGGGAATTCGCAGCTCGACGGTCATGTCGCGCACGGCGGCGAATACGTGAACGTCTATCACA
>DATFCW010000267.1:0-4749 GCA_035252665.1 Casimicrobiaceae bacterium | reverse complement strand
GCGCGCCAGTCGATCGCGTTCGCGGCGATGTTGAGCCCGTCGGACGTGTTCCGCGTGAACGCGAGCTCGGACGCATCGCAACCGAGAAGCGTCGCGGCCTTGCGCCGCGTCGATTCGATCTCGGTAGCGAATGCGGCCTTGTCGCCGCCTCGCTCCTGGAGCGTGGCGAAGAATCCGGCAAGCGCCTTCGTCACGCGCGAAGGCGGCGAATTCATGTTCGCGAGGTCGAAATAGATGCATCGTTTGGTGATCGGGAATTCGCTTCGTGCGGCCTTCAGCGGATCAGTCATGGCGCGATCTCCTCCACGCCATCCGGAACGCGGGTCGTCCGAGTGGCGAACAGCGATGAATACTTGAGCCCGGTTCCGGTGTTGACGATGACGACGCGCTCGTCGCGCCCAATGTCGCCGCTTCGCAAAAGCTCGCGCAACGCCACGATCGTCGTCGCGGCTTCCGGGCACATGAACAGGCCGTCGCTCGCCATCACCTCGCGCACCGCCGCGAGCGCGTCATCGCCCGCAACGGCGACGGCTGCGCCGTTCGTCTCGTAGAGAATGCTAAGGATCAGGAAGTCGGCGGCGGGCTTGGGCGCACGCAATCCGCCGGGAAGCGTCCTGATTTCGCCCCAAGGCTCGCACGTCGCTTGGCGCTTTCGAAACGCCTCGACGATCGGCGCGCAGCCGGCGTATTGCGTCACAACGAAACGCGGCAGCGGTCCCTGGATCCAGCCGAGCTCGAGGAGCTCGTTGAAGGCCTTCCAGATGCCGATCAAGCCCACGCCTCCGCCGGTGGGATAGAACAACACGTCCGGCATTCGCCATCCGAGCTGCTCGGCGAGCTCGAGTCCCATCGTCTTCTTGCCTTCGAGGCGGTACGGCTCCTGGAACGTGTTCGCACAGAACGCGCCGTGCGCCGCGGCGTAGGCGTTGGCGAGTCGTCCGCCACGCGCGTTGTGACCGCCGAAGGTGTAAACGCGCTGGCCCGAAAGCGATGCTTCGCCGAGCGTCGTCGGCGACGCGTCGTCGGGCAGGATGATCGTTGCCTCGATGCCGGCGCGCGTGCAATACGCCGCCCACGCGTCGCCCGCGTTGCCGGAGCTCGATACGGCGACGCGCGCAACGCCGTGCTCGCGAAGACGCGTGACGCCGACCGCCGCGCCGCGCGCCTTGAACGTTCCCGTGGGATTCTGGCCTTCGTCCTTGACGCGAAGATCGCTGAGCCCGTGCAGCGCGCCCCATTGCAGCGGCACGATGGGCGTTACGCCTTCGCCGAGCGTGACGGCGCGCGAAAGATCCTGCACCGGCAGCAGCTCCGCGTAGCGCCACAGGCTTGAAGGGCGCGAAGCGAGGTCCTCCGGTCGCAGATCGCGCCGAATGCTCGCGACATCATAACGACAGACGAGTGGTCCGCCGCAGTCGCACGCTCCGCGCAGTTCAGCGAACGAATACGTGCGCGCGCATTGCAGGCATTCGAGATGCGACAGGCGGGAGCGAGCGCCTTGGATGTTCATCGGACCAGTCTGGGGTCAGAGACGGGGTCAGAGATGGGGTCAGAGACAGAGACGGAACTTCCGACGGCGTGCCGGAGTGCGATGCGTGCGAAAGTGCAAATTGCCTAGACCCACTATCGCAGGCAAACCGATTAGAATCAATCCAATGAAAACCGCATTCCGTTAAGGTGCAACTTGACATTCATGCCGGCGCAATTGCGAGCGTTCCTCGCGGTCGTCGAGCACGGATCGCTTCGTGCGGCCGCGGAGACGCTCGGCGTCTCACCCGCGGCCGTGTCGTCGTCGCTCGCCTCGCTGCAACGCGCAGTCGGCGTACCGCTTTTCGCTCGCGAGGGACGGGGCGTGAGGCTGACGCCCGCCGGCATGTGTTTCGTCGACGACGTCCGGCGCATGGTGGCGCTCGCAAGCGGATCGATTGCCACGGCGAAAGCCGCGATGCACCGTCCACGGCCGCCGCTGCGGGTCGCGTCCGTCGCGGCAGCGGCCGACGCGTTTCTCGGTCGCCTGCTCGCGCGATTCATGTCGGGGGCGCCCGACGTGCCGGTCGAGCTCGAAGTCGTGCGGCGCGACGCAATGTGGCCGCTGATCGAGGAGCGGAAGGTCGATGTCGCCTTCGCCGAAGTGCCCCCGAAGCGCGCAACGCTTCGCGTGCTCGCGATCCGGCAAAACGAGTACGTCGTCGCGGCCGGCGCGTCGCGTCGCTACGACAAGGCGGCGCTCGCCGCGTCGGTGTGGCTTCTGCGCGAGCCGGGATCGGGTACGCGTACGGCCACCGAAGAGCTTCTGCGCGACTACGGCATTGCGCCGCCCACGCGGATGATCGGCTCGGGCGCGACGATCGTGCATTGCATCGCGGAAGGCGTTGGTGTGTCGCTTCTCGCGCGCGACGCGATCGCTGCTCACGTGCGCGCGGGCACAATTCAGGTCGTCCGCACGCCGTTCACGCCGCGCCCGCGACCGTGGTGCTTCGTGTCCGCCGCCGACCGCGAGCTGCCGCCGGGCGCGCGACGCTTTCTCGACATCGCGCTCAAAACTCGCACGTTCGTCGCCGTCGAATAGGCCTACACTTGCAACGCTCGACGACGATGGCCTCGAATCCTCCCTATTCCCTTCGCCTGACGTTCGCATATCGCGGCACGCAGATCAGCCTCGTTGGCGTCGAGCGGATCGCGATGATCGTTCCCGCATCGATCGAAGAGCCAGCCGACGCGGCAACGAGCGGCTATTCGTTCGCCTTGCTCGATGCCGACGGCCACGTGATCTATCGCCGACCGCTGCACAACCCGATCAGGATCGACGCGGAAGCGTTTTCGCCCGGAAAGGGACGACCGATCGAGCGCGTGCCGCTGTCGGCGAACGAAGGCCGATTCACCGTGCTCGTGCCCGATCTTCCCGACGCGCGCGGATTCAGATTGTCCGGGCCGACCGATCCAGCGCGAGCACACGAGCCCGCGCGCGAGCTTCTGCATCTGGACGTCGATTCGTTGCGAAGGTCGGTCGTGTCCGTGCAACCGACAGGAACGCCACCGGGACAGAGGCCGGGCGGATGAGCGCTGCGGATGGGTCGATTGGCGCGACGACGAAGATCGTCGACCACGGGCCCGACGCTTCGCGCTACAACGTCGTGATTCTCGGCGACGGCTATCGCGCGGCCGAGATGACGAAGTATCACGCCGACGTGCAGGCGTTCGTCACGACGTTCGGCCAGACGGCGCCATTCGACGCGCTCTGGTGCGGCATCAACATGTACCGTATCGACGTCACGTCGACGGACAGCGGCGCCGACGATCCGTCGACGTGCGGCGACGGCAGCGCGGGATCGGGTGCAGTCGCGCGAACGTATTTCGACTCGACGTTCTGCAGCGCCAACGCGATTCGGCGACTTCTCACGTGCGACAGCGCGAGCGCGCTCAGCGTCGCGCACGCTCGCGTGCCCGCCGCGCACGTGGTGATGATGATCGTCAATTCCCCGCTTTACGGCGGGTCGGGCGGCGATGTCGCAACGTTCTCCACCGCCGCCGGTGCGTACGAGATCGCGCTGCACGAGATGGGGCATAGCGCGTTCGGCTTTGCCGACGAGTACGAGTACTACGCGGGATGTGCAAGCGGCGAGCGCGGACACGACCATTACGTCGGCGCCGAGCCGATCGAGCCGAACGCCACGTGCAACACGAACCGTGCGACGATCAAGTGGAAGGCCGTGCTGACGTCGACCACCGATCCGCTGCCGACGACGGCCAACGCGAACTGCGCGCAATGCGATCCGCAACCGAATCCGCGCGCGTCCGACTATGTCGGCGCGTACGAAGGCGCGCGCTACATGCATTGCGGTTGTTATCGACCTTCGTACAACTGCCGGATGCGTGTACTCGGGGAGCCGTTCTGCGGCGCGTGCCAGAAGGCGATTCGCGATGCGCTGACGCCGTATCTACCGATCGCGTATCAGGGCTTGTGGTGGAAGGCGCCTGCCGCGTCGGAAAGCGGCTGGGGAATGAACATCGCGCACCAATCCGACGTCATTTTCGCGACGTGGTTCACCTACGATGCGACGGGCAAGGCGTGGTGGCTGTCGATGACCGCGCCGATGGTAAGCGGCGGGAACGTTTACGCGGGGACACTCTTCGCGACGAAGGGTCCGCCGTTCAACGCGGTGCCGTTCAATCCCGCGCTCGTCGTGCCGACCGCGGTCGGCAACGGCACGCTGACGTTTACCGATACGAACAATGGCACCTTCGCGTATACGGTGAACGGCATCAGTCAGACGAAACCCATTATGCGGGAAGTGTTCGGTCCCATGCCGACATGCCGCTTCGGTGTGCAGTCCGATCTCTCGAAGGCAACCAATTACCAGGACCTGTGGTGGAACGATCCGCCGGGGTCCGAGTCTGGCTGGGGGCTCAACATCACGCACCAGGGAAACACGTTGTTCCTCACGTGGTTCACGTACGATCTCGACGGCTCGCCGCTATGGTTGTCGGCAACCGCGCAGAAAGTCGGACCGGGCGCGACCTATTCGGGAACGCTTTACCGCACTACTGGCCCGGCCTTCAGCGCAACGCCGTGGAATCCGGCGAACGTGGTTGTGACGCAAGTTGGAAGCGCGACGCTCGCGTTCGCCGATGGGAATCATGCGACCTTCTCGTACACGGTGAACGGCGTGAGTCAGGCGAAACAGATGACGCGCGAGGTGTTTCGCGCGCCGGGGACGGTATGTCAATGATCGCGGTCTGGTCGCGTCG
>DATFCW010000266.1:0-2702 GCA_035252665.1 Casimicrobiaceae bacterium | reverse complement strand
ATCGTGATGTTCATCCCGCGGATCGCGTCGATCTTGTCGTACTCGATCTCGGGAAAGATGATCTGCTCCTTGACGCCCATGTTGTAGTTGCCGCGGCCGTCGAAGCCGCGCACCGATACGCCGCGGAAGTCGCGCACGCGCGGCAGCGCCACGCTGACGAGCCGATCGAGAAATTCGTACATCCGCTCGCGGCGCAACGTCACCATGCAGCCGATCGGATAGCCTTCGCGAATCTTGAAGCCGGCGATGGCCTTGCGCGCCTTGGTGATCACCGGTTTCTGGCCGCTGATCTTCGTCATGTCGGCGACCGCGTTGTCGAGGATCTTGCGATCTGACGTCGCTTCGCCGACGCCCATGTTGAGCACGATCTTGGAGATGCGCGGCACTTCCATCGGTGACTTGTAGCCGAACTCCTTCGCCAGCGCCGGCGCAATTTCCTTGCGATACATCTCCTTGAAGCGCGCCGGCTGATGCGGCTGGTCGGCCGCATGCGCCATTTCCGCGGCAGGCGCGGACTTCGCCGGCTTCTCGGCCTTGGCCTGCTTCGCCGGCGCAGCGCCTGCTGCCGGCTTCGCCGCCCTGGCGTCCTTCTCTTTCTTGTCGGGCGCTTTCTTGTCAGCCATTGATCTGCTCGCCGTTCGACTTGTAGAAGCGCAGCTTGCGGCCGTCGGGCATCAGGCGAAAGCCGATGCGGTCGGCCTTCTGCGTGACGGGATTCCAGATCGCGACGTTCGAGATATGGATCGGCGCTTCCTTGCTGATGATGCCGCCCGGCTGGTTCTTCATCGGGTTGGGCTTCGTGTGCCGGCGGACCGTGTTGACACCGTTGACGATCACGTGCGTGTCGTCGATGTAGTGCGCGACGTCGCCGCGCTTGCCTTTGTCCTTGCCGGCGATGACGACGACGTTGTCGCCTTTCTTGATCTTGCGCATGGCGTTCTCTTCGATGCGTTGCTTGCTACAGCACTTCCGGCGCGAGCGAGACGATCTTCATGAATCGCTCGGTGCGAAGCTCGCGCGTGACCGGTCCGAAGATGCGCGTGCCGATCGGCTCGAGCTTGTTGTTGAGCAGCACGGCGGCGTTGGTGTCGAAGCGTACGAGCGCGCCGTCGTCGCGGCGCACGCCCTGCCGCGTGCGCACGACGACCGCGTTGTAGATCTCGCCCTTCTTCACCCGCCCGCGCGGCGCCGCTTCCTTGACCGACACCTTGATCACGTCGCCGATATGCGCATAACGGCGCTTGCTGCCGCCGAGCACCTTGATGCACATGACTGCGCGCGCGCCCGTGTTGTCGGCGACGTCGAGAACCGTCTGCATCTGAATCATGACTTCGCTCTCTCCAACTTGACCCGCCTGCCATCCGCGAGAAGGCTACGGGCGGCAAATTTCGACGGCGGCCAGTTTTGGATCCCGTCGCGCGCTCGAAAATTGCGGCGCGAGCACGGCAGGGATGGGGGCCGCGGCACGCGTGGCGGTTCGAGCCTTGCCTCGCTTGATGTCGCGGCGGGGAAAACGGCGATTATGTCAGGTATTTTCGGCGCCTGCAATAGCCGCGCCAAACCAGTTTGGGGTCAGAGACGAAACTTCCGAATCGGGAAGTTTCGTCTCTGACCCCAAACTGGTTTCGTCAAACCTCCTTGGCCTTCTCCACCACCCGCAGCACGCGCCATGCCTTGGTCTTCGAGAGCTTGCGCGTCGCCTGGATCTCGACCAGATCGCCCGTCTTGCACTCGTTGCTCTCGTCGTGCGCGTGGTACTTGTTCGACTTGATGACGACCTTGTCATAGATCGGATGCTTGACGCGCCGCTCGACGAGCACGGTGACCGTCTTGTTCATCTTGTCGCTGGTGACCCGGCCGACGACCGTCTGCAACAACGCCTTGCGCGCGGCTGGCGCTTCCGTTGCCGCCGTAGCTGTCTGATCGCTCATACGATCCCCCCACGCTTGCGGCTTTGCCGCCGCGCTGCCCCCCGAGGGGGCGGAATTCGCGCCTCGAGGCTGCTCTGCGGCGCTCATGCCTGCCTGCCTTTCGCCTGCGCCGCCGTTGCGGGAGCTGCGCGGCTCTTCTGTCCGAGAAGCGTTCGCACGCGCGCGATGCCGCGGCGCGCGTCGCGAAGCTTCGAGTTGTTGGCGAGCTGCTGCGTCGCGCGCTGCATCCGCAGCCCGAACTGCTCCTTGAGCAGCGCCTCGAGCTCGGCCTGCAACTCGGTCGCGTTCTTTTCCGCGAGCGCGCGCCTTGTCTGCGTCAGTTTCATCGTTTTCGCTCCGTCAGCCGAGAAGGCGGTGGACGAAGATCGTCCGAAGCGGCAGCTTTGCCGCGGCGAGCGCGAACGCTTCGCGTGCGAGCGCCTCGTCGACGCCGTCCATCTCGTAGAGCACCTTGCCCGGCCGGATTTCGGCGACGTAGTACTCCGGGTTGCCCTTGCCGTTGCCCATGCGAACCTCGGCGGGCTTCTTCGAAACGGGCTTGTCGGGGAAGATGCGAATCCAGATGCGTCCGCCGCGCTTGATATGGCGCGTCATCGCGCGTCGCGCAGCCTCGATCTGCCTCGACGTGAGGCGTCCGCGATCGGTCGCCTTCAAACCGTACTCGCCGAAGCTCACCTTGTTGCCGACGGTCGCAACGCCCTTGTTGCGACCCTTCTGCTCCTTGCGGTACTTGCGTCTAGTGGGTTGCAGCATTCTTCGCTCCTGCTCCTG
>DATFCW010000265.1:0-4833 GCA_035252665.1 Casimicrobiaceae bacterium | reverse complement strand
CGGAATAGAAGTTCTGAATCTTGTAGCGGCCGTTCGTGCGCTTGTCGACTTCGCGCGCGAAAGTGTCGATCGCCACGCCGTAATGCGAATTCTGCGCGAGCGAAATGTTCATCTTGAGCGTCGTCTGCGCCATCAGCGGAGGTGCGACGAACGAAGCGCCCGCGAAGAGTGCGGCGAGAAGCCATCGAACGAATCTCATCACCGTGATTCCAAGGGAAAGCGCCTGCTCAAGCGCGCATTTTGCGAGGGAGGCGATTCTAGCAGGCGCACCGCGCATCGGAATGCCGCCATCGCAGGCGAAAACGCCCTGTTTGTCAAGGCGATTCGGACATGCGCGAACTGCCGTGTCGCGTCAGCCACTGTGAAATAATCGTCCATTGTTCGCGGCCAAGGCGATGCTCGACCCGACCTTCACTTCGGCGCTCTCTGCGATCGTGCCTCGGGAAGCGCTGTTGACCGAGCCCGAGGACACGCGCCCCTACGAATGCGACGGCCTGACGCTCTATCGCGAGCAGCCGGGCGCGGTCGTGTTGCCTGACAACGAGGCGCAGGTCGTCGCGATCCTGAAGCTTTGCCACGCGGCGCGTGTGCCGGTCGTCGCGCGCGGATCGGGCACGAGTCTCTCCGGTGGCGCGCTGCCACTCGCGCAAGGCGTTGTGCTCTCCCTTGCGAAATTTCGCCGCATCCTCGCGATCGACCCGCTCGCGCGTACCGCGCTCGTCGAGCCCGGCGTTCGCAATCTGGCGATATCCGAAGCGGCCGCGCCGTACGGCCTCTTCTACGCACCCGATCCGTCGTCGCAGATCGCGTGCTCGATCGGCGGCAATGTCGCCGAGAACGCGGGTGGCGTACATTGCCTCAAGTACGGACTTACCGTTCACAACGTCCGCAAGGTGCGCGCAGTGCTCGTGAACGGTGACATCGTCGAGTTCGGCGGCGACGCGCTCGATTCGGCTGGGTACGATTTGCTCGCACTCGTCACCGGCAGCGAGGGCCTGCTCGCCGTCCTCACGCAGATCACCGTCAAGCTATTACCGAAGCCCGAATTCGCGCAGGTTGCGCTGGCCGCGTTCGATGACCTCGAGAAGGCCGGCGCTGCGGTCGGCAACATCATCGCAGCCGGCATCGTTCCCGGTGGCCTCGAGATGATGGATCGCGAGGCAACGCGCGCCGTCGAGCAGTTCGTGCACGCAAACTACCCGCTCGACGCGGCCGCAGTGCTGCTCGTCGAGGCCGACGGCACGCCGGCGGAAGTCGCCGCCGAAATGGCCGAAATCGAGCAGGTACTGCTTGCGAGCGGCGCGACGGAAATTCGCGTTTCGGAAAACGAGGCGCAGCGTCTGCTGTTCTGGTCGGGACGCAAGGCGGCGTTCCCCGCGGTGGGGCGCATCTCGCCCGATTACTACTGCATCGACGGCACGATTCCGCGCGCGGCGTTGCCTCGCGTGCTGCGTCAGATCGAGACCTGGTCGCGCGAATACGGGTTGCCTTGCGCGAACGTGTTCCACGCCGGCGACGGCAATCTGCATCCACTGATCCTCTTCGACGCGAACAGGCCTGGCGATCGGGAACGCACCGTCGAGTTCGGCGATCGCATCCTCGAGCTTTGCATCGCGGTTGGCGGCACGATCACCGGCGAGCACGGCGTGGGCGTCGAGAAGATACGCGGCATGTGCGCGCAATTCGCACCCGACGTCCTCGAGCGCTTCCTCGCGATCAAGCGCGCATTCGATCCACATGGACTGCTGAATCCCGGCAAGGCGGTGCCGACGCTCGCACGTTGCGCCGAGTTCGGACGCATGCAGGTGCACGCCGGTCAATTGCCGCATCCCGAGCTGCCGCGCTTTTGAGATCCCGATTATGAGAACGATGCAAGACTACGAACGGGCGGATGAAGAAGCCGTCACGCGATTGGCCAACGACCTCGTCCGTGAGTACGGCCAGCGCGCGGTGACGAGTCGCGCGATTCGCGAGCAGCATTCGCATGGCGAAGGGTTGGCCGACGCCGGCATGCCGGACATCGTCGTGTTTCCGACGAGCAACGAGGAAGTCGCGTCGATCGTGCGCACGTGCAATACGGCCAGAATTGCAGTCATTGCGTTTGGTGTCGGCACATCGCTCGAAGGCCACGTCGCCGCGTTGTACGGGGGTGTCTGCCTGGATCTGTCACGCATGGACCGCGTGCTGGAAGTGAATGCGGCGGACCTCGATTGCCGCGTGCAGGCGGGTGTTACCCGCGAAGCGCTGAACGCGGAGCTCAAAGGCACGGGACTATTCTTTCCGATCGATCCGGGTGCCAATGCGACGATCGGCGGCATGGCGTCTACGCGCGCATCGGGGACGAATGCCGTCCGCTACGGCACGATGCGGGAGAACGTGCTCGGCCTCACTGTTGTCACTGCTGACGGTCGCATCGTTCGCACCGGCGGACGCGCGCGCAAGTCGAGCGCCGGCTACGATCTGACGCGCCTTTTCGTTGGGTCCGAGGGAACGCTCGGCATCATCACCGAGGCGCAGCTTCGCCTCTACGGATTGCCGGAAGCGATCTCGGCCGCCGTCTGCCAGTTCGGCGATCTCGAAGGCGCCGTCGATTCGGTCATCGTCGCGATGCAACTCGGCATTCCGGTCGCGCGGATCGAGTTGCTCGACGACGTGCAGATGAAGGCGTGCATTCTGCATTCGCATCTCGACGAATTCGAGGCGAAGCCGACGCTCTTCTTCGAGTTTCACGGGACGCCAGCCGGGGTACGCGAGCAGGCCGAGGCGATCCAGGCGATCGCAGGCGAGCATGGCGGCAGTCGCTTTCGCTGGGCCACCGCGCAGGAAGAACGGTCGCGACTGTGGAAGGCGCGGCACGATGCCTATTACGCGGCGCTCGCGCTTGCGCCGGGCAAGCAGGCGTTCGCGACCGACGCATGCGTGCCCATTTCACGGCTCACCGAGTGCGTGCTCGAAACGCAGGCGGATATCGTCGAAACGGGTCTCGTCGCGCCGATCGTGGGGCACGTCGGCGACGGCAATTTTCATCTGGTCGTGTTGTTCGATCCAGGCAATCCGGACGAGCGCGCGAAGGCGGAAGCGCTGGCGGCGCGCGTCAGCATGCGTGCGATTCGCATGGGGGGCACGTGCACGGGCGAGCATGGCGTCGGCGTGCACAAGCTGGACGCGCTCGTCGCCGAGCACGGCGAGGCGATCGCGCTGATGCAATCGATCAAGCGGGCGCTCGACCCGCACGATATCCTCAATCCCGGAAAGACGGTGCCGCCGGAGAAGAGCGTAGGGCAAACGCGGTAAGCGACGACGCCGCTCAAGCAGACGGTGGCGATATTCGAATTCGATTGCCATATGGTGAACGAGGCGTTGGTGCCGAAGGGCGTTGACAAAGCGAATGTCGGCGCTTCTCGCGTCATGGCGACCGTGACGTATCACCGACGAGCAACGGTCGCCACCGACGCATAATGGCTCGATTTGCAGTAACGGCTCGCCAGCGAGCTACGTCGAGGTGGAAGTTCGCAATTCAGAGGGGTACCAACCAACCACAGGGAGAATCGAATGATCAGCATCGGTGGAGCAGCGAAGCTTTTCTTCGTCGGCAGCGCACTTGCACTGTTCAGCATGGAATCGTTGGCAGCGGATTCGGCTTCGGCGAAAGAGGTGGCTGCACTCCATGCTGTCGATCAAGCCTGGGTCAAGGCCTATAACGCCCGCGACGCGGATGGCGTGGCAAAGCTCTACGATGAACATGCCGTACTGCTTCCGCCTGGCGCACCCGGCGTGAACGGGCGCGCGGCGATTCGCGCGTTCTTCGCGAAGGACGTGGCGGCATCCGCCAAGGACGGCATCATGTTCAGTCTGGACCCCAAACCCGCGGGCGGCGTCTCGGGTGCGATGGGCTGGGTCTCCGGGGCCTACGCCGTCAAGGACAAGTCGGGTCACATCGTCGAAACCGGGAAGTATCTTTCCGTTTCGATGAAGAAAGGCGGAAAGTGGTTGTACGTGCGCGACACCTGGAATTCCGACGGTGCGCCTGCTTCGAGCGAAGCCTCGTCGAGCCAGAAGAAATAGCGCGCGTCGCGTCGCTTCGAGCCGCAGAACTTCGCGCATGCCCGACACCGCTCCAAAAGCGCCCATGAAACTCTACGTCGGCAACAAGAACTACTCGTCCTGGTCGCTTCGCGGCTGGCTCGTGACAAGGCTCGCCGGCGAGCCGTTCGAGGAAGTGAACGTCCCGCTGAGCGCGCAAGGCATCGTTCCCAATCCCGCGAACCTTGTGTTCTCGCCGTCGGGTCTCGTGCCTTGCCTGCACGACGGCGACATGGTCGTCTGGGATTCGCTCGCCATCGCCGACCATCTCGCCGAGCGGCACCCGGAAATGTGGCCCGACGATCCCGCTGCGCGCGCGTGGGCGCGCTCGATCACCGCCGAGATGCATTCGGGATTCACCGCGCTTCGCGCGGAGATGACGATGTGCATCCGCGAGCGCGTCGACGTTCGTCCCTGGTCGACGGCGCTTTCGGCGAACGTCGATCGCGTCACGCAGATCTGGGAAGAGTCCCGCCGGCGCTTCGGCGCTGGCGGCGCGTTTCTCTGCGGCCGCTATTCGATTGCCGACTGCTTTTACGCACCGGTTGTATTTCGCTTTCGCACCTACGGTGTCGCGGCGCATGGAGCTGCGGGTGCGTATCTTGAAGCGTTGCTGTCCCACCCCGACGTACTTGCGTGGGAACGCGACGCCCTTGCCGAAACGGCGATCATCGACGCCGACGAGCCGCGCCATATCTATCGCGACAAGATCGCCGCGCGCTGACCGCCCTCGTGGAAGACATCGCCGTC
>DATFCW010000264.1:0-12040 GCA_035252665.1 Casimicrobiaceae bacterium | reverse complement strand
TCGTCGGCGCATCCGGATGCGGCAAATCGACGCTGATCCGCATCATCGCGGGCCTCGAGCCGCAAACGTCGGGCTCGGTGCTGATCGACGGCCGCCCGGTCGACCATCTTCGGCCGCACGAGCGACGCGTCGCGATGGTATTTCAAAGCTACGCGCTTTACCCGCACATGCGTGTTTTTCACAACATCGCGTTGCCACTGGTGATGTCCCGCCTCGCGCTCTTCGAGCGGCTGCCGGTGCTGCGCCTGCTATCGCCGCGAAGGCGACGGGTGATGGGCGACATCGCGCGCGAGGTGCACGCGGTCGCGAAGCAGCTTCAGATCGATGGCTTGCTCGATCGGCGCCCGTCGCAGCTTTCCGGCGGTCAGCGCCAGCGCGTCGCGCTCGGTCGCGCGATGGTGCGTCATCCGTCCGCGTTCCTGATGGACGAGCCGTTGTCCAATCTCGACGCAAAGCTGCGCCTGCACATGCGAAGCGAGCTTGCCGAATTGCATGCGCGCCTCGGCACCACGTTCATCTACGTAACGCACGATCAGGTCGAAGCGATGACGATGTCGGATCGCGTCGCAATGATGGACGGCGGTCGCATCCTGCAATTGGGAAGACCCGCGGACCTCTACGCGCGCCCCGCAAACGTTCGCGTCGCGCAGTTCATCGGCACGCCGCCGATCAACCTGTTGCCCGCGCGAACGAGCGCTTCCGGCCTCGTCGAATTATTCGGAAGCGAGCTCCCGATTCGCGTGTCGACGCCATCAGGCTCGGCGCTGACGGTCGGTCTTCGTCCCAATGCGATTGCGCCGGCATCGCTCGGATCATCGCGCGCGGGGCGTCATGCGCTCGTCGGTCGACTGCGGCGGAGCGAAAATCTCGGCGCCGAGCACGTGCTGCACGTCGACCTCGCAACGCCTGCGAGCGGAACGCTGCTTTGCACGACGACGGGCGACTTCGAAACGTTCGTCGGCGACACACGTGGCCTCGCGCTGCTCTTCGCACCTTCGGCTTGTCATCTGTTCGACGCCGAGGGCGATCGTGTCGACGCGCAGCCGGTTACCGAGGTAGCGCCTTCGCTGATGCGGGCCGTATGAGTGCCACGCTCGCGATTCCTTCGACCATCGCGCTACCGAAGCGCAATCGGCAGCGACTGATCGAAAGCCTCGCCGGCTGCGGCTTCGCGTTCCCCGCGTTCCTCCTTCTGCTGCTCACCAACCTCGTACCGCTCGTCGTGCTGCTTTACCTGAGCTTCACCAACTACGAGCTCGGCGCGCTCGACACGAAGTTCCTCGGGCTCGCCAACTTCCACAAGGCGCTCGTCGATCCCGTCTTCCGTCGCTCGCTCGTCAACACGTTCGTCTATGTCGCGATCGTGCTGCCGGGCGCCGTCGGGCTGGGCCTGCTGATCGCCGTGCTGCTACACAGGCGGAAGCGCACGCGCTCGTTCTACGAGGTCGTCTACTTCCTGCCGGTCACCTCGACGCTGATCGCGATGGCGACCGTCTGGCAGTTCCTGCTGCATCCGAGTTTGGGTCCGATCAACGGCGTGCTGCGCGCGCTCGGCGTGCACGAGATCGCATTCCTGACCGAGCCTTCGTACGTGCTGCCGACGCTCGCCGCGATCGGCATCTGGCAACTCGTCGGCTTCAACATGGTGCTGTTCCTCGCCGGACTGTCCGCCATTCCCCGCGACCTCTACGAGGCAGCCGAGATCGATGGCTGCCGAAGCGGCATCGATCGCTTCCTTACCATCACCTGGCCGCTGCTCGGACCGACGACGATGTTCGTGATCGTCACGACGTCGATCACCGCGTTCAAGGTGTTCGACACGGTCGCCGTCATGACGCGCGGCGGGCCGATGGGCTCCTCCGAAGTGCTGCTCTACGCGATCTATCTCGAGGGCTATCAGTACTTCCACATGGGCTATGCGGCGGCGCTGACGCTGATCTTCCTCGCGTTCGTGCTCGTGTTCTCCATTTTGCAGACGTTCGTGCTCGAGCGCCGGGTGCATTACGGATGACGGCCGCGACCACGCTTGCCAGCACCACATCGGTCACCGTCACGCCGATTCGCGACGTCATTCGTCGCATCGTGTCGCTGTTCTTCGTGCACGCGGTGCTGATCGCCGGCGCCCTGTTCGTGCTGCTGCCCTTCGTCTGGATGCTGATCACGTCGATCAAGTCGCCGGCGGAGATCTTCGCCGCGGACTTCAGCCTTTGGCCCAAGCACTTCAACGCGATCGAGAATTACCGCGCGGCGATCTTCGGCAAGGCGCCGCTTTTGCGCTTTGCGCTGAACGGTTTCATCGTCTGCGCCGGCATCCTGATCGTGCAGGTGCTCGTCGCCGTACCTTGCGCGTACGCGCTCGCGAAGCTGCGCTTTCCGGGCCGCACGGCGCTTCTCGCGCTGGTGCTGCTTGGCCTGTGCATCCCGATCCAGGTGCCCGCGCTGCCGCTCTACATGGGGCTCGCGCAGCTCGGGCTTCTCAACACGTACTTCGCGATCATGATGCCGTTCTTCCTTTCCGTGTTCGCGATCTTCCTGTTCCGGCAGTTCTTCAAGAGCTATCCCGACGAAATCATCCATGCGGCGCGACTCGACGGCATGAGCGAGTTCGAGATCGTCTGGCGCATCGTCGTGCCGAGCGCCTGGCCGGCGATCGCCGCGTTCGCCGTGTTCTCGATCGTCGCGCACTGGAACGATCTGTACTGGCCGCTGATCGTCATCACCGACACGAATCTCGCGACGCCGCCGCTCGGCATGATGTTCTTCGCCGATGCCGAAACCGGATCGAATTACGGCGCGTTGACCGCCGCGGCAACGATCATCACTGCGCCGCTCGTCATCGCGTTCCTCATTGCCCGCGGTCGCTTCATCGAGGGCATCACGATGACGGGCATCAAATAGGCAACCGCATCCCATTTCTCCAAGGAGGAGGTCCACGATGAAACGACTCGCCATCATGCTTTGCTCGATCGCGCTCGCCGCCGCCGCGACGATGGCGCGCGCCGATCAGGTGACGCTCGACGTGCTCTACGCGTTCCCGTCGTTCGCGAAATTCCACGAGCCGATCGCGCAGGAGTTCATGAAGCGCCATCCCGACATCAAGATCGCGTTCCGCGCGCCCGCCCCGACGTACGACGACGGCCATCAGACGATGATGCGCGAGGCGGTGACGAACCAGCTTCCCGACGTCTACTACTCGGGCTTCCACCTGCTGACCGAGCTCGTGCATACGCTCGGCAAGCGAAATCAGGTCGTCGATCTCGATCCGCTGCTCGCGAAGGAAGGCAAGGAGTTCCGGCAGAAGAACTACTCGGACAAGATCATCGCGCTCGGGAAAATCGACGGCAAGCTGTACGGGCTGCCGTTCAATGCGTCGTCGCCGATCATGTACTACAACGTCGAGCTCGTGAAGAAAGCGGGCGGCGATCCGGAGCACATGCCGGACACGTGGGACGGCATCATGGCGCTCGCCAAAAAGATCAAGGAAGGCAATTCCGACGTCGCCGGCCTCGCCTACAACGTGCACGGCTGGCCCGACGTGTGGCTCTATCACGCGATGATCACGCAGGCGGGCGGCGTAGTCGTCGACGGCCAGAAGGTGCCGCTCGGCGGCCCCGATCTCGGCGTCAAGGTGCTCGAGCGCTTCCGCCGTTTCGTGAGCGAGGACGGCATGCCGCTGATCGACTGGGATCAATCGCGGCAGCAGTTCATCGCTGGCAAGATCGGCATCTTCTTCGACACGCCCGCGCGCCTTCGCCAGGTCACCGATTTGATCGGCGACAAGTTCACGCTGCGCACGGCCGTCTTTCCAATCGACAACAAGGCGAAGGGCGGGCTGCCGACCGGCGGCAATGCGGCGATCATCACGACGCGCGATCCGAAGAAGCAGAAGGCGGCGTGGGAATTCCTGAAATTCGTGACAGGGCCCGAAGCGCAGAAGATCGTCGTCGAAACGACCGGTTACCTGCCGACCAACCTGCGCGCGACCGGAGCCGATTTTCTCGGACCTTTCTATGACAAGAACCCGAACTTCCGCACGGTGTCGCTGCAGGTCGATCGCTCGGTGCCCTGGCAAGGCTATCCCGGCGGCAACTCGGTGCGCATCTGGCGCGCGCAACGCGAAATCATCACCGCCGTCATGCGTGGCGACATCGACGCAAAGACCGGCTACGACCGCCTGATGAAAGAGACGGCGTCGCTGATGAAGGAATGACGCGCTCCCCGATGATCATCGCGCAGATCAGCGACTTTCACGTGCGCCCGCGCGGCGTGCTTGCGTACGGCGGGATCGACACGAACGCGATGTTGCAAAGCGCGATCGACGCGATCGTGGCGCTCGATCCGGCGCCCGATTGCGTCATCGCGACGGGCGATCTCGCCGATTGCGGTCTCGCCGACGAGTACGCGCTGATAGGCGAGATGCTCGCCGGGTTGGCGATGCCGTCGTTCGTCATTCCCGGCAATCACGATCGGCGCGAGGTGATGCGCGAATCGCTGGCCGGTCGGCATCGCTATCTTCGGCAGAACGACGATTTCCTCGATTACGTCATCGACCATTTTTCCGTGCGCTTGATCGCGCTCGACACGGTCGTCGCCGGCACGCACGGCGGCGAGGTATGCGCGACACGCGAAGCTTGGCTCGAGCGCACGCTCGAGGAAGGCGGCGGCAAGCCGACGCTTCTGCTGATGCACCATCCGCCATTTCGCACCGGCGTGTCCGCGATGGACCCGATGATGTGCCGCACGTCGCCGTCGTTTGCGAAGCTCATTGCGCATCATCCGGAAATCGAGCGCATCGCGACCGGCCACTTTCATCGCCCGATCGTCGTGCGTTGGTCCGGCACGGTGGGCTTCGTCGCGCCAAGCACCGCGCACCAGGTGGCGCTCGACCTGCGCGATGGCGAGCCGACGCGCTTCGTATACGAGCCGCCGGGGTTCGCGCTGCATGTGTTCGAGCCGGGGCTCGGCATGGTGAGCCACGTCGTGCCGATCGGCGATTTTGGTCCGATGCACGACTTCGTGCTTGCACCGGAATATCCGGGGCACGGATGAGCCGCGCGGGCGAGGCGTTAGCCGAGCCGAGGCCCGAAGGGGGCGGCGCGCGGCGATTGCGGGAGGCCGACACGCCGATCCCTGCACAACGCGCGCGATCCAAAGAGGCCGAGGCGTGAGCAGCGCCGAGTCTTCGGCGCGCTATCGCGAAATCCTCGCCGGCGCCGAAACCATCGCGTCGCGCGCCGCCGATGCGCTCATGCGCATGCGAGACGGCGCGCTCGACGTCAGTCGCAAGGAATTGCGCGACGTCGTGACCGAGGCGGATCTCGCTTCCGAGCGCATCGTGCTCGACGGCATTCGTGCGCTGACGCCCAACGCGTCGATCCTTTCCGAGGAAGCGGGCGCGAGCGGTCTCTCTGGCGACGTCCATTGGATCGTCGATCCCCTCGACGGGACGGTCAATTACGCCGCCGGTCTTCCATGGTTCTCGGTGACGCTCGCGTATCAGGAAGGCGGCATCACGCGCGCCGGCGTTGTCCATGCACCCGCGGCCGCGACGATCGCGCGTTACGCCGAGGATTGCGTGGCCAGCGTGAATGGGCGTCCCGCAGACGTTTCATCGCGTGCCTCCCTGGCGGATGCGGTCGTCTCCATCGTACTGACGTCGCATTTTTCACGTGCCGACGTCGCGCGCACGGCGCGGGCGATCGAGCGCCTCGGCAACAGCGCGCGCGGCGTGCGCATCATCGTCTCCGGCGGCTTCGAGATGACGCTCGTAGCCGCCGGCGAGCTCGACGCGTTCGTCTCGCTCAAGGCCGACGCGGTATCGCATGCGGCCGCCATGGCGCTGGTACGCGCGGCAGGCGGTCGCGTCACGCGCCTCGACGGTCGCGACGCGCACGACGATGATCTCGAACGGGTTGCATCGAACCGCTTGATCCACGACGAGCTCCTCGCGTGCCTCGAAGGCATTTGAGCCGTGCGAGTGATGCGCTCGAAGCCGCGCTGTCACAGGCGACGGTGACGCGCTTCGTCGAGATTGACCGTGGCACGCTCGCGCGGCTGCCGTCGATCGTGCGCGAGCTGTCGCACGCTGGTGCATGCAGGATCGTCGCGGACGAGAACACGATGCGCGCCGCCGGCGCGCGGGTGCTCGACCTGTTGCGCGCTGCGCGCATAGGATGCGCGGTGCCGAACGTGTTGCGCGAAATGCCGCGGGTCAAGCCGCGCGTGGAGACAGCACGCGAGATCGCGTCGCAAATTGGAGCGACGCATCAATTGCCGATCGCGGTCGGTTCGGGAGTGGTCAACGACATCGTCAAATGCGCGGCGCAATTCGCGGGTGTGCCGTACGTGAGCGTTCCGACCGCGGCGTCGATGGATGGTTATGCCGCGCCCGGTGCGGCGATGCTCGACGAGGGCTTCAAGCGCAGCCTGTCATGCCGCGCGCCGGTGGCAATCGTCGCGGACCTCGATGTGATCGCCGCCGCGCCGGCGCGGATGACGGCCTGGGGCTACGGCGATCTCGCGGGGAAAGTCGTCGCGGGCGCCGATTGGATGCTCGCCGATGCGTTGGGCGAAGAACCGATCGACACCGGCGCGTTCACGCTCGTGCAGGAACCGCTGAAGGATTGGTTTTCACGAGCGAATCGAAACGGCTCGGAGGATGGCGATGCGTTGCGCGGGCTCGTGAACGGCCTGCTCGTCTCCGGCTTTGCCATGCAGGCGCACGGCACGTCGCGTCCAGCGAGCGGATGCGAGCATCAACTCGCGCATCTGTGGGAAATGGACGGCGTTGCCGTCGACGGCGAGCCGGTGTCGCACGGCGCGTGTGTGGGTGTCGCAACCGTGGCGATGCTCGCGCTCTATCGGTGGCTGCTTGCGCAAGATGTCGCGGCGCGTGCGAGTGCAGTGCTCGCTGACCATCGCGTTTTGCGCCAGGATGTCGAATCGGCGGTTTACGCCGAAATCGAGTCGGCGTTCCCAGTCGCAGCAGTCGCCGAAAGCGCGAAGGTCGAGATGAGGGCGAAGCTCGATCGCCTGCGCTTTCGCCGCCAGCGTCTGCAATCGCTGCGCGATTCGTGGGCAACGCTTCGTAGCCGGTTGGAAGCGACGCTGCTGACGCCCGACGCGATGCGACGTTTGCTTACTGCGCACGACGCCGTCTGCGAACCCTGCGACATTGCGGTGAGCACCGCGAAGCTCGAATCCGACATTCGCCGCGCGCGCCTCATCCGTCGACGCTATACGCTGCTCGATTGCCTGGATGATCTGGGATGGCTCGAAATTAGTGCCAGAGATGTATTTCGAATTGGTGCCAGAGATTAATTTCGTAATTGGTGCCAGACGTCAGCGTTTAGGAGCGGCGCTCAACCGCAGCCCAGCCGGTGGCAAGGATCAATGGCGGCTTGGTGGACGGCCGCGTGGACGGGTGAAGGTCGGTCGCGCCGTCTTCGCCTCGATATCACCCCTGAATTCATCCGAGCCGAAGGCGAGCTCCTGATTCGTCGCCTCGCGGATGCGTTGCAATTCATTCTCGTGAATGCCGGCCGCGCACCAACGCGCATATGCCGGTCCTGGCGGAGACCCCAATTGCTCGAGCACGCCATGTCGATGCACGAGGTGGTCGTCGCGCATCAGTGCAAGTGCGGTGTAGCTGCTCCATCGGTAATCACCGGGATGCTGGACCATGCCGGCCCGCACCGGATTCAGGTCGATATAGCGACAGGCGGCGAGGACGTGCTCGTCGCGCGCCACGAGACAAGCCTTGTAGCGACCCTCCCAGAGCGTGCCCGTGCGCTGATGCGCGGCGTTGACGCGCTTCACGTATCGCGTGCCGAGGGCGTGCATGAGCCTCGAAACGCCGTGCGGTGCAGTTGGCGTGACGAGCAGGTGCACATGGTTGGTCATTAGCACATAAGCGTGCACGCGCACCCCATAGCGCAGCGACACTTCGCCAAGCGTGTCCAGGTAGAGCCGAAAGTCCCGCTCGCAGAAGAAGCAGCGCTTGCGGTCATTTCCACGCTGAATGACGTGAATGGGTAGATCGGTGACGGAAAAGCGCGGGCGTCGTGGCACGGGGGCGAAGCGTAACCGCGACCCACGTCGGACGCGCATCAACCGGTCGACTTAGGCCAGAAGATCGATCGCCACGTCACGCAATGTCTGGCACCAATTCCAAAATACATCTCTGGCACCAATTAGAAATACATCTCTGGCACCAATTTCGGGGTTACCCAAGCAAATCTCCCGACACCTTCCGGCCGGGCAACGCGCGCACGTTCGACACGCGCTTCGCGGCTTCCTTTGAAGATGCGGCACGAGCGAGCACGGGCCTCAAATACTGCCCCGTATAGCTCGCGTCGAGCTCGACGACCGCCTCCGGCGTTCCCTGCGCAATCACGCGCCCGCCCCCGGCGCCGCCTTCCGGACCGAGATCGACGATCCAGTCGGCCGTCTTGATCACGTCGAGGTTGTGCTCGATGACGACGACGGTGTTCCCGTGGTCGCGCAGGCGATGCAGCACGGTCAGCAGCAACTCGATGTCGTGGAAATGTAAACCGGTCGTCGGCTCGTCGAGGATGTAGAGCGTGCGTCCGGTGTCGCGCTTCGAGAGCTCGAGCGCCAGCTTGACGCGCTGCGCCTCGCCGCCCGACAACGTGGTCGCGGATTGCCCGAGCTTGATGTAGCCCAAGCCCACGTCGAGCAGCGTCGAAAGCTTGCGCGCGACGCTCGGCACCGCCTCGAAGAACGCGTACGCCTGCTCGACGGTCATCGACAGAACGTCGTGGATGTTGCGATCCTTGTAGCGAATCTCGAGCGTCTCGCGGTTGTAACGCTGACCGTGGCAAACGTCGCACGGCACGTAGACGTCGGGCAGGAAATGCATCTCGACCTTGATGAGCCCGTCGCCCTGGCAGGCTTCGCAACGCCCGCCCTTGACGTTGAACGAGAAGCGACCCGGTCCGTAGCCGCGCTCGCGCGATTCCTTCACCTGCGCGAACAATTCGCGAATCGGCGTGAACAATCCCGTGTACGTGGCCGGGTTCGAGCGCGGCGTGCGGCCGATCGGACTTTGATCGACGCTGATCACCTTGTCGAAGTGCTCGAGTCCCTCGATCTCCTCGTAGGGCGCGGGCTCGGAGGCCGAGTCGTAGAGATGCCGCGCAAGCGCGTGGTAGAGCGTGTCGTTGACGAGCGTCGACTTGCCCGATCCCGATACGCCGGTCACGCAAACGAACAGTCCCACCGGCAACTCGAGCGTGACGCTTTGCAGATTGTTGCCCGTCGCGCCGATCACCTTCAGCATGCGTTCCGGATCGGCGACATGTCGGCGTGCGGGCACCGCGATCTCGCGATGCCCGGCGAGGTACTGTCCAGTCAGCGAATGCGGCGCGCGCCGGATGTCCTCCGGCGTCCCTTGCGCGACGACCTGCCCTCCGTGCTCGCCCGCGCCCGGCCCCATGTCGACGACGTGATCGGCGTTCTGAATGGCGTCCTGATCGTGCTCGACGACGATCACGCTGTTGCCGAGATCGCGCAGGTGCTTGAGCGTATTCAAAAGCCGCGCGTTGTCACGCTGATGCAGGCCGATCGACGGCTCGTCGAGCACGTACATGACGCCGGTCAGGCCCGAACCGATCTGTGATGCGAGACGAATGCGCTGCGACTCGCCGCCCGACAGCGTTTCGGCGGAGCGATCGAGCGACAAGTAATCGAGCCCGACATTGTTCAGGAAGGCGAGGCGCGACACGATCTCCTTGACGATGCGATCGGCGATCGCCGCCTTGTGGCCCGGCAATTTCAGGCGCGAAAAATACGCGATCGACTCCTTGAGCGGCCAAGCGGAAATCTCGTAGATGCGCCGCGCATCATCGGCGTCGCCGACCTTGACGTTGCGCGCTTCGCGGCGAAGCCGCGTGCCATCGCATTCAGGACACGGCTTGTTGTTGAGGTATTTCGCGAGCTCCTCGCGCACCATCACGCTATCGGTTTCGCGGTAGCGCCGCTCGAGATTCGGCACGATGCCTTCGAACGCGTGCTCGCGCGTCATCGGCTTGCCGCGATCGGTGAGATACGTGAAGGCGATCTTCTCGTCGCCGGAGCCGTACAGGATGACGTTCTGCACGCGCTCGGGCAATTTCGCGAACGGCTTGTCGACGTCGAATCCGACGTGCTTCGCGAGGCTTTGCAATAGCTGGAAGTAGAACTGGTTGCGCCGATCCCATCCCCTGATCGCGCCCGAGGCGAGCGAGAGCTGCGGAAACGCGACGACGCGCTTCGGATCGAAGAACGTGATCGACCCCAGGCCATCGCAGCGCGGGCACGCGCCGACCGGATTGTTGAACGAGAAGAGGCGTGGCTCGAGCTCCGACAGCGAATAGTTGCAGATCGGGCACGCGAACTTGGCCGAGAACAGATGCTCGCGTCCGGTGTCCATCTCGACGGCGATTGCGCGACTGTCGCCGTGGCGCAACGCCGTCTCGTACGATTCCGCGAGACGCTGCTTGAACTCGGCGCGCACCTTCAACCGGTCGACGACGACCTCGACCGTGTGCTTGGTGTTCTTCGCGAGCTTCGGCGTCGCATCGATCTCGTAAACGGTGCCGTCGACGCGCACGCGGACGAACCCTTTGGCGCGGAGCTCGGCGAAGAGATCGACCTGCTCGCCCTTGCGATTGACCACGACCGGCGCCAGGATCATGAGCCGCGTGTCTTCGGCCATCTCGAGCGTCGCATCGACCATCTGCGAAATGGTCATCGCGGAGAGTTTCTGCTCGGGATGATTGACGCAGTACGGATCCCCGACGCGCGCGAACAGAAGCCGCAGGTAGTCGTGAATTTCGGTGACCGTGCCGACCGTCGAGCGCGGGTTGTGCGACGTCGCCTTCTGCTCGATCGAGATCGCCGGAGACAGCCCCTCGATCAGGTCGACGTCCGGCTTTTCCATCAGTTGCAGGAACTGACGCGCATACGCCGACAGCGATTCGACGTAGCGGCGCTGCCCCTCGGCGTAGAGCGTGTCGAAGGCGAGCGAGCTCTTTCCCGAGCCCGACAAGCCCGTGATGACGATCAGCCGATGCCTCGGCAGATCGAGGTTCAGGTTCTTGAGATTGTGGGTGCGTGCGCCGCGGATGCGGATGTGGTCCATGGATCCCGTTCGAGTGCGCAATCGAGCGTCTGGACTAGGCCGCACGACCGAGAGCGAGAAGGGCAACCTGCTAGTATATTGCGATTCCGAAGCCCGTTCGATGGCGCGCAAATGCAGATTACGATGGACTGCCGCGCGCCTTTCGACTGTCGGCGAATCGGTCCGCCCGGACCGTTCGGTTCCGGGCCCCAATCCGTCGCACATGGGGACGATCGGCGACTCGATCAATCGCATTTCGCAAAGGACACGACATGGCTTCCGTCAACAAGGTGATCCTGCTCGGCAATCTCGGGCGCGACCCCGAAACGCGCTACACGACGGGCGGCGACGCGGTCACGAACTTGAACATCGCGACGAACGAGCAATGGAAGGACAAGAACGGCGAGAAACAGGAGCGCACCGAGTGGCACCGGGTCGTCCTGTTCGGACGCCAGGCGGAAGTGGCGGCCGAATACCTGAAGAAGGGGCGCTCGGTCTACATCGAGGGCCGCTTGCAGACGCGCAAGTACAACGACAAGGATGGCGTCGAGAAGTATGCGACGGAGATCGTCGCCGACCGAATGCAATTGATCGGCGGCAGCCGCGAGTCGAGCGGCGGCGATGTGGAATTCAATTCAGCCGCCAGCGCGCCGTCGCGACGCGAGCCGGCCACGGCGGGCGCAGGGGCGAAGGCGGCGGGCGCCAAGAAAGGCGTCGACGACTTCGACGACGACATTCCGTTCTGATCGCCATACGCTGACACAGGATCCGCCTCCAGCCATGGCTGCCGCCGCGCACTTCGATACCCTCGACTACGCGCGCAAGCTCGAGGCGGCAGGTGTACCGAAGGTGCAAGCCGAGTTGCAGGCACAGGCACTCAACGACGCGTTCAGCGATCGCGTGGCTTCGCGCGAAGAC
>DATFCW010000263.1:0-17153 GCA_035252665.1 Casimicrobiaceae bacterium | reverse complement strand
CGAAGCCGTATGTCGAAGCGATCGCGGCCGACATCGCGACGAGCGGAAAGCCGGTCGAGGCGCTCGTCCTCGACGACTGTGAACACGATGCGATCACGCTCACCGAGCGCGGCATTCGCATCGTCGCGCGCATGATGCGCGATGCGTCGCGCGTGCGTCGCACGCGTATCGAGTTGCGCGATCTCTGCCTCGGCATGGAATGCGGCCGCTCCGACCCGAGCTCGGGCCTCGTCTCGAACCCGCTCGTCGGCAGCATCGCGGACGCGGTCGTCGCTGCGGGCGGACGCGCGGTGTTCGGCGAGACGATCGAATGGCTCGGCGCCGAGCACCTGCTCGCGAAACGTGCGATCGACGCGAGCGTTGCGCACGCGATTCGCAATGCCGTGCAACGACGCGAACAGGCCAGCGTAGCAGCAGGGATGGATCTGCTCGGCAACAATCCGGGACCGACGAACATTGCGGCAGGGCTTTCGACGATCGAGGAGAAGTCGCTCGGCGCGATCGCAAAGGGCGGGCGCTCGCCGATTCGCGGCGTCGTGGCACTCGCGGAGCCGCTCCCGGGTCCGGGACTTTACGTGATGGACGCGCCCGCGTACGCCCCCGAGTCCGTCGGCGGACTCGTCGCCTCTGGCGCGCAGATCGTGCTGTTCACCACCGGCGTCGGCAACAGCTTCGTGAGCGGCATTGCGCCGACGATCAAGATTTCTGCGAATCCGATCACGACTGCGCGGCTTCGCGAGCAGCTCGATTTCGACGCCAGCGACGTGTTTGCGCGCAAGGCATCGCTGGAAGACGCCGCTGCGCGATTGAAGGACCTCGTTCTCGACGTCGCATCGGGCACGTTGACGTGGGGCGAAGTGCTCGATGAGGGCGAGGACGTCGTGAGCCGGTTGGGTCCGGCATTGTGAGCAGCAGCGAAGACGACTGGGAAGCAACCGCGCTCGATGCGCGCGACAACGTCGCGGTGGTGCTCGAAGCGGTGCCGGCCGACCATGCTGTACGCGTGAAGATCGGCGATGCGATCGTCACGATCGTCGCGCGCGAGCCCATCGCGCTCGGCCACAAGATCGCGCTCGCCGATCTGCCGCCGGGCGCTCCATTGCTGAAGTACGGGGAATGCATCGGCGAAGCGACAGCCACAATTGCGCGGGGCGCCTGGGTGCATGTCCACAACGTTCGGAGCCGCCGCGCACGACCCGACCATGCATCGTGAGAGTCGACAGCGCTTATGGGCGATCGCTACCGCGCGTCGGCGCGCGCTATCGCATCGATCTGCACGCGCTGTCCCCTGGTTGGCAATCCGACGAGCCGCACGAGCGTCAGCACCGGACCGGGCCGTGGCAGCAATTCATGAAGCGTCTCGTAGAGTCGCCGGCAATCGCTCGTGTCGTTCGCGTCGTCCGAGACGTAGAAGACGTTGAGCTTGACGACGTCGTCGAGCGTCGAGTCGAGGCTGCGCACGCTCGCTTCGAGCTCGCCAATGGACACGCGCAATTGCGCGTCGATCGACGATCCGTCGGGATTGCCGATTGCTCCGACATGGATCAGATCGTCTACCCGGCATGCGGAGGCGAAACCCGGCGCGCCGCAGGCATTGCGATCGTCGGGAATGCGACGCGTCTCATGCTCGCCCGCGATCGCGACCGCGTCGATTTCGAGCATCAGTCCTTCGTAGAGCAGATCCACGCCGAGACATGTCAACGTGCATTGACTAGGCTCGAGCAGCGGCTTGACGACGCCGAGGATGTCGTCGAGCACCCGATGGGCAATCGCATCATCGCCGCGATGCTGGTATGCGATCTTGAGCGCGACGATGTCGTGGAAGCTGGCGCCACCGTCGACGAGCACGTGGCGAAGGAATTCCATCGTGTTGATTGCCTGCTGCACGACATCGCCAGGCGCGACCGCCTTGCCCGCGCGATCGGCCGAGATTTGTCCGCCGGCGTAAACGATCGGTCCCACGCGCCATCCCTGCGATAGCGGCGTCGGCATGCTCCAGTCCCATGCGTGGGCCGGCATGATCCTCACCCGCGAAGGCGCAACCGACGCAACGCCGTCGATCGCGATCAATCTTCCGCGCACCGGCGCGGCCTTCACGCGAAGCGCCGTGCCGGCCTGGCCTGGATTGGCGATGTATTGCAGACGCACTTCGGTCATCCGTTGCCAGTACGCGGTCGCGCGATCGGCTTCGCCGTCGTAGACGTAATACGTGTGCAGCTTCACGAGATCGGCCATGCTCGTGCCGACCTCCTCGAGCAGCGCGACGAACGTCGAGAACGCCTCGTGCGTCTGTGTCTCGATGTCGGGCGGTGCAGCGGGAATCGCCGTGCCGAGCTGCTCGCTTCCGACGTAGATCGTGTCGCCGACAACTATTGCATTCGGGAATCGGCGTGCGGATGGAGCGGTGCTCGCGAGCCAGGCAATGCGCTTCGAGTTCATCGTTGATGACCTTGTGGTGGAAGATCGAATACTAGTTGACTAGCATGGCAGTAGTCACTACGATCGTTCGATCGGCTTCCCTGCCGGTACGATTCGAAGACTCAAGCTGCATGTCACTAACCCTCGCGCGACCCGAGCGCAGCGCGATCGCGCGCGTGCCCGACGTTCGCGCCGCCTCGCCGAAGGGCATGCTCGCAGCGACGCGCCGGCGCCGACAAAGCCTGCAGAACTCGCGCTGGCTGCTCGTTCCGGCGCTCGCGGTCGTCATGCTGCTCTTCGCGCTGCCGCTCGCGCGCATGCTATGGCTTAGCCTGTTCGATCCGGGCTTCACGCTCGCGCACTACGCCGACTTCCTCGGCAGCCGCACCTATCTGCGCGTGATGTTCAACACCGTCGCGCTCGCATTCAACGTGTCGATGCTGTGCCTTTTGCTCGGCTATCCGGTCGCGTACGCGATCAACTCGACATCGCCTTCGACGCGGCGGTTGTTCCTGATTCCCGTGATGCTTCCGTATCTCACGAGCCTCATGGTGCGTACCTACGCGTGGATGGTGCTCCTCGGCGCGCACGGCATGGTGAACAATTTCCTCTCGCTGGTCGGCCTCGGACCCTATCGGCTCATCAACAATTTGCTGGGCGTCTATATCGGCATGGTGCACGTGCTGCTGCCGCTCATGATCCTGCCGATCGTCAATGCAATGCAGAACATCGACATCCGCCTCGTGCATGCCGCGGAAGGACTCGGCGCCACGCGCTGGCAGGCGTTCATCCGCGTGTTCGCGCCATTGAGCCTTCCCGGCGTCGCGGCGGGAACATGTCTCGTGTTCATCATTTCGCTCGGTTTCTTCATCACACCAGCGCTGCTCGGCGCGCTGGAGAACATGACGGTGTCGATGCTGATCGAGAACCAGGTCGGCGTGGCGCTCAACTGGGGACTGGCGGCGGCGATCGGCGTCGTGCTCCTCGTCGCAACGATGGCGACGCTCGCGCTCGCGCTGCTCGTCGTCAAGGCGGCGGGAAGCCGGATGGCGTCGGGTGGGGTACGGCTCGTATGACCCTGCCACGCTCGCGACTCCGTCGCTTCGCTGCCCCCGGGGGGGCGGAATTCGCGCTCGGGGCGGCCCTTCGCGCTCATCGTTCGCCGTGAGCCCAGTCGCCAATCGCACGTTTTCAGCAGCGCCTCGCCAACCTGCGCGACGGCCGCGCAACGACGTGCGCACGTATCGCGTGCCGCTCGTCGTCTGGATCATTGCAGGTCTCGTGCTGTTCTTTCTCGTCTTCCCGATCTTCGTCGTGATCCCGATCTCGTTCAGCGCGGCAAATTTCCTGCAATTTCCGCCGAAGAGCCTCTCGCTGCGCTGGTACAACGAGTATCTCGGCGGTCATGGCTGGGTTCAGGCAACGATCCTCTCCGCCGAAGTGGCCGTTGTCGCGAGCGCCTTCGCTACCGCGATCGGCACCGCGGCAGCGTTCGGCCTGATCCGCTCCGATTTTCCGATGAAGAAGGCGATCTACGGCGCGTTGCTGTCGCCGCTGATCGTGCCGTCGATCATCACTGCGATCGCGCTCTATTTCCTGTTCGCGCCGCTGCATCTGATCGACAGCTTCGCTGGGCTCGTGCTCGCGCATACGGTGCTCGGGCTGCCGCTCGTCGTCGTGGTCGTCGCGGCATCGCTTCGCGGCTTCGACATGGCGGTCGAGCGCGCGGCGATGAGCCTCGGCGCCGCGCCGTGGACGGCGCTTCGGCGCGTAACGTTGCCGCTCGTCGCACCCGGCATCGCGACCGGTGCGCTGCTCGCATTCCTCGCGTCGTTCGACGAGGTGGTCGTGGCGATCTTCCTTTCGGGCACGAACGCGGTGACGCTGCCGAAGAAGATCTGGGAGGGCGTGTGGCTCGAGATCACGCCCGTGATCGCCGCGGCCTCGACGGTCGTCATCGCGGTGACCGTCGTGCTTTTCACGGCGCTCGAAGTGATGCGCCGACGTTCGGAGTCCACTACCGGGCATGCCTTGCGCTAAGAGCCCGATCATGAGGAGGAGAGCATGGATACAGGCATTTCACGTCGCGACGCATTGAAGACGCTCGCCGCCGGCGCATGCGCGCTCGCTGCACCGGCAATCGTGCACGCTCAGCCATCGATCAAGGGAACCGGCGAAGTGCGCGTCGCCTCGCTCGGTGGCAGCTTCGAGGACGCACAGAACAAGGGCGTGTTCCAGCCGTTCGAGAAGGAGAGCGGCATCCATGTGCAGATCATCGCGTACACGGGTCCGTCGCAGATCGTCGCGCAGGAACGCACCGGCAACGTCCAGTGGGACGCAATCGTGATGTCGAAGGGCGCGATGCTCGCGCTCGTCAAGCAGGGCTACATCGAGAAGATCGACTACGACCGCATCGACAAGCGCGATATCGCCGGCATCCCGAACGGAATGATCGATCCGTACGGCGTGCCGAACATCTTCTTCAGCCGCGGCATCAGCTACAACACCAAGACGATCCCGACGTCGAACCACCCCACAACGTGGGCCGAGGTGTGGGACGTCAAGAAGTTTCCGGGCCAACGCAGCCTCGGCGCATTCTCGGGAAGCTTGACGCCCGATCTCGAATTTGCATTGCTCGCCGACGGCGTCGCCGTCGACAAGCTCTACCCGCTCGACGTCGACCGCGCGTTCAAGAGCCTCGATCGGATTCGCCCGAGCGTCGCCAAGTTCTGGACGACCGGCGCGATGTCGCCGCAGATGCTGACCGATGGACAGATCAGCGTCGGCAGCGCCTACATCAACCGGATCGGCGACCTGATCGCGAGCGGCGCGCCGGTCGCGTACGAATGGAATCAGGCCGAGGTGCAGAACAACTACTGGTGCATCCTGAAGGGCGCGAAGAACTACGACAACGCGATGAAGCTGATCGCATTCGCCACCGGCCCGGTCGCGCAGGCAGGCTTTTCGACTTATACGCTGATGGGGCCGGCCAACTCGCGCGCGTTCGAGATTCTGTCGAAAGACCGCGCCCGCATACTCCCTAGCTCCCCCGAAAATCTGTCGAAGCAGTTTTTCTACAACGACGAATGGTGGGCCGCGAATCGCGACGCGGTGCAGAAGCGCTGGGATCAGTGGGCGATCGGCAAATGAGGGTCGTCGAGCCGCAGCGGGCGATCGAAGCGACCGCGGCGCCGCTTCCATCGTCGCCGGCGCGCGAGATGCCGAGCGAGGCGAGCGCGCGTTCGATCGGTCTGCGGCTCGACGCATTGTGCAAGCGATACGGAACGTTCGACGCGGTGAGGCGCATGTCGCTCGACGTGCGGCAGGGCGAATTCGTCACGCTGCTCGGGCCAAGCGGCTCGGGCAAGACGACGACGCTGATGATGATCGCTGGATTCGTCGATCCATCGAGCGGACGCATCGAGGTCGACGGACGCGATGTCACCGACGAGCCGCCGCATCGGCGCAACATCGGCATGGTGTTCCAGAATTACGCGCTCTTTCCCCATTTGACGGTATTTCGCAACGTCGCATTCCCGCTCGAAGTTAGAAAGTGCGCCTCTTCGGAAATACGCGAGCGCACGATGCAAGCGCTCGACGTCGTCAAGCTCGCCGATTTTCGCGATCGCTTTCCGGCTCAGCTCTCCGGCGGCCAGCAGCAGCGCGTCGCGCTTGCGCGCGCCATCGTGTTCGGACCGCCGCTGCTTCTCATGGACGAGCCGCTTGGCGCGCTCGACAAGAAGCTTCGCGAGCACATGCAAATCGAGCTTCTGCGCATTCAGGATCGCCTGGGCGTCACGGTGATCTACGTCACGCACGACCAGGAAGAGGCGCTCGTGATGTCGCACCGCGTGGTCGTGATGGCTGACGGCGCGATCCAGCAGATCGGCCGTCCCGACGAGCTCTATCAGCGGCCGGCGAATCGCTTCGTCGCCGATTTCGTCGGCGAGACCAATCTGATCGAAGGACGGGTCGTCGCTGACGGTACGTTGCCGACGATCGCGATCGCATCGGGCAAGAAGGTGCAGGCGACCACGAAGCGCGCATGGAAAACCGGCGAGACGGCGTATCTCGTCGTGCGTCCCGAATGCCTGCATATCGGTCTGCGCGCCGCGCGCTGCGCGAACCATCTGCAGGGCGTGGTCGATCGCATGATCTATGTCGGTGACGTCTCGCGCGTGCTGGTGACGCTCGCGAGTGGACAGACACTGACAGCGAAGCTTCAGAACAGCGGCGAGAGCGCGCGGCTCGAGCCAGGGCAGCGCATCGACATTGGATGGGATTCCGAGGCGACATGGCTCGTGCCGGAACGCGAGACTGCGCGCGACGAAGGCGAGAACGGTTGATGAGCGCTGAATTGCAAACGGTTCATGCGCGGTCAGCTCCCTTTTTCCGCGAGCGGGAAGAGGGCTGGGGTGAGGAGCGTCTTCCCGTCACCGAACGTCTCGCGCGTTTCTGTGCGGAGCTCGACTTCGGAGCAATCCCGCGCGACGTCGTCGACAAGACGAAGCTCTGCCTTCTCGACAGCGTTGGAACCATGCTCGCCGCTGCCACGACGCCGCTCGGCATGAATGCATTGCGCGCGGCGGCATGCTTCGAAACGCAGCCCGTTGCATCGGTGCTGGGAACATCGTTGCGCGTCTCCCCACCCGTCGCGGCGCTGGTGAACGGCACGTTCTCGGAAATTTTCGAGCTGCAGGATGGATGGCGCTTCGGCAACGATCACCCGTGCGTCGTGATTCCCGCGGCGCTCGCGGTCGCGCAATGGAAGGGCGCAAGCGGCAAGTCGCTCCTCGAGGCGATCGTCGCCGGATACGAGGTGACGAACCGGCTCGCGTTCGCCGTGCATCCGCGTCATCTCGCAGCGGGCTTCCTGCCGACCGGCACGGCCGGCACCTGCGGAAGCGCTGCGACCGCAAGCCGGTTGATGGGCTTCGACGAACGACGAACCGCCGATGCGCTCGGCGTCGCCGGGTTCATCCTGCCGATCTCGACTGCCGAGAATCTGTGGTGCGGCTACACGGCAAAGCCGCTTCACTCGGGCTATGCGGCGAAGCTCGGCGTCGAAGCGGCGCTCCTGGCCGAGCAGGGCTTCGCCGGATGCCCGATCGAAGGCACGCCCAGGCGTGGACGCGGCTTTCTCGAAATCACGACCGGCGACGTTCGCTTCGAACGCATCGTCGATCGGCTCGGCGAGCACTACACGGTCCGCGACGTCTACTTCAAGGCGTATCCCGCGTGCCGGCACGCGCATGGCACGGCGGAAGCGGCGCTCCGCATCGTCCGCGAACGCGCGCTCGCCCCGCGCGATATCGAACACATCGACGTTTACACGTACACGCTGTCGGCGTCGCTGCTCGATCGCTACACCGATCGCGACAGCTCGATGATCGCGGCACAATTCAGCATTCCCTACGTCGCGGCGGCGGCGATCGTCGATCGATCGCTTTCGACACGGCAATTCACTGCGGCGCGCATCCACGACGCCGTGATCCTCGATCTTGCCCGTCGCGTACGCGTTCACGCCGATGCCGAGATCGACGCGCGCTATCCGGAGGTGACGCCGACGCGCATCGAGATCCGATTGCGAAATGGCGACGTGCTGCGCAGTCAGATCGACATGCCGAAGGGCGATCCGCGCACGCCGATGTCGGAGCGCGAGCTGATCGAGAAGTTCGAGCATCTGGCTGGCCTCGCGCTCGATCGCGAGTTCGTCGCGCGGGTTCGCGACGAAGTGATGCGCGTCGACGACATCAACGATCTCGCGCCGCTGTTCGAGCTGATGACACGCGGGGAGGCCCGATGAGCGAGACGCACCAATCGCACCCGGAACCCGCGCCGCTGTATCAGGCGAAGCCCGGCATGCCGCTCTACGTCGATCGCGCGGTCTACGGGCCGCTTGCGGATCGCGTCGAGCTTCGCACGCTGCGCGAACGGTTCGTTGTTCCGAAGCGGTCCGGTTATGCCTGGAAGGTTCGGGCCGGTGACATCTGCCGCGTGTCGCTGCCCGAAGGACCGCAGGTGGCCGATCTCGATCTGTGGAACCTGCACGATCCGCGCGAGCGCTTCTGGTCGGGACGCACGAAACAGCTTCACTCGGCGCACATGACGCGCTTCGACCGCTTCTGGTCTTGCCTGCCGTTTCTTCGACCGATCGCGACGGTGCTCGACGAGTCGGTCCGCTATGGCATCGACGCGGACGGCGCGGGATGCCATGACCTCCTCGGCACGCGCTGCGATCCGTACGTGCACGAGTTGCTGAACGGTGAATCGTTCGATCTGTGCTGCCATTCGAACCTGACGCGCGCCGTGCTGCCGTACGGCCTGACGGAGTACGACATTCACGACAACCTCAACATGTTCCAGGTGACGGGCCTCACGCGCGATGGCCGCTACTTCGCGAAAGCGTCGCCGGCGAAAAGGGGCGATTACTTCGAATTCCTCGCCGAGATCGACTTGTTGTGCGCGATCTCGGCGTGCCCGCATGGCGATCTGTCTGTGCCGATGTGGGGACCGAACGCCGGTGATCCGGCGACCACGTGCCGGCCGCTCGCAATCGAGATCTACGAGGTCGCGCCGCAGCTTCTCGCCGGCTGGTCGCCGGCGCGGGTCGCGCAATACGCCGGATTGCACGGGCTCGACTTTCCCGAGCGGGCGGCGCAACGAGATGCGTCGAAAGTCGCACAAGCGAGGACGCGGGAATGACGTCACCCGACTCGATGCGCTCGCGTGCGCATGGCGAATCGCCGACGCGGTCGCTGCGACAACGCATTCGCGCAGGCGATCACCGTCGCCATACCGCGGGGCTTGCGGACAGCTTCGTGCAGGCGAACGTGTGCATTCTGCCCAAGGCGTGGGCCGACGATTTCCTGCTCTACTGCCAGCGCAATCCCAGGCCGTGCCCGTTGCTTGCCGTGTCGGACGTGGGCGACCCGCGGCTGCCCGGGCTTGGAGAAGACATCGACATCCGAAGCGACGTGCCCGCGTACTGCATCTTCCGCGATGGCGAGCTCGTCGACGAAATCTCCGACATTTCCGGCCTGTGGCGTGACGATCTAGTGACTTTCGCGCTCGGCTGCTCGTTCTCGTTCGAGTGGGCGTTGCTCGAGGCCGGCATACCGCTAAAGCACATCGAGCGCGGCGAGAGCGTGTCGATGTACGTCACGAATGTCGACACCGAGCGGGCGGGACGCTTCCACGGCAAGCTGATCGTGTCGATGCGGCCGCTGAAGCCTGCCGACGCGATTCGCGCGATCCAGGTGACGTCGCGCTTCCCGCGCGTGCACGGTGCGCCGGTCCATCTGGGATTGCCGTCGGCGATCGGCATCGAGCGCCTCGACAAGCCTTATCTCGGCATCGGCACGACCGACGTTGCGCCCGACGAGCTGGCGGTGTTCTGGGCGTGCGGCGTCACGCCGCATTCGACGATCATGGCCGCGCGGCCGCCGCTTGCGATCACGCACAAGCCTGGGCACATGCTGATCACCGACCTTTCGAACGCGTCGCTTGCGTCCTTCTGACGACATGGATCGCGATTTCCATCGCAGGAGCGTCGATTCGAGCATGGCCATGCATGCGTACGCGGCCATCAAGAAGCGCATCCTCGATTTCCGCTATGCGCCGGGCGAGCGGCTGTCGGAAGCGCAACTCGCGAAGGAGCTCGGCCTGGGCCGCTCGCCGATCCGTACCGCGCTGGTCAAGCTCAAGAGCGATGGCTGGATCGCGATCAGCCCGCAAAGCGGCACGTACATCAAGTCGTTGAGCGACAGGGAGATCGCCGATCTCGTCGACTTGCGCCTTCTGCTCGAGACGCATGCGACGAGGCTCGCGGCGAAATCGATCGGCGAAGACGACCTTCGCACGCTCCGACGCGCGCTCGTATCGTTCTGCCCGCGCGGGGTCGCGCAGTTGAGCGAGCGCGCATTCGACGACTTCAACGAGCTCGACTCGATCGTTCACATGGCGATCTACCGCGCGGCAGGCAACGCGCTGATCGCCGACATCCTCGCGAACCTGCTCGACAAGGTTCAGTGGCTCAAGAGCACGACGCGTCCATCGGCCACCCGAATCCGCTCGGGCTTTTCCGAGCTCAAGCGCATCGTCAGCGCGCTCGAGACGCACGACGCGGAGGAGGCCGCGTCGCGGATGCGCGAGCACATCGCGAATGCCGCGGATTTTTCGGCGCAGACGCGCCCGCACTGGTCCGCAGAGGAGGAGATCGTTGCCGACGCCAAGTCGCGCGCGAAGCGCCCGCGACGCACCGGGGCGTGTCGCGACGGCGCGGCGACGCAGCGGGCGCGGGGTTGAGTGGCTCGCTTTACGCGCCGGGATGCGCGCTTTACTGCCGAGTCGCGGTCCGCTAACATGTCAACTAGTCGACTAGTTGTCCGGAGATAACGAATGAGCTCGATCTTTTCGCCCGAGCACTACGCCGCCACGCGCTTGCCGCTGCACCGCGCGTCACCGCTTCCCGGCTGGTGCTACGTGTCGAACGAGTGGTACGAGCGGGAAATCGACACGCTGTTTCGCCGCGATTGGCTGTGCGTCGGCCGCACCGATCAGATTCCCCAGCCTGGCGACTACTTCACCATCGAGCTTCTGCGCCATCCGCTGATCGTCGTGCGCGACGAGATCGGCGACGTTCGCGTGCATTCGGCGCTATGCCGCCACCGCGGCGCCGTCATCGCGCAAGGCGGCGCCGGACATTGCCGTGCGTTCGTGTGTCCGTACCACAGCTGGACGTACGCGCTGTCGGGCGCGCTCGCGAGCACGCCCGGATCGCCGCCGCCAATGGCCGGCGCGGAGGGTTTCTCGCCGCGCGACTATGGCCTTACGCCCGTGAAGAGCGCGCAGTGGGGCGGCTTCGTCTTCGTCACGTTCAACGCCGATGCCGAGCCGCTGCAGCAATGGCTCGGCGACCTGCCGGCGTTTCTCGCCGACTACGATCTCGAGAACATGCGCTTCACGCATCGCGACGAGTATGTCGTCGATTGCAACTGGAAGGTCTGGCTCGAGAACGCGTTCGAGAACTACCACGCGATGACGATCCATCGCAAGCACATGGATCCCGCGAAGCCGCAGAACTGGCAGTTCAGGCGCACGCGCGGGCCCTGGGAGGCGATGTTCAGCAAGCGCAGCATCGTCGCTTATTCGGGCCTGCCCGAGATTCCCGGTCTCGATCCGAAGAAGGCGGCCGGCCTCTACCACGTGTGGATTCAGCCCAGCGTGCAGATCATCCTGACGTCGTCGTACATGAAGTTTCGCCAGTACCTGCCGGAGGGACCGGAGAGGCTGCGGCTCTACGAGAACTGGGCGTTTCCGAAGAGCACCGTCGAACGCTCCGATTTCGGGGAGATCGTCGGGCCTGCGTACTACGAGAAGTATTCGGCGATCGTGCGCGAGGATCTCGGCATCAATCCCAACGTGCAGAAGGGAATGGCCTCGGGCGCGTATCGTCCCGGTCGCTATTCGCTCGAGGAATACGTCGTGCACCGGATTGCCAATCGCGTGCTCGATCGCGTCGTCGGCCCCGACGACCCGCGCTCGCGCGCATTGCGCGAAGGAGAGCCGGCGCAGACCGCGGAAGCAACGGCCGCGACGGCGTAACGAACAGACATGATCGCGCAATCACCGCCGTCCCGTTCGCCGGATTCCGGACGACCGTTCCACGTGCACGTCGAGAACTCGCGTTCGCTGATGCCGGTGTTCATCGTGCGACCCGATCAGTACGAAAACGCGCTCGCGCGGCATCCGGACGTTGCTTCGCGCATTCGCACCACCTGGGGATTCGACCAGGAGAACTACGCCGAGCATGCGCGCGTCGCCGATGCGATGATCACGTACCGCTTTCCGCACGCGACGCTCGCGAACGACGCACCTCGGCTCTCTTTGCTGCAGATTCTCGGCGCCGGCGTCGACTATTTGCTGCCGCTCGACTGGGTCCCGCGCGGCGTGACGGTGCTGACCAACAGTGGCGCGCACGTTCCGAAGGCCGCGCAATCCGCGCTTATGGCGCTCCTGATGCTGAACGCGCGCATGCCGGAGCTGATCGAAAGCCGAGCGCGGCGCACCTGGAACCGCATCTTCACCGATTCGCTCGCCGGCAAGGCGCTGCTGATCGTCGGTGTCGGCCGCATTGGGGGAGGTGCTGCCGAGCACGCGAAGTCGTTCGGAATGCAGGTGCTCGGCATAAGGCGAAGCGGAGGCACGCATCCGGCCGTCGACGAAATGCACGCCCCCGACGCGCTTCATCCGCTTCTCCCGCGCGCCGATTTCGTAATGCTGACGACGGCGCTCACGCCGACGACCCGGTTCTTTTTTGCCGAGCGCGAATTCGCGCTGATGCGCCGCGGCGCGCGGTTCATCAACATGTCGCGTGGCGGCCTCGTCGATCCCGCGGCGCTCGACGCCGCGCTGCGTTCTGGACAGCTCGGCGGCGCGCTGATCGACGTCGCGTATCCCGAGCCGCCGCCCGCCGATTGGCCCTATTGGGATACGCCAAACCTCATCATCACGCCGCACGTGCTCTCCGACGACATCGACGCGTACGTTCCGCGCACGCTCGACCTGTTCTTCGACAATCTGCGCCGGCACTTCGCCGGCGAGCCGCTCACGAACGTCGTCGATCTCGAGCGGCAGTACTGAGGACCAATTGACGTGAGCGTCGACGAGCTCCGGCGCGTTCGCGTTGTCGGGGTCCGGGATATCGCCGTCGACATCCGCGCGTACGAGCTCGCAGCGGCCGACGGCCGACCACTTACGCCCTATGCCGCAGGCGCGCACATCGACGTGCACGTGCCGAGCGGTGTCGTGCGCCAGTATTCGCTTTGCGGCGACATCGACGCGCACGATCGTTACCGCATCGCGGTCAAGAAGGAATCGGATGGTCGTGGCGGCTCGATCAGCATGCACGAGGACGCCGAGGTCGATACCTTTCTCGCGATCGGCGCACCGAAGAATTACTTCCCGCTTGCGCAGGAGGCGCGGTCCAATTTGCTGATCGCGGGCGGCATCGGCATCACGCCGATCTATGCGATGGCGCAGGAACTCGAACGCGAGCGACGCGACTGGACGCTTCACTACTGCGCGCGCTCGGCCGCGCACGCGGCGTTCCTGCGCGAACTCGCAGCGCTCGCGCCGCAGCGCATCAACGCGCACTTGAGCGAAGCACCGGTGCTCGACATCGGGCGGCTGCTTGCCGATCAGTCGGATGACGTGCACGTCTACTGCTGCGGACCGGTCGGACTGATGAGCGCCGTCAAGACCGCGACGGCGGGCTGGGACGAGGCGCGCGTGCATTTCGAATGGTTCGCGGCGCCCGCCATCGATCATGCGCAGGACCGATCGTTCGAGGTGGAGCTCGCGCGCTCGCGAATTGTCGTCACCGTGCCCGCCGATCGAACGATCCTCGATGTCGTCCGCGAGGCCGGCATCGACGTGCCGAGCTCTTGCGAGGAGGGCGTGTGCGGAACATGCGAGACGAAGCTCCTCGCGGGCGAGGCCGATCATCGCGATCTGCTGCTCTCGGCGAAGGAGCGCGACGAGAACAAGTCGATGATGATCTGCTGTTCGCGCGCGCGTTCAAAGCGTCTGGTGCTCGATCTTTGATTGTGGCGGCGTGCGCGAATAAGATGCGACAATGCGCGACGCAGCAACCGAGGAGGCGTTCGTGAAGACCATCATCGATGATCCGGTCGAGCTCACGCGCAAGCTCGTTGCGTTCGACACCGTCAATCCGCCCGGTCGCGAGCGCGGCTGCATCGAATTCCTCGCGGGCATTCTGGAAGAAGGCGGGTTCGACGTCTCGCTGCGCGAGCTCGATGTCGATCGCGCTAACCTGATCGCGACGTCGAAGCAACGCAATGGCGCCGCGCCACTCGTTTTCACAGGTCACGTCGACGTCGTACCGCTTGGCACGCGCGCGTGGAGTCGCGAGCCGTTCGCTGCGCAATGCGACAACGGGCGCCTTTACGGTCGAGGTTCGAGCGACATGAAGAGCGGCGTCGCGGCGTTCGTGTACGCAGCACTTTCGCTTGCGCGAGGTCCGGGGTGTCCGAATCTGATGCTCGTCATCACCGCGGGTGAAGAAACAGGCTGCACCGGCGCCGCCAAGCTCGTGGAAGAAGGAAAGCTTGGGCAGGCAGCCGCGATCGTCGTCGGCGAACCGACCGCCAACGCCGTATGCGTCGGCCACAAGGGCGCGCTCTGGCTCACCGCGACGGCGACCGGCATCGCCGCGCATGGCTCCATGCCCGAGCGCGGCGACAACGCGATCTACAAGGCCGCGCGCGTCGTCGAGCGGCTGCGGACGTTCGCGTTCGACGCCGCGCCGCACGCGGTGCTCGGCCGTCCGACGCTTTCGGTCAACACGATGCGCGCCGGCGTCAACATCAATTCGGTGCCGGACCGCGCCGAGATAGGCATCGACGTGCGCACGATTCCGTCTGTCGATCACGCTTCGCTGCGCGAAACGTTGCAGCAACGCGTCGGCGACGACGCACGCATCGAGGCGTTTCTAGACGTTCCGGGCGTATGGACATCGCCCGATATTGAATGGGTGCAATCGGTCGTCGGCATCGTCCGTGAGATAACGGGTAGCGCGAGCGCGCCCGGCGCTGCGACGTTCTTCAGCGACGCTTCCCTGTTGACGCCGGCGATGGGTGGCCCGAGCACGGTCATTCTCGGGCCCGGCGAGCCTTCGCAGGCCCACCAGACCGACGAGTGGTGCAGCATCGTGCGGATCGGCGAGGCGGTCGAGATCTACGCGCGCGTGATGCGCGACTGGGCACGTCGCGAGAATCGGGCGCGTGCTGCCCGGCAGTAGCGTTCGCTCGCATTCGCGCCCACCACAAGGATCGGGCGGCTCCTCTCAAGCCGATCGGACGACCGCTTCGGCGAGCTCGGGCGTTATCTGCTCGAGTGGCGGAAGGCGCTGACCTCCGCTCACGACGAAGCACCTTTCCGGAAACTCCCGGATCAGCAGCACGAAACGGTTTTCGTCCACCTTCATGCCCTGACGCAACGCGTGGACGATCTCGCGATAGAGCGCGGCAGCGCGTTGTTCCTCGTACCCTCGGCCTGCCCGCAGATCGACGGTGACGACAATCGTGCATTCGCCGGGATCGACGATCATTTCGCGCATCGCGACGTAGATGTGCTCCTTCGCCCATGTGCGGGCAACGGCGTCGCGGACGCGACGTCGAAGCTCGAGGAGCTTCTCGCGCGATTGTCCTTCGGGAACGTCGACTCGGATGATCGGCATCGATTTCTCCTGTATTGCGCTTTCGCTTCAACGGCGCTTGGCGATCCAGTGGGCGACTTGTCTCAGGCGGATTCCAGGCCCAGCGCCGTGCTGCGGATCCTGGTTCCGCTCAAAAGCGCGGCCAGCGCGAGCAACTCGCACACGACGACGAGCACGGACACAGGCCACGTACCCGCCCTGGGAAGGACCGCCGTGGCGAACATCGGCACGAAGCCGCCGATGATCGTGGCGAGCTGACTGCCGAGCGAGATTCCCGTATAGCGAACGTTGGTCGGAAAATATTCCGAAAACAATGCTGGCAACGCTCCCCACACGAGCCATTGCGGCGCACCGAACATCAGCATTGCGAGCCAAATCCAGCCTGGCTCGGCGAGATCGGCGACACGAAAGAATGGAAAGGCAAAGACGGCGAGCAGAACGACGCCAGCCGTGTAAGGCAGGCGCCGCCCGGCGCGATCGGCGAGCACGCCACCGCCGAGCGTCGCGCCCAGCAGCAGGACGTTGGTGACGACGATGCCGAGCAGGACCGACGTTCTGCCGACGTGCAAGACCGCGGTTGCGTAGTACGTCAGGAACACCCAGACCGTGTAGAACGGAACGGTGATTCCGCCGAGATACAGCGCGGTCGTGCAGGCGATTTCCTTCGGATATTGGCGAATCACGTCGACGACGGGAAATCGCACGACGTCGCCGGCCTGGCGCATCCTCCTGAAGGCCGGCGTTTCCTCGATGCGGAAGCGGATGTAGAGGCCGATGGCGAGCAGCAGAATGCTCGCGAGGAACGGAATGCGCCAACCCCAGCCGAGAAATGCTTCCTGGTTGAGCAGCAGCGAGCCACCGAACAGGATCGCGGTCGCGAGCGCGAGGCCGATGCCCGCGCCGAGTTGCACGATGCTTCCGTAGAGACCCTGGCGCTGACGCGGTGCGTGCTCGATGGCGAGCAGCACGGCGCCGCCCCATTCGCCGCCAAGGCCGATGCCTTGGACGAATCGCAGGATCGTGAGCACGATCGGCGCAGTGACGCCGATCGCGTCGAAACCGGGAAGCAGCCCGATCGCGAACGATGCGCCGCCCATCAGCGAGATCGTGATGATGAGCATCGTCTTGCGCCCGATGCGGTCGCCGAAGTGGCCGAACAGCACGCCGCCGAGCGGGCGCGCGACGAAACCGAGCGCGAGCGTGCCGAAGGACGCAAGCGTTCCGGCAAGCGTCGAATAGGTGGGAAAGAACAGCTTGCCGAAGACGAGCGCGGCGGTGAATCCGTACAGGAAGAAGTCGTACCACTCGAGGATCGTGCCCAGCATGCTGGCCACGGCCACGTATCGGACGGCAGCTTCGTCGGCAACGGGCGCTTGCACTTTCTCCATTACCGGTTCCTCCTCTTCGGAATGTCGAGCGTTGCGCTCGCCATGCCAAAAGCTACGCCGGCTCCGGCATAAGTCAAATATGATGTGATGATCGATACGATATCGTC
>DATFCW010000262.1:0-10241 GCA_035252665.1 Casimicrobiaceae bacterium | reverse complement strand
AGGTGGAAGCCGGCCGCTTCCGCCACGCCGCGAAGCCGCGTGCCGGCAATCGAGGCGGGCTCGGGCATCTGCACGGTGAGCCCGATCTGCACGTCGAGCTCGGCACACAACCGATCGAGCGACTCCGCGCGCGCCGCCTCGTGCGCAAGGTCTGGCGGCGTGGACGTCGCAGCGATGCTCGTCGCGACGTCGGCGACGATCTGCGCGAATTGCTCGAGCTGCGCGCGCGAGGCTGCGCCGTTGCGATCGGCAAGCAGCATGCAGGCGACGATGTCCGCAAAACGGCCCGGCGTGTTGCTCGAGAGCAACTGCCAATCGGAGCGCGCGTCGGTGCGGCCGAACCAGCGCACCGGTTTCCCGATCCTTGCGTGGAGACCTGCTGCGAGCGCGCCTGCGGGGACCGGCGCCGCCGGTGATAGCGGAATCAGGCACTCGATCTCGTGATCGGCTTGCGGCGCATTGCGCGCCGCGTCGTTCGCCTGCGCGGCGCTCCGCGCGGTCGTTCCAGCTGCGGCGAATGCGCGCGCGGCAATCGGTTCACTGTGCGCGTCGGCAACCGGCTCGCCCGAAACATCTTCGACCCCATTCGCCCCGGACGACGGAGCGATCACGTCGACCGGCAGCTCGAACGTCGACTCGGCGGACGCTGGTATCGATGCGGGCTGCGATGCAGTGCTTGCCGGCACCGAACGCGCCGATCCGAGCGTCGGCTCGACCCGCTCCGCGCTGCGGCGCGACGCTTCCACATCGGAGCGCGCGGCGGCGCTTCGCGCATCCGCCATGCGCCGCGCAATCCGCCGTTCCTGCCAGAAGTTGTAGACAAGCACCGCGACGACGAGCAGGACGCCGGCGACGATGAGGCCGAGCTGGAGCGAGCTCATCCGAAATCAGTGCCAGAGATGTATTTCGAAATTGGTGCCAGAGGTGAATTTCCCGAACCGGCGCGACGATTCGCGAGGAAAAGTAGGGTCAGAGACGACTTTCGCCCACTTTTCGTCGTGTCGAAATCGTATCCGTGAAAGTCGTCTCTGACCCTCGTTTTCCAGTATAGCGCGCGAACCTACGTCGCAAGCTGCGGCTCGTTCGCGAGCTCGAGCGCTTCGGCGATATCGACGCTGACGACGCGCGAGATGCCGGGATCGGGCATCGTGATGCCGATCAACTGGTTCGCCATCTCCATCGTGATCTTGTTGTGGGAGATGAACAGGAACTGCGACTCGCCCGACATCTCCTTCACCATCTGGCAGAAGCGGTGCGTGTTCGATTCGTCGAGCGGTGCATCGACCTCGTCCATCAAACAGAACGGCGCGGGATTCAACTGGAACAGCGCGAAGACGAGCGAGATCGCCGTCAGCGCCTTCTCACCGCCCGAGAGTTGATGGATCGTGGAATTGCGCTTGCCCGGCGGATGCGCGATCACCGACACACCGGAATCGAGGATCTCCTCCCCGGTGAGCAGCAGACGCGCCTGGCCGCCGCCGAAGAGCACGGGAAAAAGTTTCGCAAAATTGGCGCTCACCGCATCGAACGTCTGCTGCAGCAGCGCGCGCGACTCGCGGTCGATCTGCCGGATCGCCGCTTCGAGCGTCGTCATCGCCTCGGTCAGGTCGGCCGCCTGGCGGTCGAGATACGACTTGCGCTCGCTCGCCTGCGCAAGCTCGTCGAGCGCGGCGAGATTCACCGCGCCAAGCTCCGCGATCGCGATCGCGAGGCGCTCGATTTCTGCCGGCAACGTACGCGCGCTTCCCCACGCCTTCAATGCTTCGGGCAGCGCAGCGACATCCGCCTTCGCCTCAGCCAACTGCTCGCCCAACTGCTGCTCGGATAGCGTGGCGGCCTGTTCCTTGAGCTGCATTTCCTGAATTCGCGCGCGCGCCGGATCGAGCTTCTGCTCGGCCGAAAGCCGCGCTTCGTCGGCGGCGCGAAGCTCGGCCGTAAGCGACTCCTGCTGGTCGCGTGCGCTGGCGAGCGCCTGCTCCGCTTCGCCGCGCGCGGTGAGCTGGCGCTGCAACGCTTCCTCGACCGGCGTCCAGTCGATCGACTGGCGCTCGCTCGTGAGTTGCGCGAGAAGCGTCTGCTGCTGCGCGATCTGCGCGTCGAGCGATTCGTGCCGCCTCGCGATATCGGCGAGCCGGTCGCGACAGCTTCGCTCGGCGAAGCCTGCCTCCTGGGCCGCGCGCTCGGCTCGGCGCAACTGCTCGCGACTTCGCGCGAGCGCGACCTCGGCCTCGTTTCGCGCGTGCCGCGCCGCTTCGCGCTTGCCCATCTGATCGTGGAGCTGCGACTGCCGATCGGCGATTTCGCGCACGATCGCCGCGTGCTCGTCGCTGCCTTGCGCATGCTGCGTGCCGAGATCGTCGCTCTCCTGCGTGATCTGCGAGCGTCTATGCGCGGCCGCTTCGGCGGCCTGGCGCAACTGCACGAGCTCGAGTTCGAGCGCATGGCAGCGCCGTTGCTGCGACGCGAGCGCCGCGGTCTCCTCGTGCCAGCGCGTTTGCTGCAAGTCGAGATCGCGCTCGATGCTTTCGAGCACCTGCTTCGCCGCCTGCGCCGCTGCACGCGCGGTTTCGATCGATGAGGCAAGCTCGGTCAACTCGCGGCGCCGCGCGAGCACGCCGTGCAATTCGCTGTCGGGCGCGAAGAACGCGAGCGCCTGCGCGCTGATGCGATGTCCTTCCGGGGTCACAAACGTCTCGCCGCGGCGAAGGTTCGCCCGCGACGCGAGCGCCGAACGCAAATGCGGCTGACAGCGCACGCCATGAAGGATTTCCGCGAGGACCGCCGCAACCCGCGCATCGCCTGCGCGCACCTTCGCAAGCAAGGCATCGCCCGTCGGCGCTTCGCTGGCGTTGCTTGCGTCGGTCGCGTACGCGGCAAGCCGCGCGGGCGGGGGTCCGTCTTCGATCCACGCCAGCGCATCATCGAGGCGCGCGAGCTCGAGCGCCGCGAGTCGCTCGCGAAGGACACTTTCGAGCGCGTCCTCCCAACCCGGCTCGATCTCGATCTGCTGCCAAAGCCGCGGCGCATCGACGAGTCCTCGCTTCCCGAGCCACTCGTCGATGTCCTTGCCGTGGCCGATCTTCGCCTGAAGCGCGGTGAGCGCGTCGGCGCGCGCCGTCAGTTCGGAAAGCCGATGGCTCTCGCGCTGCGACGTATCTGCCGCTTCCTTCTGCCGCTCCTGCAAGGCCTGCACCGCCTCGTGCAGTGTCTGCGTGAGCTGCTGCTTGCCCGAAAGCTCGGCGCTTTCCTGTGCCAGCTGCTCTTCGACGTCGCGCACGGGATCGCTGTCGCTCACCGCGAGCGTCGCGAGCTCGGCCCCAAGCTTTTGTCGCCGCTCCGCAATCCGCCCGAGCGTCTGTGCCGCGCTGTCACGACGCGCTTCGCCGACGCGAATCCCCTGCTCGGTCATCGCCATCTGCTGCGAGAGATCGGCAAGGACGCGCGTCGCTTCGGCGACGGCTGCTTCACGCTCGGGAAGTCCCGCGTTCGCTTGCGCTTCCTCGGCGAGCGTGCGCTCGCGCGCGGTCAGCGCGTCGGCCAGCGCCGTTTCCGCATTTGCCTGTTCGGCGTCGAGCGCCGCACGCTGCCCGTTCAACGCGCCGATCGCCTCGCTCGATTGCGCGACCTGCTCGCTGATCCTCGTTTCGTTTTCGCGCGCGAACGCGAGCTGCTGCTCGAGGCGCGTCACCTCGGCATTCGCGGCATAGAACGCGGCCTGCCGCTCGTGCAATGCGTCGCCCGCCGCGAAATGCCGGTCGCGCAACTGCACGAGCCGCGCTTCGGCATGCCGGACATCCGCCTGCAGCGCTTCGAGACCGACCGTCAACTCGGCAATTTCGTTGGCCGCACGCTCACGGGCGCGTGCCGCTTCCTGTGCTTTCGCATGCCACAGCAGGTGCTGCGCCTGCCGATGGCGCGCCTCCAACTCGTGGTATTGCGCGGCGACCTTCGCCTGCTCGTCGAGCTTCGCGAGCTGATTCGCGAGCTCATGGCGGATGTCCTCGACGCGCGCCAAGTTCTCGCGCGTATCGGCAAGCCGGCTCTCGGTTTCGCGGCGCCGCTCCTTGTACTTCGATACGCCGGCCGCTTCCTCGAGAAACACGCGAAGCTCCTCCGGCTTCGCCTCGATCACGCGCGAGATCGTTCCCTGCTCGATGATCGCGTAGGCGCGCGGCCCCAGGCCCGTACCGAGAAAGAGGTCGTGAATGTCCCGCCGGCGCACCGGAATATTGTTGATGTAGTACGTCGAGTCGCCGTCGCGCGTCAGCATTCGCTTGATCGAAAGCTCCGCGTACTGGCCCCATTGGCCGCCGATGCGCCCCTGATCGTTGTCGAAGTGCAGCTCGACCGATGCGCGACCGACCGGCTTGCGATCGCCCGCGCCGTTGAAGATCACGTCCTGCATCGATTCACCGCGAAGCGCGGATGCCTTCGATTCGCCGAGCACCCAACGCACGGCATCGATCACGTTCGACTTGCCGCAGCCGTTCGGGCCGACGATGCCGACGAGTTGGCCGGGCGTTGCGATCGACGTCGGATCGACGAAGGACTTGAAGCCGGAAAGCCTGATCTGGGTAAGGCGCAAGGGACTTTGCGAAAGAGGCGGGACGAAGCGTTCCGCGGGATTGCGTCGATCGTGCGGACGGCGAAAAAATCGGCGAATTATAGCGGGGTTAACCCGCCGGCAGGCGACATCCGGCAATCCTTTCGACGTAGTCGATGACCGGCGTCCAATCGGGCCCGACGCGATCCTTGAATTGCGCGTTGATGTAGTAGCGGCGGCAGGGCTCGACGTTGAGCGACATCGTCTTGATCGAGCCGGGGAATTGATTGTGCACGGGCGACTGCACCTGGATCTCGTACTTGCCGGGGTCGAGCTTGAAAGGCATGCTCGGCCCGATCGTCTGATCGCCGGCGCGAATGAGAATTGCAGCCTCGCGATTGGGATCCACCACCGTATAGCGCGCGCCGGTCAACTCGCTCCACGTGGGTCCCCAGGTCTGGCAAGCGCTGATCGCGATCGTGACGATCGCCGCCGCGCACCACTTCGCATTTCGCATCGCTGCTCCCTTCGCTGGTTCGTTACGCCGTTACGATCGCAACGCGCGAAGCGCCTGCAACACCGCGACGCGCGCCTGTCCGTAGACGAGACCTTTCCAGACCCCGCGCTCGTCGTGGAACGCCGCACGCATCCGGCGCTTGATCGCGCGATGAATATCGTCGTCCACATGCGGATGATTGACAAGCCATTGCTCCGCGCGCAAAGCCTCGAAGACCTGCGCGAACGAAAGCGTGCCGAACTCGAGCCCGATGCCGGTGAATTGCGCATGCGGACACGCGTCGAGCGCTGCCTGAAATGCCACCCCATCGAGGAGCGCCGACGTCGAGGAGCCGTCGTAGTAGCTCGTGACGTCCGCGCCAAACCATGCGCGCGTACGCTCGATCATCAGCGGATCGTCCGGGCCGCAGAAAATCTTCTCGCCGTGTCCCCAGGGTCCGAGACCCGTGTGCACGTCGATCCAGCCTATGCGCGCGTGGTTCTTCCCATGGCGCTCGAGCAGGTCGCGCAGAACTACATTGCTCCACGCGGCTTCGCGTCCGGCGTAGAACAGGCCATCGGCAAAGTCGCACTGGCCGCTGCTCACCGCTGCCTGCAGCGCGAGCGCGCCATGGCGGGCGATGTACGCGCCGATGGCGGCCGAATTGTCGGCTGTCGGCGGCCAGGTCTCCGGCACGACGAGCGAATGGACGGCCGCGTAAGCGTCGTTTCGCGGCAACGGTTTCGCGAAATCGCGAAAATTGCGATTGAGGTCGATGTTGTTCTCGTTGACGCGCCGAAGATGCGAGAAGCCATACGGATTGACCGCATGGACGAAGAGCACGGCTGCTCCGCTTCGCTCGATCGCCGCGATCACCGCATCGTCGTGAAGAAGCGCCACCTGGCAACCCGAACCGCAGAAACCCTCGACGCCATGGACGCCGGACAGCAACACGAACAGCGAGGACGCGTCTCGAGCACAGAAGATCGCTGCATCGATCGACAGCGCCTCGCCTTGCGCGCCTTGGGCGTTCGGGTGCACGCGGCGCTCGAGCGTGAATCCGCGCGCTTGCGCGGCTGCGACGAATTTCGCGCGCGCATCCTCGTAAGAGTCGGCGAAGCAGGCGGCAATGTCGAGCATGTCGGGCATTCTCGCAGAGCAAACTACCTCCGTGGACTCCGAGCAACGGCAGGCATCGGGGATATCGACGCCGACGAGACCGACGAAGTCGTACGGCCGCCCAACGCGCTTTCGCGAGGGCAGCGATTACGCCGCGATCGGCATCGCCTGTTCGGCGAGTGCCGCGAGGTAACCGGCGCCAAGCGGCAGCACCGCGTCGTTGAAATCGTACCGGCTGCTGTGCAGGAATCCGCCGGTGTCGGCGCCGCCCTGGCCGAGGCGCGCGAACGCGCCCGGCTTCGCCTGCAGCATGAACGAGAAATCCTCGGCACCCATCGACGGATCGAGATTGCGCACGACATTCTCGCGACCGACGAGCGATTCCGCGACATCGGCGGCGAAGATCGCGTCGGCTTCGTGATTGATCGTCGGCGGATAGACGCGCTCGTAGTTGAGCGTCGCATGCGCGCCGAATGCGGCGCCGATGGACGAGACGAGCTCGCGAAGTCGCGCCTCGATCATGTCCTGCGTTTTCGGCCGGAAAGTGCGAACGGTGCCGACGAGCTTCGCGTGCGCGGGAATGACGCTCATCGCCGCCGGATTGCCCGCCTGCATCGCGCACAGGCTCACGACCGCCGTGTCGAGCGGGCTCACGTTGCGGCTCACGATCGATTGCGCGGCGGTGATGATGTGACCGGCGACGAGCACAGGATCGACGGCGATATGGGGATGCGCGCCGTGGCCGCCGCGGCCGTCGATGATGATCTCGATGCGATCGGCGGCGGCCATGGCTGGCCCCGGCGTAATGCCAAAGCGACCGGGCGGCAACGCGGGCCAATTGTGAAGCGCGAATACGCGTTCGGCGGGAAAGCGGTCGAAGAGGCCGTCGTCGATCATCGCTTTCGCGCCGGCATAACCTTCCTCGCCCGGCTGGAAGATCAGGTACGCGATGCCGTCGAAGTTGCGCGTCTCGCTCAAATAGCGCGCCGCCGCAAGCAGCATGGTGGTGTGGCCGTCGTGTCCGCAGCCATGCATGCGACCGTCGTAGCGCGAGCGATGCGGAACATCGTTCTCTTCCTGCAACGGGAGCGCATCCATGTCGGCGCGAAGCCCGATGCGCCGGCCGCGCGTATCCTGCGCGCCCGTGATAACGGCGACGATGCCGGTCTTGCCGATGCCGGCGTGATGCGCGATGCCAAGCGCCGTGAGCTGGTCGCACACCAGCCGCGCCGTTCGGTGCTCCTCGAAGCCGAGCTCGGGATGGGCGTGAAGATCGCGGCGTATGCGGGTGAAATCGTCGGACCAGCGCCGGATGTGGTCGACGGGATGGCTTTTCATGATGTAGGGCGGCGATCATGCCCAAGAGAAACGTAAGCGTCAAATCGAGTCACGCGAGATCCAAAGCGCGATGACAGGCGACGCGCACGTCGCCGATCGACAGCATCGGTGGCGTTTCGACGGCGCAGCGCTCGATCGCATGCGCGCAGCGCGATCGAAATGCGCAGCCCGCCGAACGCGAAAGCGACGAAGGCCGTTCGCCGCGCACGGCGATTGCTGCGTGAATTCGACGCCTGCGCAAGCTCGGCGTGCTCGCGAGCAGCGCGCGCGTGTACGGATGGCGAGGTTGCGCGAAGACCGATCGCGCCGGCCCCTGCTCCACCGTCTTGCCGAGGTACATCACGAGCACGTCGTCGGCGATGCGTCGCACGACGGCGAGATCGTGGGCGATGAAAAGATAGGCGACGCCCAACGCCTGCTGCATGTCGAGCAGCAGGTTCAATACCTGTGCCTGCGTCGACACATCGAGCGCTGCGATCGGCTCGTCGGCAACGATCAGCCGCGGCGCGAGCATCAGCGCGCGCGCCACCGCGATCCGCTGTCGCTGCCCGCCGGAGAACATGTGCGGATAGCGGCGGTAGTGCTCGGGTCGCAGGCCGACCTTCCCAAGCATCGCGAGCGCTGCTTCGCGTCGATCGCGCGCATTGCCGCGACGCTGGATCGCGAGCGGCTCCGCGAGAATCGCGCCGATCGTGCGCCTGGGATCGAGCGACGCGTACGGATTCTGGAACACCATCTGCACCTGCGGCCGCAGCGTCCGAAGCGTGCCTTTGTCCGCGTGCCCGACATCGCGGCCGTCGAACATCAGCGATCCCCATGTCGGCCTTTCGATCATCGTCACCTGGCGCGCGAGCGTTGATTTCCCGCATCCGGATTCGCCGACCACGCCAAGCGTTCGCCCCGCGTCGAGCGTGAACGACACGCCGTCGAGCGCACGCACGAGCGCGCCTTTCGCGAAATAGCCCGCGCCGACGCGATAGTGGCGCGCGAGATCGCGCGCTTCGAGCAGGGGCGCGGTCATTGCGCTTCGAGCGGGAAGTGACAGCGCACCGCTGCGCCGTGCACAGTGCAAACCAACGCGGGCCGCTCGTCCTCGCAGCGTTGCGCCGTGCGCGCGCATCGTGGCGCGAACAGGCAGCCTCGCGGGCGCTCGTTCGGCGCGGGCACGACACCCGCGATCATCGGCAAACGCTCGTGCTCGTCGATCGCGAGCGCGTCGAGCAACGCGCGCGTGTACGGATGGCGCGGCGCGTCGAAGAGCGCCGGCATGCTGCCCGTTTCGACGACCTGCCCGGCATACATGACGACGACGCGATCCGCCACCTCGGCGACGACCGCGAGATCGTGGGTGATCAGCAGAATCGCCATGCGCAACTCATCGCGAAGCCGGGTGAGCAGCGCAAGGACCTGCGCCTGCACGGTGACGTCGAGCGCCGTCGTCGGCTCGTCGGCGATCAGAAGCCGCGGACGACCTGCAATCGCGATCGCGATCATCACCCGCTGCGCCATGCCGCCCGAAAGCTGATGCGGATACGCGCGAAGGCGAACGTCGGGGTCGGGCACGTCGACATCGCGCAGGAGTGCCAACGCGCGCGCGCGGCGGACGCCGGCGTTGGCGCGCTCTTCCGCCTTGCCGTGCATGCGGATCGCTTCGTCGAGCTGATAGCCCACCGTGTAGCACGGATCGAGGCTCGCGTGCGGGTCCTGGAAGATCATGCCGATGTCGCGACCGGCCAATGCGCGGCGCGCGGCGGCCGGCATCGGGACGAGATCGCGCCCCGCGAACGCCATTCGCTTCGCCGAAACGCGACCGGGAAAATCGACCAGGTCCAGCAACGCGAGCGCCGTCACTGTCTTTCCGGAGCCCGATTCGCCGACGAGCCCGACGATCTCGGCATCGCCGATCGATAGATCGACGCCTTCGACCGCCGGCAGCGGACGCGGCGGCGTGCCGAAGTCGATGTGCAGGTCCACGATGTCCACCAGCGGTTCGCGGACGACGGCTTCGTCTTCGCTCATGCTCGCGAGAATCGAAGCTTCGGATCGAGCGCGTCGCGCAGGCCATCGCCGGTCAGGTTGAACGCCAGTACGGCAACGAGAATCGCGAGTCCCGGCGATGTCACCACCCACGGCGCGCGCTGAATGAATTCCAGCGCCGAGGCGAGCATCGCGCCCCACTCCGGCGTTGGCGGCTGCGCGCCGAGACCGAGGAATCCCAATGCCGCCGCATCGAGGATCGCGTTGGAAAAGCCGAGCGTCGCCTGCACGATCAACGGCGCGACGCAATTCGGAAGAATCGTCGCGAACATCAATCGCAGCGCACCAGCGCCGGCGATTCGCGACGATGTCACGTATTCGCGACCGGCCTGCGCAATCACCGCGGCACGCGCGAGACGCACGTAATGCGGCACGAGCACGATCGCGATCGCGTACATCGCGTTCACCAGTCCCGGGCCGAGAATCGCGACGACCGCAATGGCGAGCAACAGGCTCGGCAATGCGAGCATCACGTCGGTGAGGCGCATGATCGCCGTGTCGCCTACGCCGCGAAAATAACCGGCGACGAGCCCGAGCACTGCGCCGATCGAAAGCGAGATCGCGACGGAGATCGCGCCGATCGCAAGCGAAAGCCGCGTGCCGTAGATGAGCCGCGACAGGATGTCCCGGCCGACGGCATCGGTGCCGAGGAGAAAGCGCGCGCTTCCTCCCACCTGCCACGCCGGGGGCGCGAGCTCGAAATCGCGG
>DATFCW010000261.1:0-3084 GCA_035252665.1 Casimicrobiaceae bacterium | reverse complement strand
ATCAACGCCGTCACGAAAAAGGTCTCGAGAACCAAGGTTGGAAAGACAGCCGCGACGGCGTGTCGTTTCCCGACGGCACGATCGCCGCGCCGCCGATCGCGCTCGTCGAGGTGCAAGGCTATTCGATCGCCGCGCTCGAGGGCATGGCCGCGATCTACACCGCGCTCGATCGCTTCGATCGCGCGACCGCGCTCCAGGATCGCGCGAACGAGCTGCGCGAAGCGCTCGACCGCGCGTTCTGGATGGACGATCTCGGTTATCACGCGCTCGCGCTCGACGGTCGCGACCGCCGCGTGCCGACGATCGCGTCGAACCCGGGCCACCTGCTCGCGTGCGGCGCGGTCGCTCCCGATCGCGCCGCGCGCATGATCGAGACGCTGCTCGCAGGCGGCATGTACTCGGGCTACGGCATCCGCACCGTCGCGCGCGGCCAGGCGGTGTACAACCCGCTCTCGTATCACAACGGATCCGTATGGCCGCACGACAACGCGATCATCGCGATCGGCGCCTCGCGCTACGGCCACGTCGAAGCGCCGCTCAAGATCATGGACGGCCTGTTCCTCGCCGCGCAGCACTTTCGCCGCGGACGGCTGCCGGAATTATTTTGCGGCCTCGCGCGCGCCGAAGGCGACTTCCTCGTGCACTACCCGGTGTCGTGCTCGCCGCAAGCGTGGGCGTCGGGCGCGCTGTTCCTGATCCTGCACGCGTGCCTCGGCCTGCTCCCCGACGGACCTCGTAAACTGCTGCGGATCCGCAATCCGCGCCTTCCTGCGTGGATCGACAAACTCGATCTCTGCGACATGCGCGTGGGCGGCGGACGTCTGTCGCTGCACTTCGCGCAGCACGGCAAGCGCACGCACGCCGACGTCGTGGGCAGCGAAGGCGACGCGCCGCGTGTCCAGATCGAGATCGACTGAGCGACGGCTTTCGCCCGTTGTCGTAAAAGCGATCACTCGCCCGCCAGCTTCCGCGAATCGTTGAGCTTTGTTTCTCTCGACAGTGGATTTCCCGTCGAGCATGTCTCAGGTTTGTACGATGCCGGGCGCGGATGAGAGCGATTTTTCGTGGCACGCGAACTGCTCAGCGGCTCCGTTTTCCGACGAGGAGGCGAGGGTGGAGCCCCGAAGCAATCCGTTTCCCGAGTTGAAACCGCCGCTCGCGATCGACGCCGCGCTGGCCGAAGCGAGCCGCTGCCTGTTCTGCTGGGACGCGCCGTGCACCCGCGCGTGCCCGACGCATATCGACGTCCCCGCGTTCATCAAGAAGATCGTGACCGGCAACTTGCGCGGCTCCGCGCGCGCGATCCTCGACGCGAACGTGCTCGGCGCTTCGTGCGCGCGCGTCTGCCCGACGGAAGTTTTGTGCGAAGGCGCGTGCGTGATGAACGATCTGCAAAAGAAGCCGATCGAGATCGGCCGATTGCAGCGTCACGCGACCGATTGGGCGATGCGCCACGGCGTGCGCCCGTTCTCCGCCGGTCCGCGCAAGGCCGGCCGCGTCGCGATCATCGGCGCGGGTCCCGCGGGTCTCGCGTGCGCCGCCGAATTATTGAAGCTCGGTTATGAATCAATCGTCTTTGAAGCGTCGCAAAACGCGGGCGGTTTGAATACGAGCGGCGTCGCCGAATATAAGATGACGCCCGAGTTCGCATTGCGCGAAGTCGGTTGGCTCGTCGAAGCCGGCGTTCAAGTCAAGCTCGGCACGCGCATCGGCAAAGACGTTTCAATCGATGAATTGGAGCAGAAGTTCGACGCGATCTTCGTCGGCGTCGGTCTCGGCCGCGTCGGCAAATTGGGAATTCCCGGCGACGAGCTCGACGGCGTGGTGGACGCGATCGATTTCATCGCGCAATTGAAATTGGATCGCAATCGCGTTCACGTTGGCCACAAAGTCGTCGTCATTGGTGGTGGCAACACGTCAATCGACTGCGTGACGCAAGCGCAGCGATTGGGCGCGGAAGAAGTCTCGCTCGTCTATCGCCGCGGCCCCGAGGAGATGCCCGCGTATCACCACGAAGTGCAGCTCGCGCGCGAATCCGGCTGCCGCTTCTTGTATCTGCATCAACCGGTGCGCGTCTTGGGACGCGGCAAAGTCGAAGCAATCGAGCTTCAAAGAATGCGATTGGGCGTACCCGACGCGAGCGGCCGCCGCAAACCCGAGCCCGCGGGCGGCGACGCGGTCGTGCTCGCTTGCGACATGGTCGTCGCCGCCACCGGCCAACAACCGCGCAGCGAATTGCTCGAATCGCTCCCCGGCGTCCGCCTCGATCGCGGCCGCGTCCTCGTCGACGAGCGCACGATGCAAACCTCCAACCCGCGCTACTTCGCCGGCGGCGATTGCGTCTCCGGCGGCCAAGAAGTCGTCAACGCGGTGGCGGAAGGCAAGCGAGCAGCGCTCGGCATTGCCGCGTTCTTGACGTCCCGCAAAGAGGTGATCCGTGGCTGATCTCAGTGTCGACTTTGCAGGGATCAAATCGCCGAATCCGTTTTGGCTGGCGAGCGCGCCGCCCACGAATACCGGCGATCAAGTGATGCGCGCGTTCGACGCCGGCTGGGGCGGCGCGGTGTGGAAGACGATCGGCGATCCGATCGTCAACGTGTCGTCTCGTTATTCGTCGGTCGATTTGAACGGCCAACGAATGATGGGTTTGAACAATATCGAGCTCATTACCGATCGGCCGGTTCACGTCAATCTGCGCGAGATCGCCGAAGTCAAAAAACGATATCCGAAAAACGCGGTCATCGTTTCGTTGATGGTCGAATCGAAGCGCGAAAAATGGCACGAGATCGTGCGCGCCGCCGAGGGCGCGGGCGCCGACGGGCTCGAATTGAACTTCGGCTGCCCGCACGGAATGAGCGAGCGCGGGATGGGCTCGGCCGTGGGCCAGGTCCCCGAGTACACCTGCCAGATCGTCGGCTGGGTCAAAGAGGTCGCCAAACGCCCGGTCATCGTCAAGCTCACGCCCAACATCACCGACATCCGCTATCCGGCGCGCGCCGCGATGAAGGGCGGCGCCGACGCGGTCTCGCTCATCAACACCATCAACTCGATCACCAACGTAGACCTCGACCTGTTCGCGCCGAT
>DATFCW010000260.1:0-8818 GCA_035252665.1 Casimicrobiaceae bacterium | reverse complement strand
CGATCACCTGACCCTGCCCGCCGATGCCGAGCGCACGCTTGACGCGCGCCGGACCCCCTGCGAGCAGACGCGATCCCGCGCGCATCGCATCGTCGCGCGAGAACGCGCTGAAGCCATCGAGCACCACGTCACGTACCGTGTCCGCGAAGCGGTCCGACCAGCCCTCGGGCATGCGCTTAGGATCGTCGACGAGCGGGTGGCTGATGCATTTCGTCGCGACGAACGGGTAGGGCACCACACCGCCGAACAAGTCGTGCTCGCTTGCGATGCCGAGCGAACGGGCATGATCGACGCCGACCAGCGTATCGGTGGGCACGAAGTAGACATTCCCTTCGTAGTTGGCGTGCCGATCGTATTCGCCGGCGAAGTCGTAGCCTTTGATCGCCGCGAGCATTCGCGCCAGCTCGCGACACGTCTCGTGGTCGTGCGCTGCACGATGACTGCCGGCGCTGTAGACGAGCACGCGGCCATTCCTGGCGCGACGATTCGAAACGGCGCTCGCGTCGTTTTCCGGCAACGTTCGCTCCTCTCTGGCGGCGCGCTGGCGAAAGCATCGGGCTTCGCCACCAACCACGCCTCGCATTGGACCCCGCGCGTCTGAATTGATTGCCCGGACCGGCAAATGTAGGAGATACACCGACACGGCTCATCGCACGTTTCGTGTATTTTCGGCATCGGCCAAGCAACAAGAAGTTCAAGAAGGGGCGATGTTGGACGGAGGAGGCATGCGCGGCATCCGGCGGACTGTCCCGCGCGTTTTCCTCCAGGGCTCGCGCACTCTCCTGACCGCGACCGCTCGGACGATCGTCGTCGCGACGCTCGCCTTTGCAGGTCCCGCCTTATCGCAAACGCTGCGCGAGCTGTCCGGCCTCTCGATCGAGGAGCTTTCGCAGGTCGAGATCACCTCGGTATCGAAGCGCGCGGAACCGCTCTCGCAGGCGCCTGCCGCCGTTTACGTCATCACCGCGGACGACATTCGCCGTTCCGGGGCAACGACGCTTCCTGAAGCGTTGCGACTCGCGCCGAACCTGGAAGTGGCGCGCGTCGATTCGCAGACTTACAACATCTCGTCGCGCGGCATGAACTCGGTAAACGCGTCGAACAAGCTGCTCGTGCTGATCGACGGCCGATCGATCTATACGCCGTTCTTCTCGAGCGTGTTCTGGGATCAGCAAACGGTGATGCTCGCCGACATCGATCGTATCGAAGTCGTCAGTGGCCCAGGGGGAACGCTGTGGGGCGCCAATGCGATGAACGGCGTGATCAACATCATCACGAAGAGCTCGGCGGATACGCAGGGCGGCCTGGTCGACGCCAAGGGCGGCGACTTCGAGCGGCGCGCCGACGGTCGCTACGGAGGCAAGCTCGGCGACATCGGCACATATCGCGCCTATGCGCTCGGCTACGGCGAAAGTCACACCTACCTTCAGGACGGCAGGAATGCGATGGACGATTGGCGTGGTCAGCAGGCCGGCTTCCGCTCGGACATCGCCGCGCTCGCGAGCCGCTTCACCGTTCAAGGCGATCTCTACGAGAACCTGATCGACACGCCGGGTGGGCACCGAAGCGGCGGCAATCTGCTCGGGCGCTGGAATCGCGAATTGACAAGCGCCTCATCGCTGCAAGTTCAGGCGTACTACGACGAGCAGGAGCGCAGCACCCTCGCGCAAAACGGCGGCGGCAGCTCCGAGCGCGTGCGTACATTCGACGTCGAAGCGCAGCACGTGTTCACGCAGGACATCCATCAGGTGGTTTGGGGCGTCGGGCATCGTACGTGGGTCGATCGTTTCATCAACACCGCCAACCCGTTCGTACTCGTGCCGGAGAGCGAGACGCTTAGCGTCACCGACGTATTCGGCCAGGACACGATCGCCCTTCGCGATGATCTGAAGCTCACGCTCGGGTCGAAGTTCGAATACGCGACCTTCAGCGGCTGGGCGGTGATGCCGAACGTGCGCGTGGGATGGCAGAGCGATCAGAAGAACTTCATGTGGGGCGCGATCTCGCGCGCGGTTCGCTCGCCTTCGCGTATCGAGCGCGATCTGACCGCGCCTGGCATCGTCAATCAATCGCTCGACTTTCGCTCGGAGAAGCTCATCGCCTACGAGACCGGCTGGCGCTCGCAGCTTTCATCGAGCGCATCCGCATCGCTCTCGTTGTTCTACAACGAGTACACCGATTTGCGCACGACCAAGCCCAATCCGGTGACCGTGCTGCCGGTCACGTTCGGCAACGGATGGGAAGGCCATACGTACGGCCTCGATGCATGGGGAAGCGTCACGCCGTCTTCATGGTGGCGCATCGATGCGGGTTACGAGCTTTTGAGGAAGCGCTTTCATTTGAAGCCGGGGGAGCTCGACATCGCCGGGATACAAACGGTACTCGGTCATGATCCCTCGCACCAGGTGTTTCTGCGCTCGTACATGGACCTGCCCGGCAATGCCGAGCTCTACGTCGGATTGCGACAGATCGGCAGCCTTTCCGATGTCCGCGTACCGAGCTATTTCGAGGCGGACGTACGCATCGGCGTTCATGTGACGCCCGGAATCGAGCTTTCGCTCGCTGGTCTCAACCTGCTGCACGCGCGGCATGCGGAAGCCAGCGGACCGCCGATCCAGGAGATTCCGCGCAGCGTCTACGCCGGTGTCCGGTGGACCTTTTGACCATGCCAGCAAAGTGGCGCTTCGCACGCGCCGTGCGCGGCCTCGTGCTCGGGTTGCGCGCCTGCATCTCGATGCTCGCATGCACCATGGCGTTCGCGCAGGGGACGTCGGTCGAATATGAAGTGAAGGCGACGTATCTCTACAAGTTCGTGCCGTTTGTCGAGTGGCCTGCAGGCACGTTCGATTCGCCGAACGATTCGTTCATCCTTTGTGTCGTCGGCCACGATCCGGTTTCGGCGCTCGTCGATCAGGCGGTCCAAGGGCAGCAGGTCGGCGGCCATGCGATCGATGTGCTGCATCTGCGCGAAGTGCGCCACGATGCGCGATGCCATATTCTGTATGTCGCCACGCACGGGCCTGCCGCGTTCGTCGCGCTCGATGCGGTGCGTGGGTCGCCGGTGCTTACCGTCACCGACGATGCGCGCGATGTCCGCGATCGGGGCATCGTAAACTTCGTCGTGCAGGACAACCGCGTGCGCTTCGAGATCGACCCGCGCGCAGCCACCGAGAATCACCTCGTCATCAGTTCCAAGCTGTTGAACCTTGCCGTGCGGACGACGCCGAGGTCATAGCCCGTGTTGGCATTCCTTCAGCGCACATTCGATTTCTTTGGGGTGGAACGCGCCAACCTGATGCTCGCGGCCGCGGCGGTCGGCATCCTGCTGCTCGTCTTCGCCGGCATGGGAACCGTCATGTACAACGAGCAGGCTTATCGCGAGGCGAAGACGCAGCAGGTCGAAGCGCAAAGCCGTATCCTCGCCTCGACGGTCAGTGCGGCGCTGGCCTTCGACGACCGCCAGGCCGCCGGCGAATACGTGAAGGCGCTCGCGGTGGATCCGCAAGTGCAGGTCGCAGCGGTATACGACGCGCGCGGTGCGCTCTTCGCCGCGTATTCGCGCGGACCGAATGCGGTGGTTCCCCAGACCTTTCACATTGCCGCTCCGCACACGGCGGGCGCCGCGCTTTTCGTCAGCGTGCAGGTGCTCCAAGGATCGACGCCGCTTGGCACCGTTTACATGGAAACGGCGATCGACCCGATCTCCCGGCGCTTCGAGCGTTACGCTGTCCTCGCGCTGCTCGTGACGATGGCGGCACTGATCTTCGTTGTCCTCGGATTCGTGCAGCGTCGCCTCGCCGTCGCGAACGAACGGCTGCAGAGGCAGGGGCAGGACCTCGCAGTAGCCAATGAGAACCTGCGCGCGCAGATCGTGCAGCGCGAAAACGCCGAGAGCGCGCTGCGACAGGTCCAGAAGATGGAGGCGATGGGGCAACTGACGGGTGGCATCGCCCACGACTTCAACAACCTGTTGCAGGTGATCATCGGCAATCTCGAAGTGATGCAACGCCGAAACCTGGTCGGCGGCGACGATGCGAAGCGGATGGTCGCCTCGGCGCTTCGTGGCGCGCAGCGCGCGGCGACGCTGACGCAGCGCCTGCTCGCGTTCGCACGCCGTCAACCGCTCGATCCGAGGTCGGTCGACGTCAACAGGCTCGTGACCGGCATGTCCGAGCTTTTGCATCGAACCCTCGGCGAATCGATCACGATCGAGACGGTGCTTGCAAGCGGCATCTGGCGCGTCGCGGCCGATGCGAATCAGCTCGAGAACGCATTGTTGAATCTCGCCGTCAATGCGCGCGACGCGATGCCGTCGGGCGGCCGTCTTACGATCGAGACGGCGAACACGTTTCTCGACGAAGCGTACGCGCAGGCGAACGAAGTCAAGCCGGGCCAGTACGTGCTGGTCGCGGTGAGCGATACCGGTACGGGAATGTCGAGCGACGTGATCGCGAAAGCCTTCGAACCGTTCTTCACGACGAAGGATGTCGGCAAGGGATCGGGGCTCGGCTTGTCGCAGGTGTATGGCTTCATCAGGCAGTCCGATGGACACGCGAAGATCTATAGCGAGCCGGGCGAAGGAACGACGATCAAGCTATACCTGCCGCGGCTTGTCACGGCCGGCGAGAGTCGCGAGGCATCGCCCGATGCGTCGGCGATGGCCGGAAGCCGCGGCGAGCGGCACGTGCTGGTGGTCGAGGACGACGAGGACGTGCGCGCGCACGCCGTCGCCATCCTGCACGAGCTCGGTTATGCGGTGCTCGAAGCGTCCGACGGCGCGAGCGCATTGCGCGTGCTCGATGCCGATCCGAACGTCGAGTTGCTGTTCACCGACGTGGGATTGCCCGGCGGACTCAATGGACGCCAGCTTGCCGACGAGGCGCGAAGACGCCATCCCGAGCTTGCCGTTTTGTACACGACCGGGTATGCACGAAACGCGATCGTGCACCAGGGAAGACTCGATCCCGGCGTCGACCTCATCACCAAGCCGTTCACGTTCGCCTCGCTTGCCGCAAAAGTCAACGCGATCTTCGAGCGGCAGGAGAGCGTGCGGTAGATCCATTTGCCGAGGCAGTCGACAGCGTTCCGCGCGCTCCGCGTTCGCGTAACATTTTAGGGTCAGAGACGAAACTCGGTCAAAGCAGCGCGGCCCGTACAGTGGTTCCAAGTTTCGTCTCTGACCCTAAAATGTTGTCCGATCCGTGGTGGTCTCGGCCTGCGTTGCAACACGCGCAACGTCGTTTTCAACAAATTTCATCCCGCGATATCTCTTCGTGTGCCTTGACAGGACAGGCGCGCGCCCTCTAGGCTTTTTCCCCCGATCCCACCGATCGTCTTGATCCCGCCCGCGCGTCCATTGTCGCGGCGGTACCGATCGTCTTTGAAACGCTCCACGCGCGTGGCGCGCCGCCGTGGCAAGGAGGAACGCAATGGCGGACACGAGTGTCATGGCAAAACCCGAATCGGCCCGGCGCGCAAGCTGGCGCGAGGGCCTGACGATCATCGACGCCGACGGCCACGTCGGCTCGACGCCGGAGACGTGGGAGCGCTACCTCGAAAAGCCCTTTCGCGATTTTGGTCCGCGCATCGTCAAGGACAATCACGGCAGCGAGCGCTGGATGGTCGAGGGCATTCTGTATCCGAGGCCCGAAGGCGTCGCGTCAGGTCAGCCCGAGGGAATCCGCGGCTCGATGCTGCACCCGGGCGTCTCCGATCCGGTCGCGCGGTTGAAGGACATGGATTCCGAAGGCATCGACATCGCGGTCGTCTTCGGCAATCTGCCCGAGCTCACGCTCGCGGCCGTGCACAACAAGGCGCTTGCAGCGGCCATGGCGCGCGCCTACAACAACTGGGTCGCCGACTATTGCAAGGCGAACCCGCGTCGGTTGAAAGCGGTGGCGGTGCTTCCGCTTCAGGATGTCGATGCGAGCGTCGTCGAACTGCGGCGTGCCACACAGGAGCTCGGTCTCGTCGCCGCGATGCTCGCCACGAACGTGCGCGGCAAGGATCTCGACCATCCCGACTACCTGCCGGTCTTCGCGGAAGCCGAGCGTCTGGGCGTGCCGCTTGCGGTCCACGGCGCGCCCTCGACGGGCTCGTTCGCGGGCGCCGATCGGTTCGAGAATTATTTCTTCACGCACTCGGTGGCGCATCCATTCGAGCAGATGATCTCGTCGATGTGCATCATTTGCGGCGGCATCCTCGAACGCTTTGCGAAGCTTCGTGTTGCATTCCTCGAGTCGGGCATCGGCTGGGTGCCGTATTGGTTGGAACGCCTCGACGAGCACTACGAGCATCGCGCGGCGCTCGTGCCGAGCATCAAGCGCCGGCCGAGCGAATACGTCGAGTCGGGTCGCGTCTGGTTCTTCTGCGAACCTGAGGAAGCGATGTTGCCGTACGTCGCCGGCCTCTATCCGAACGCCGTCTGCTTTACATCCGATTACCCGCACTGGGATGCGAAGTTCCCGGGCGCGGTGTCGTCGCTTGCCGATCGGGAAGATCTGTCGGTGGAGTTGAAGCGCAAGATTCTTTCCGAGAACGCGGCACGCTTTTATCAGTTGTAGCTCGCACAAGGCGATTCATAAGGAGGACATCATGTGGAAGTCCAAGGCATTGCTGCTCTTCGGCTTCATCGCGACTGCGTTCGCGGGCGCCTCGGCTCCGGCCGTTGCGCAATCGGGCGACGTCCTGTCGCAACTCGTCGCCGCCTCGGCGTTGACCAAGGCGACAAAGGCGAAGGAGCTTCGCGTCGGTTGGTCGACGTGGTTCCCGTTCATGTACGTCGATCCGAAAACCGGCAAGCTCACCGGCTTCAGCGTCGATCTCTACGAGCAGCATCTTGCGAAGGCGATGGGCGTCAAGATCGTCTGGGTCGAGCAGCCATGGAGCACGATGATGGCGGGCCTGCAATCGGGCAAGTTCGACGTCGTGGCGAACGGCAATCGCACGTTTCAGCGGCTCCTTGCGTCCGAATACGCCGGGCCGATCACGGTTACCGGCAAGGCGTTGATGACGACGAAGGCGAACCTGTCCAAATACAAGGATTGGCACGCCGCCGACAATCCGAACACCAAGATCTGCGTCGCGCTCGGAACGTCGGCCGACACCGAAGTGACGAAGTTCCTGACGCACGCGAACATTTTGCGGCTCGAAGGCGATCCGGCCTGCATCGCGGCCGTCGGCGGTCAACGCGCGGACGTGTACGCCACCGACATCGGCAACCTGGTGTCGCTCACGAAGGAGCATCCCGAGTTCGCGGTGATTCCCAACAGCACGTTCACCAAGACCGAGCTCGGCATTTTCGTGAGGCAGGGCGACCAGATCATGCTGAACTGGCTCAATCAGTTCATCCGCGACGTCAAGCTGCAGGGCACGATCGACGAGCTCATCAAGAAATACAACCTCGCGGGCGTCGACGTCGCGTGGTAGCCGCGCTCGTCGCGATGCCGATCGGGAGCGGCCGAGATGTATGAGTTTCGCTTCGACGTCGTCTGGCAATACCTGCCTTATCTCGCAAAGGGTGTCTGGATCACGATATGGGTCACGCTCGCATCGACGGGGATCGGCCTGGTGCTCGGCATCGTCATCGCGGTGCTGAGGCTCTCCAGCAATCCGATCCTGTCGATGCCGATGCGCGCGTACATCGAGTTCTTTCGCAATACGCCGACGCTCGTCAAGCTGGTGTGGGTGTTCTACCTGATCCCGATCCTGCTCGGCCTCAAGACGGAGGCGCTCACGTCGTGCATCATCGCAATGGCCGTTTCCGCGGCCGCGTACATCGCTGAAGTCGTGCGCGCCGGCATTCAGGACGTTCCGCGCGGCGATATCGAAGCGGCCGAAGCGGTGGGCATGACGCCCATGACGGTCCTGCGTCGCATCGTGCTGCCGCAGGCGCTGCGCAAGGTGCTTCCGCCGCTCGCGAATACGTTCATCGTGTTTCTGAAGTATTCGTCCCTCGTGTCCGTCGTCGGCGTCAACGACCTCATGTATCGCGCCAACGTGATTTCCACGACGACGTTTCGTCCGATCGAGACGTACACGGTCCTAGCGGTGTTCTATTTCGTGCTCTGTTACGGGCTGTCGAAGGCGTTCAGCAGATTCGAGGCGCGGATGGCGGTCGATGTGTAGGGCGGCATGCTCGAGATGAGCGCTCCGTCCGAGGACGCGGTCCCTTCCGGTGCGGAACCGATCGGCCGTCGCGAGTCGCTCGATTCCGACGCCCCGATGCTCGTCGTGCGCGACCTGCACAAGTACTTCGGTCAGGTGCACGCGCTTCGCGGCGTCGACCTGTCGGTGCGCAAAGGCGAGGTCGTCTGCGTGCTCGGTCCGAGCGGCAGCGGCAAGAGCACGCTGCTTCGCTGCATCAACTTCATCGAGACGCCCACGAGCGGGCAGATTTTCATCGACGGTCGGCCGATCGGCGAGCGACCGGGCAACGATTCACGAAAACGGAAGTCGCTTTGCGCGATCCGCTCCGAGATCGGCATGGTGTTCCAGCACTTCAACCTGTGGTCGCACATGAGCGTCCTCGGCAACGTCATCGAAGGGCCGATCCAGGTCAGAAAGTTGCCGCGAGATCAGGCGGTCGAGATGGGCACGCGGCTGCTCGCGAAAGTGGGCCTGTCGGACAAGGTCAACGAACGTCCCACACGGCTCTCCGGCGGACAGAAGCAGCGCGTGGCCATCGCGCGGGCGCTCGCGATGCGGCCGAAGCTGATTCTGTTCGACGAGCCGACGTCGGCGCTCGATCCCGAGCTGATCGGCGAGGTCCTCGATGTCATGAACGATCTCGCGCACGAAGGCATGACGATGATCATCG
>DATFCW010000259.1:0-3591 GCA_035252665.1 Casimicrobiaceae bacterium | reverse complement strand
ATCGCGCGCGCCTTCGTCGGGTCGGCGAGCCGATTGAACAGCGCGGCCGCGATCTGCGATCGCACGGCATTGTGCACGCACGCGAACAGCACGAGCTTCATTCGACGCGCTCCGAGTGAGGCATCACGACGTCCTTCGCGTCGCGCGGGAGCGCGGGCACGAGCCAGCGGAAGAGCGCGGTCGCCGCCGCCGCGCCGAAAAGCTGCGCGACCACGAAGCCCGGAGCGTCCGCGGGGCGAATGCCGGCGAACGTGTCGGAGGCCGCGCGCGCGAGCGTGACCGCGGGATTCGCGAACGACGTGGAGGCGGTGAACCAATAGGCCGCGGTGATGTACGTGCCGACGGCGAACGGCACCGCGGCCGAGCGGCGGCGCGCCACGCCCCAGATGACCGCGAGCAGCCCGAACGTCGCGATGAATTCGCTCACGAGCTGCGGCCATCCCGCGCGCGCGTGGCGAGAGGCGAAGAACAGCGGCTTTGCGAACATCGCGTGCGCCGCCGCGACGCCCGCGAACGCGCCGCCGAGCTGCGCGACCAGGTAACCCGGCACCTCGCGCCACGGCAGCCCGCCCTGCGACGCGTCGGCGAGCGTGACCGCGGGATTGAAGTGCGCGCCCGAGATCGGCCCGAACGCGAGGATGAAGCAGACCAGGCCCGCGCCGGTGGCGAGCGTGTTCGCGAGCAGCGCGATCGCGGCGTTTCCGCCGGCGAGCGTCTCGCCCATGATGCCCGAGCCGACGACGGTCGCGAGCAGCAGCGCGGTGCCGAGCGCCTCGGCGACGAGCTTGCGCGCGAGCGTCGGGGTTCGCGCGAGCTCGCGTGCGGCGGCCATTCGCTCCGCGTAGCATGAAACGCGCAACCCGCGCGCAACGATCGCGTGACGATTCCACGCGCGTCGCCGCAACGCAAAAGGCCGGTCGACGTGGGAGCGTCCAACCGGCCGGTACTGCTCGAGCTACTCTGGAGCGGGACAAGGGACTTGAACCCTTCAGCCTCACGAAGGACGAAAAAGACGCGCGACGCTGGCTTGCATCGTTCCCCTCGTCCTTCCACATGGTTCAAGTCCCTACTCTCCCGAGTTCCAACCCGCGAGACTCCCTCTCGCGGTATCTTCGACGACCCGCTGTGGCATCCACGTGGCATCACGACAAGCTCATCCCACGCGCGACCGAGAATAGGTCAAGACCTGGGTGACAGTTTGTGGCCATCGCGACCCGGTCTCTCATGACCGACTCAGTCTGAGTCGCGTTGTCCGCGGAGGCAGGAAAGCGCCTCCCGGACCTCGTCACCGACAGTCGAGTGGCCCTGAACTATCGCCAAATCATCGCTCCTTCGCTCAAGCGGTGCTACCGCGCGCTCGTCTCCTATTTGGCCCAGCGCGAAGGCCGCCCAGAATCGGACCTCCGGCTCTGCGTCATCAAGCGCGGCGATCAATGCCGGCACCGCAAACGTCGGATCGCCCACGGACACCAGCGACTCGGCGGCGTGCCCGCGACGACTCGATGAGCGTGAACGATCGGCAAGTACGCCCAGAAGCCGTGGCTGCGCCCGGGCATCGCCCAACGTCCCAAGTGCAGAAGCTGCCACGGACGCCACGCGGTCGTCGCTGTCATCAAGAGCGGAAAGCAGCGCATCGAACGCCTGTTCGCCGCCGAGCGTGCCGAGAGCGAGCGCCGACTGGCATCGTACCTCCGCGGCGCTGTCGCGCAATGCGCAAATCAGCGCGGGGATCGCGCGCGCGTCTCCGAGCCGCTCGAACAGCCATCCCGCCGTCGCGCGTACGGCGGCGGAAGCAGCGCTGTTGCCGATGAGCTCGAGCAGTCCATCGAAACTGTCGCCCCCCGCGGCGATCACCGCTGCCACTTCATCGCGCGTGCGTTTGCGTTCGCCTTCCGGCGTTCGCATAACGACGCGCTCGACCTCCATTTGAAATTCGTCCATGGGGATTATCATACTCCTCGCGTATCATTGCCACTCACATAGCCTAGCGATAGCGCGGGACGCTACTCCCCGCAATTCGCTGGCGCACATCGACTCTGAGATTGGCGTCGGCGTAAACCCCTAATTGCAGTCGCATTGGCAGTGCCGTTTGTAGCAACCGCTCGGCACCCACAAGTTAGCGTCGCGCTTTGCTGCCTTGCATGCTCCGTTCTGATTCGGACCTGTTCCCCATCCCGTGACACGATCGGGACAATTACCGCCACCGATGTCCTGCACGTTGCACGTCGCAGTACACTGCACCTTAAAGAGAGCGGCTGCTAAGAGAACACCACCGGCGACGAGTGGGATCCATTTCAATTGTGGCGGCCAACTGTCGGCCTCCTGAAAACACTGCTCTGCGAAGTCTACCGTATCGTCGAGGCCGCTCGGGTCAGTGCGATTGATGGGATCATTTCCAGAATACGCGTACAGATTTGGGTCGCCGCCAGCGAAGCCGCTTGGATCCTTGCTCAACCATACGCCGACCGATGGATCATAGTCTCTTACTCCAAATCGGACCAACTTGGTATCAGCATCGTAGATACCGCCAGCGAACCCAAACGGTTGGAATCCGGGCTTCGTATCCTGTGTCACGTTACCAAATTCGTCGAAGTCCATCCTTTGCACGATTCCGAGACTGCTGTTTGTGACACTGTAGACAACACGTGGGCTACCCAGCTGATCCTTTAAGATACGATAGACGTTTGGCGTGCCGCTAGTGACATTGATGAAGTAATCAGGGACATGTTCATCGGAAGCGTATACGAATTGGTTTACGAGATGATTCTGGCCATCGAGCTGCGCGACTATGCGAGATTGCGAATCGTAGAGAAAACCCGTCGTCAGGACGCCGCCGACCTGTTTTCCAATGCGGCGGTTCAAACCATCTACAACATAAGTAATGGCGGGACCATTAGGTAAAGCGACAGCGAGCAAGTTTCCAAGGGCATCGTAGTTATATGACGTCGTGGCGTTATTGATCGTAGTGGTCCTACGTTCTCCATTTGGACCATAAGTGAATACCTTGGATCCATACTGAGTCATTCGATCTTGATTGTCGTATACCGGGACAACCTTTGATCCTCCTGGCGCTGTGTAACCGGATCGTGTTGCGTTCACACCGTAGTCGTAGTGTGTAGACTGAGTCGCACCATTAGCATAAACATCCGTCAACCTTCCGTTTGGATCGTACAGATAGGTATAGTAGTTCGTTCCATCAGGAAATGTTTCACGCTTCGCCGTCAATCGTCCCAGGGCATCACGGGACATCAGTGTTCCACCGATCGTTGGTGCGTACTGAAGATCCATTAGATTATTACTCACTGTCGTTCCCGCCTGATATTCAGTCACCTCCCCAAAGCTGCTAATAGTCCGCGCGTCAGTGACCGCGTTGCCATTCGAGGTCGTCGACGTTCCCGTAATGAGACCGCTCGACGGGTCTCGGGTCAGTATTATTGTCGCCGCAGTTGGATTCGTACAACTGGCTGTGTTTGCCGCGCCGGCACACTCCAATAGGCGGTCAGCATCATAGAGAACCTGGACGGGCGACCACGTTTGAACTGCATCCGTGATCTGCACGGCTCCGACCGACCAGAGGTTATTGTACGTGAA
>DATFCW010000258.1:0-9908 GCA_035252665.1 Casimicrobiaceae bacterium | reverse complement strand
CGAAGCGCTGCAGCTTCAGTCGCACTCGGCCGGGGTGTCGTTCGCCGAACAGGTGCTATCGGGCAAGCGCCTCTCCGCGCAGCAGCTCGCGGTGTTCGCGTCGCGCGCGTTCGGCGTTCCGATGCTCGATCTCGGCGGGTTCGACTTCGACCAGCTGAACCGCGAGTATTTCGATACCCGCATCGCCCAGACGCGGCGCGTGCTGCCGCTGCACAAGCGCGGCAATCGCCTCTACGTCGCCACGTCCGATCCGGCCAACCTGCAGGCGCTCGACGAGGTGCGCTTCAAGACGAATCTCGTCGTCGAGCCCGTCGTCGTCGAGGACGACAAGCTCGCGCAGGCGATCGCGAAGATCGTCGAGTCGATGGGCGCGAACCTGAAGGAGCTGGCGGCGCTCGAGGACATCGAAGTCGCGATCGAGGAAGGCACGGCGCAGCCGAGCGCAACCGAAGAGGACAGCGAGGTCGAGGACGCGCCGGTCGTCCGCTACATCCAGAAAGTCCTCATCGACGCGATCACGTCGGGTGCCTCCGACATCCACTTCGAGCCGTACGAGAAGTTCTACCGCATCCGCTACCGCCTCGACGGCGTGCTGATGGAAGTCGCGCAGCCGCCGCTCGCCATCAAGGACAAGGTCGCGTCGCGGATCAAGGTCATCAGCAAGCTCGACATCGCCGAGAAGCGCGTGCCCCAGGACGGACGGATGAAGCTCGTGCTGTCCAAGACCAAGGCAATCGACTTCCGTGTTTCGACGCTGCCGACGCTCTTCGGCGAGAAGATCGTGATGCGGATTCTCGATTCGTCCGGCGTCAAGCTCGGCATCGAGGCGCTGGGTTACGAGCCGGATCAGCAGCAGGCGCTGCTTTTCGCCGTCGGGCGGCCGTACGGCATGATCCTCGTCACCGGCCCCACCGGCAGTGGCAAGACGGTCTCGCTCTATAGTTGTCTGTCGATCCTGAACCAGCCGGGCGTCAACATCGCGACCGCCGAGGACCCGGCGGAAATCCAGCTTCCGGGCGTCAACCAGGTGAACGTGAACGAAAAGGCGGGGCTCACGTTCGCGCTTGCGCTGCGCGCGTTCCTGCGCCAGGACCCGGACGTCATCATGGTGGGTGAGATCCGCGACCTCGAAACCGCCGAAATCGCGATCAAGGCAGCGCAGACGGGCCACCTCGTGATGTCCACCGTCCATACGAACGATGCGCCATCGACGCTGGTGCGGATGATGAACATGGGCGTGGCGCCGTTCAACATCGCGTCGTCCGTCAACATGATCACCGCGCAGCGCCTCGCGCGAAAGCTCTGCACGCATTGCCGCCGGCCCGAGGACATTCCGCCCGAAGCGTTGCTTCGCGCCGGCTTCACCGAGGAGGACCTCGACGGAAGCTGGCAGCCTTGGGGGCCGATCGGCTGCGATCACTGCAAGGGCACCGGGTACAAGGGCCGCATTGGCATCTACGAAGTGATGCCGATCAGCGACGAGATGAAGCAGCTCATCATGCGCAACGGCAACACGCTCGACCTCGCGCAGCAGGCGCGGCGCGAAGGCGTGCGAGACCTTCGGCAGTCGGGGCTGCTCAAGGTCAAGAGCGGCATCACGTCGCTCGAGGAAATCGAAGCCGTCACCAACGAGTAACGTCAGAGGGTAAGCCATGGCCACCGCAGCAGTCGCCCGTCGGGATGTGAAGGTCAGGGAACAGACGTTCCTGTGGGAAGGCGTCGATCGCAGCAACAAGCCGATGCGCGGAGAGCTTCGCGCCGTGTCGGAAACGGTCGCGACGACGAACCTGCGCCGCCAGGGCATCCGGGTGCTGAAGATCAAGCGCCAGTCCTATCGTGGCGGCCGCTCGATCAGCGACAAGGATTTGACGTTCTTCACGCGCCAGCTCGCGACAATGCTCAAAGCGGGCGTGCCGCTCCTGCAGTCGTTCGACATCATCGCGCGCGGCCATAGCAACGCGCGCTTCTCGCGCCTCATGCTCGACTTGAAGAACAAGGTCGAGACCGGCTCGTCGCTGTCGCAGGCGTTTCGCGAATACCCGAAGTACTTCAACCAGCTCTACTGCAACCTGGTGCAGGCGGGGGAAACGGCGGGCATGCTGGACGCGATCCTCGATCGGCTCGCGACGTACCAGGAAAAGATTCTCGCGATCAAGAGCAAGATCAAGTCGGCGCTCTTCTATCCGATCTCGGTTCTGGTGGTCGCCATCGTCGTCGTCTGGGTCATCATGATCTTCGTGATCCCGGCGTTCAAGAAGGTGTTCGCGGCCTTCGGCGCAAACCTGCCGTGGCTTACGCTGCAGGTGATCGCGGTCTCCGACTTCTTCGTCCAGTATTGGTGGGCGATGGCGATCATCATCGTCGGCGCGTTCGTCGCGTACCGAATGGGGCTCAAGCGCTCCGAAAGCTTCCGCTTCCTGGTCCACCGGTTGATACTGAAGCTTCCGGTGCTGGGCGGCATCATCGAGAAGGCGACGATCGCGCGCTGGACGCGCACGCTACAGACGATGTTCGCCGCCGGCGTGCCGCTCGTCGAATCGCTCGATGCGGTCGGCGGCGCATCGGGAAACATGGTCTACATCGCGGCAACGAAGCGCATTCAAACCGAGGTCAGCACGGGCACGAGCCTCACCAACGCGATGGCGGCGACGAACCTTTTTCCGACGATGGTGCTGCAGATGACGCAGATCGGCGAGGAGTCCGGCTCGCTCGACAACATGCTCGGCAAGGTCGCCGATTTCTTCGAGCGCGAGGTCGACGATGCCGTGGCGGCGCTTTCGAGCCTGCTCGAACCCGTCATCATCGTCTTCCTTGGCGTCATCATCGGCGGATTGGTCGTCGCCATGTACCTGCCGATCTTCAAGTTGGGCGCGGTGATTTGACGGCTGACCCGGCAGTCGCGGCCGCGATCGCGCTGATCGTCGGCCTTTGCGTCGGGAGCTTCCTGAACGTCGTCATCCATCGTCTGCCGAAGATGATGGAGCGCGAGTGGCGCGCGCAGTGCGCGGAGCTTCGCGGCGAACCCGCGCCAAAGGAAGATCCGGTGCTCTACAACCTCGCGGTGCCGCGATCGGCGTGCCCATCGTGCGGACATGCGATCGGCGCGCTCGAGAACATTCCCATCGTATCGTGGCTCGCGCTGCGCGGCGCCTGCAAGGCGTGCAGCAAGCCGATCTCGATCCGCTATCCGCTCGTCGAGGCGCTCGGCGGCGTGCTCGCGTTCTACGCGATCTGGCGTTTCGGCATTTCGTGGAAGGGCTTGGCTGCGTGCGTCCTGCTATGGACGCTGATCGCGCTGACATTCATCGATTTCGATACGCAACTGCTTCCCGACAACCTGACGCTGCCGCTTTTGTGGGGCGGTCTCGTCGCGAACCTGTTCGGACTCTTGGCACCGCTTTCCGACGCGGTGATCGGCGCGATTGCCGGCTACCTTGCGCTTTGGCTCGTCTATTGGCTCTTTCGCCTGATCCGAGGCAAGGAAGGCATGGGCTATGGGGACTTCAAGCTCCTCGGCGCTTTAGGCGCGTGGCTCGGCTGGCAGATGCTGCCGCTGATCGTGCTGCTTTCCTCCGTCGTTGGCGCGGTCATCGGAATCTCGCTCCTCGTGTTCAAGGGACGCGACCACAACGTGCCGCTCGCATTCGGTCCCTATCTCGCGATTGCCGGCGGCATCGCGCTGTTCTTCGGTTCGGCGATCGTCAAGGGCTGGTATTTGTGAATGTGGGCTTGGCCGAGGGGAAGCGGGCGGACCCTTATCTCGTCGGCTTGACCGGCGGCATCGGGAGCGGCAAATCGGAGGTGGCCGCGGCTTTCGCTTCGAAGGGCGCCGACGTGCTCGATGCCGACGAGATCGCGCATGCGGTGAGCCGCCGCGGCGAAGCCGGCCATCGCGCCGTCGTCGATTCGCTCGGCGAGGAGTTCCTGCGGCCCGACGGTGAGCTCGACCGCGCGGCCCTGCGCCGGCGCGCGTTCGACGATCCCACGTTTCGCCGCGATCTCGAGCAGGTGCTGCATCCATTGATCGCCGCGCGCCTTGCCGATGCGATCGAGGACTTCCGCGGGCCCTACGGCATCCTCGTCGTGCCCCTCCTGCTCGAGCGTGGAGGCCTGCGAAAGCGCGTGTCGCGCGTGCTCGTCGTCGATTGTCCCGAGCACGAGCAGATCCGCCGCGTGCAACTGCGAAGCGGGCTCGCGGCCGACGAGGTGCGCCGGATCATGGCGACGCAATTGCCGCGCGCGGAGCGCCTCGCGCAAGCCGACGACGTGATCGACAATTCGGGACCGCTAGGCGCGCTCGAGCCGCAGGTGGCGAGGCTCGATCGGCGCTACCGCGATCTCGCCGCCAGGGCGGGCGAATTGCGCTGATTCGCGAAGGTTTCGCGCGGCGGCGCATCGGCCATGGAGCAGAATGACGCCGTAACGCGATGATCCGCTACGAGCACCCGTTGAACGAGCGCATCCGCACGCTGATGCGGCTCGAGGATCTTTTTGCACGCGCGGATTTCTTCGCGAGCCGTGACGACGCGCCCGACCACCATGCGGCGCTCTTGTCGCTCTTCGAGATCACCGACGTCGCGGCGCGCGCGGACTTGAAGGCCGATCTCGTGCAGGAGCTCGAGCGGCAGAAGCAGATGCTCTCGCCGCTTCGCAGCAACCCGGCCATTGAGCAGGCAACGCTTGGCGCGCTTCTGACCGAGATCGATCAGGTGAACGCGAACCTGCTGGCGCAAGCCGGCAAGGTCGGCATGCATCTGCGCGACAACGAGTGGCTGATGGCGATCAAGCAGCGCGTCGCGATCCCCGGCGGCGTCTGCGAATTCGACCTGCCCGCCTACCATCATTGGCTCAACAAGCCCGCTTCGGCACGGCGGCACGATCTTTCGAGCTGGATCGAGCCCTTCGCGCCGATCCGGATCGGCTCGGCGATCGTGCTTCGTCTTCTTCGCGAGAACGGCCGCACGAGCGTTCATACGGCGTCGCACGGCGTGTTCCAGCTCATGATGACGACGACGAAGGTCGCGCAACTGCTTCGGCTCACCCTCGACGAGAACCACCCGTTCGTGCCCGAGATCAGCGCCAACAAATACGCGCTCAACATCCGCTTCATCGGCGTGTCGGGGATGGACCGTGGCAACGTCGTCGATCAGGACGTCACGTTCCAGTTGGCTTTTTGCAATTTATAGCCTTCAGGAATCAGAGGACAGAGGTCAGATGCGCCGGTGGCCGGTCGTCGTCGGTGGCGCGCCATTGAGGCGCGCTCGCCGTTTGACTGACAACCAGAACGACCAGAGCTGACAACTGTCAACTGACAACCGACAACTGATTCGGAGGCTCGATCATGCGATTCACCCTCAGCCAGCTAGGCCTGGCGCTCGCATTCGCCACGCTTTCCCTCGGCGCGATGGCGCAAACGACGAACACTCAACCGAGCACGCCCCCCGGGGCGGAATCGTCAACGGCGACCAAGCCCGCGACGGGCCACGCGATGCGCCATCACGCGCCCAAGCACCACGCCGCGAAAATGCGGCACGAGCGCAACATGTCGATGGCGAACGAAAACGAGACCGGCGATTCGGCGTATCGCGCCGCGCTTCGTCGATGCGTCACCGGCCCCGAGTCGCAGCGCGACGCCTGCCTCGATCAGGCGATCAGCCAATACGGGCACGCGTAACGTCTTGTCGCGCAGCGTTCCCGGCTGATCCCACCGGCCGGGACGCCTAGAACGACGTCAGGTTCGTCCCCGCGTTGCCCACTGCCAGGTAGCCGATGCCGATCGACTTGGCGGTGAGAATCGTGAACGCCACCGCGTTGAGATCGGTTGCCGTCCCGGAATCCGCCGGGTGCCATGTGAGCCCGTCGAGGCTCGTGAAGATGACGCCGCCGGCGCCTACCGTGACGAACTGAGATCCGAACGCCACCGAGGCGAGGTTGTTTGTGGTGAGCGGGGCTTCCGCGACCCAGTTGAGCCCGTCGGTGCTCGTGATGACGGTTCCGGCGGTTCCGACGGCAATGAATCTCGCGACCGCGGGAGTCGTCGACGTCGCCGAGAGCGATCCATACGTAATGCCGTGCAAATCGGCGCCGACCACGGGGGTGATGGCTGCCCAGGTCGTCCCGTTATCGCTCGCGATCAGCGTTCCGTGCGCGCCGACGGCGACGTAGCGGCTGTTGCCGAACGCCACGCCGTAGAGATCCTCGGTCGTTCCCGAATTCGCCGTCGTCCACGTCGTGCTGTCGGTGCTGACGAGGATCGTGCCGTTCTTGCCAACGGCGATGACCTGTCCCTGTCCGTTGCCGACCAGCGCGGTCAGCGAATTCGTCGTGGGTGACGTTCGCGCCGTCCACGTGGCGCCGTCCGGACTCGTGATGATCGTGCCGCCATCGCCGATGGCGACGAAGAGCCCGTTGCGATACTGAACGGCATTGAGATTTGCCGTGACGTTCGTCGTCGCGGCGGTCCACGTCTGCGCATCGAGACTATAGAATGCGGTGCCGTCGGCGCCGACTTCGACCACCGTGCTGATGCCCGCGGACGTCGCGGAAATGAAGCCGATGCCGAGCAGGTTGTTCGTGCCGAGCGGCACACCTGCCGTCCAGTCGAATCCGGCGAGCCTTGGCACGAACGTCTCGGGTGGGCTGCCGTCGCCGCCAGGTCCGCCTTCCTTGCGCGCATTGACGGTGAGCGTGTAGGTCGTGCCATTCACGAGGCCGCTGGCGATGAACGGCGGGAAGACGTTCACGAAGATGCGGCATTGCGACGCGCAGTTGTTCGTGTCGATCGTCGTGCCCGGCGTCACCCACACCCAGTACTCGAGGCTCGGATCGACATCCCACGTGACCGAAACGCTGCTGTCCCCCGGGGTGGCCTTCACGTTCTTGGGCGGCGGCTCGGAACTGCCTTTGCCGCCACCGCAGCCGGTCAGCATGGCGGCGATGGCAATCATCACGATGGCGACGAAAAGGCGCATGGCGGATCTCGCGAACGGTAGGCTGTGAAGTTTATCGAAGATCGGCGCCGACGGCTTTCAGGCGCAACAGAGACTTACACGGGCGCCGCGCCGAAGCGGCTTACCATAGCCGCATGGCGGCGACGATGAACGTGATCGCGCATCTCGACATGGATGCGTTCTATGCATCGGTCGAGCTCCTGCGCTATCCGGAGCTTCGCGGCAAGCCCGTCGTCATCGGCGGCGGCCGGCGCCACCAGCCGACCGAGACGATCGATCCGACGACGCATTCCGTGGTGCGCTCGTTCGCCACTCTTGCAGGCTACGTGGGACGTGGGGTGATCACGACCGCGACCTACGAAGCGCGTGCGCGCGGCCTGCATTCGGCGATGGCGATGATGAAGGCCGCCGCGCTTGCGCCCGAGACGATCCTGCTTCCCGTGGACTTCGACGCCTATCGCCACTACTCGCGTCGCTTCAAGGACGCGGTGCGCGCGATCGCGCCACGAATCGAGAACCGCGGCATCGACGAGATTTACATCGACCTCACCGAACTCGTCGCTGGCGACGACGACTCGTGCGGACGAGAGCGCGTGCGGGCGCTGGCGCAATCGATCAAGGACGCGGTGCGCGCGGCGACCGATCTCACGTGCTCGATCGGGATCGCGCGCAACAAGCTGCTCGCGAAGATCGCATCGGACCTCGACAAGCCCAACGGCCTGACATTGATCGGCGAAGGCGACGTCGAGCGGCGCATCTGGCCCCTTCCGGCGCGCCGGATCAACGGCATCGGACCCAAGACGGCCGCTCGCCTCGCTGCGTTACGCATCGAGACGATCGGCGATCTCGCGCGCGCCGACCGCGAGCTTTTGACGATCACGTTCGGCCGCGCGCTCGGCGCGTGGATGCACGAGGCGGCGAACGGGCGCGACCAGCGCCCTGTCGTGACGCACAGCGAGCCTGTGTCGATCAGCCGCGAGACGACGTTCGAGCGTGACCTCTCCGCGCAGCACGATCGCGCGCTGCTCTCGTCGATTTTCACCGAGCTTTGCAACGGGCTCGGCGACGACCTGCAACGCAAGGGCTACGCGGGACGCACGATCGGCATCAAGCTTCGATACGACAACTTCAAGACGGTGACGCGGGATCGCACGATCGCAGAACCGACACAAGACGCGGGCATGATTCGCCGCGTCGCCGGCGAATGCGTGAGGCGCGCGCCGCTCGAGCGTCGCATCAGGCTCTTCGGCGTGCGCGTGTCGGGCCTCGTGCGCGCCGATGCGATCGTTACGAGCGTGCGAGAGCCGATACCCGCGAGCGCGTCGCTGTTCGAGTAGCGACGTCGGCGGTCCAGTCGGTTCCGTTGCTCAACGCGGGCGACGTCGCGGTTGGGAGCGTCGCTGGCGTGCGGGCTGTGCTCGCGCCGATTGATCGCTCGCGATCTCCTCCAGCAACCACGCGCGAAACAACGCGAGCTTCGGCGAGCTCGCGAGCCTCGGCGGATAGACGAGCCAGTAGCGCCGCGGCGCCGGAACGTCGATATCGAAAAGCTTTACGAGCAGCCCATTCTTCACGTCATTGCCGAGCAGCGACCTTCGCGCAAGCGCAATGCCTTGGCCATCCACGGCTGCCTGCAGCATCAGGGCGGAATCGTTGAAGATCGGCCCCCGCGAAGGTTCGGGCCAATCGAGGCCGACCGCGTCGAACCACGGCTTCCACCACTCGTCGTCGGAGCGAAGCAGCGTGTAGTGCGCAAGGTCCGCCGGCGAGCGCGGCAACCTGGGTGCAAGGTTGGGACTGCACACTGGGAAAAAACTGTCGGTAAGGATCGGCTCGGCTTGCACCTCGGGCCAATTGCCGAAGCCGTGCCGAATCGCGACGTCGGCATCGTCGCGGCGGAAGTCGACGAGCGCAGTCGTCGAACGCACGTCGAGATCGACATCGCGATGCTTCGCGAGAAAGTTGCCAAGCCTTGGCAATAGCCATCGCGCCGCGAACGACGGCGTCACGCTCACCCGCAACTGTCGTGGATTGTTGCGCTCGCTCGCCTCGCGCATCGCGTTGGCGATTTCCGCGAGCGCGCCGCGCACGCGGGCCGCGAAGCGCTCGCCGTCGTCGGTGACGCGGATGCCGCGCCCCGCGCGTTCGACGAGCGGAACGCCGAGGCTCGCTTCTAGCGCCTTGATCTGATGGCTGATCGCGCCGTGCGTGACGTTGAGCGCTTCGGCGGCGAGGGTGAGGCTTCGCAGCCGCGCGGCCGCCTCGAAGGCGCGAAGCGCCTGCATCGGCGGGATGCGTGCGCTCATCCGTTGGCGTCCAAGATCATCGATCCTGAATAGTTGTCGTGTTAATTCTGCTCACATCTTACCGCAAAACAAATCGATTGTGGCCATCACGGTCTCTATCTAGACTCGCCGCATGCCCAATCCTTGTTTCGCGGAGAAATATCATGACAATTCGGCTCTCATCTGCATCGATGGTGGAAACCATCGTCACGCTCGGCGCGGCGGCGCTCATGACCGTGGGTGGCGTAGCGATGATCGAAGAGGTCGTGGCCGGCGGCGGCATCTCGGCATCGGCGACGCCTGCGATCGTCGCCGCGCCGGCGGTTCATGAATCCGGCTAAGCCCGGAGGCGCGTCGGCGATTCGGAATCGTCCTCGGCAAACGCGGTCACAATGGCATCCGCGATCGCGCTTCCCGATGAAAACCCGCATCGTCAAATGCCCGCAATGCAACGCCGACGTGCCGTGGACGGCGCAGTCGAAGTGGCGTCCGTTCTGCTCGGAGCGTTGCAAGCTCATCGATCTCGGCGCGTGGGCCAGCGATCGTTATCGGATCGAGACGCCGGAGGCGCCGGAAAACGGCGAGCGTCCGTCCGACACGGACCGCGAAACTCGCTAACGGATCAGTACTCGGGCCACGCGTGGCGCCGCATCGCGATGCCGTGCGCGCCATG
>DATFCW010000257.1:0-2188 GCA_035252665.1 Casimicrobiaceae bacterium | reverse complement strand
CTGCGCGTTGCGCGGAGAGACGACGATCGGATGCGGCGCGGCCGGTGCGCTGCATAGGCCGGTGACGATCGCGGAGGTGATCGTGCCGGTGCCGATGAACCCCAGCGTCGGCGATGTCGAATCGTTCATCCGGCGTCAGCGAAACCAGGTGTCCGAGAGGCGATATCCGGTCGGAAACGGGTCCTCGGGATCGATGCCGTAAAGCGAGACGCTAGTCAGCCAGGCGCGGCCCGCGATCTCGGGAATCACGGCGCTCCTGTCGGCGACCTGCGCCGTGTCGACAATCCGGCAATCGAACGCCGTGTCGAGAACGGAAAGATGCCTGAATGGCTCGCCGACGAGTAGTTCTCCGCGTTGGTGGAGAAGCGCCAGCCGCGCCGACGAGCCGGTTCCGCACGGAGACCGGTCGAGCCTGCCCGGCGATACGACGACGGCGTTCTTCGACGTCTTGACGCCTTCGCGCGACACGATGGCACCGGCAAACAGCGTCTGGTTGATCGTATGGATGTCGGAGTTCTCCGGATGAACCGAGGGAAGCTGCTCCGCCGCGGCACGCTTGATCCGCTCGCCGACGTCGACGAGCTCGCGCGCTTCGGAACGCGCGAGAGAGAACCCGAGGTCGCCGGCATCGACGATGCAATAGATCATGCCGCCGTAGGCAACATCGACGCGCATCGTGCCGAGGTTGGGAACCTCGATCGAGCGATCGCGATGCATGACGAACGACGCCACGTTGCGAAACGCGACCCGTTTGCACCGTCCTTCCCGGCATTCGGCCCGGACGTCGACAACGCCTGCAGGCGTATCGATGCGAAGCAGTGTTTGCGGTTCGCGCATGGCGACGATGCCGGTCTCGAGCGCGACGGTCACCGCGCAGATGAGATTCGAGCCGGACATCGGCGGAAAGTAGTCCGACTCCATTACGATCATGCCGAAATCGGCGCCCGCCTCGATCGGGGGCGTGATCAGATTCACGGCCGCGTTGACGCTGCCGCGCGGGTCGAAGAGCAGCATGTCGCGAAGCCATCCGCTTTCGCGCTCGAGGTTCATCATCCGCTCGAACATCGTCGCGCCCGCGGGAGGAAGAAAGCCGCCGGTGATCACCCTGCCCACCTCGCCCTCGGCATGCGCGCCAACGACGGTCACGTTTCGGTCGAGCCTCATCGAGCGCCCCCGACGTCGCGACGAGTTCCGTAACTTCGATCGCCCTTGCCCACTCGCAGCCGCCTCGCACGGCGCATATTGGATACAATAATCGCAATGCGATGCGGTAGCTGTCAACGGTCCGACTCGCGTGACGCAAGACATATGCAATCGAAGAACGCGGTCATCAAGCGACAGACGGTCACGAGCTCGGTTGCCGAGGAGCTGCGTCGGCGGATCGTGAACGGCATGTACGCGGGCGGCGAGCAGATCCGGCAGGAGGCCGTAGCGGCGGAGCTTGGCGTAAGCCGGATCCCGATCCGCGAAGCGCTGCTGCAGCTCGAGGCCGAAGGTCTCGTCGTCATCCACACGCACAAGGGCGCCATGGTGGCGACGCTCAGCGTGGAGGATGCGATCGATCTTTTCGAGGCGCGCCTCGTGCTCGAATCCATCCTGCTCAAAAAGGCGGTCACGGCTGCGAGCGCAGAGGACGTCGAGCGCATCGGCCGCTGCCTCGTCGACTACGAGCGTGCGGTGAAAGGCGGCGCGGAACCGGAAGCGCTGAGCCGGCTCAACTGGGCGTTTCACGTCGCGATGTGCGAGCCGGCGCGGCGGCCGCGCATGATCGCGATCCTGCTGTCGCTATACGCCGCGACCGACCGTTACCTGCGCCTCCAGATCGACCGGCCCCAGGCGAAGGCAAAAGCCGTCGAGGATCACCGCGCGATCTACGAGGCGTTCAAGGCGAGGCGCTCGGCGGCCGCTCACAAGCTCATCAAGGCGCACATTGCCAATGCTCACGCGGATGTGATGGCGCGCCTGAAGAGCGGATCCGCGAAAGCGTCGCGCGCTGCGCGCTAGCCGCGCAAGGATCGGCCCGCGAGCTCGCCTGGTCGGCCCTCTCGGGTCCTTTCTCCGCGAGCCCCGCGCAGCGGGGATCGCTATCCCAGGGCCTGCCCGATGTCGGCGATCAAATCGTCGACGTGCTCGACGCCGATCGACAACCGAACGAGATCCGGCGGACATTGCGAGCCCGGACCTTCGA
>DATFCW010000256.1:0-13473 GCA_035252665.1 Casimicrobiaceae bacterium | reverse complement strand
GAATATCAGCTCGCGCGCGAGCAGCTTCGCAATCAGGTTGCCGATCTCGCGGTCGCCGGCGCGTCGAAGATCCTGCAGCGCGAGATCGACCCGAAGGCGCACGCCGACCTGCTCGAATCGATTCGCCGGGAACTTTGAACGAACGCCATGGCCGAGCTCGCCACCATCGCACGTCCCTACGCCGAGGCGGCGTTCGAGGTCGCGCGCGCCGCGAATGCGCTGCCCGCGTGGTCGGAAATGCTGCGCTTCGCGGCGAGTGTGGCAAGCGACCCGCGCGTCGCGCAGGCGCTCGACAATCCGCGGCTCGATGCGGCCGCTAAGGAAGCGCTGTTTCTTTCGATCGGCGGCGACCGCTTTAGCGGCGATGCGCGCAATTTCATGCGCGTGCTCGTCGAGTCGGATCGCATCGCGCTTCTGCCGCAGATCTCCGAGATGTTCGACCGCTTGAAGAACGACGCCGAAGCGACTGCCAACGCAACGATCGAAAGCGCGTTCGAATTGACCGACGAGCAGGTGGAACAATTACGTGCGGCGCTCGAGAGGCGCTTTGGACGCAAGATCGAGGCAAGCGTCACCGTCAATCGCGACTTGATCGGCGGCGCGCGAATTACCGTAGGCGACGCGGTGCTCGACGGATCGGTGCAGGCAAAGCTTGCGGCGATGCGCGCGCAACTGCGCGCCTGACAGAGGAGCCGTCTCATGCAACTCAATCCATCGGAAATCAGCGAGCTCATTCGCTCGCGAATCCAGAATCTCGACACCGGCGCCGAAGTTCGCACGCAGGGCACCGTCGTTTCGGTCACCGACGGCATCTGCCGCATTCACGGCCTCTCGAACGCGATGCAGGGCGAGATGCTCGAGTTCCCGGGCAACACGTTCGGTCTCGCGCTGAACCTGGAGCGCGACTCGGTCGGCGCGGTGGTGCTCGGCGAATACGAGCACATCACCGAGGGCGACACCGTCAAGTGCACCGGACGCATTCTCGAAGTACCGGTCGGGCCCGAATTGATCGGGCGCGTCGTGAATTCGCTCGGCCAGCCGATCGACGGCAAGGGACCGATCAACGCGAAGATGACCGACGTGATCGAAAAGGTCGCGCCCGGCGTCATCTGGCGCAAGAAGGTGTCGCAGCCGGTGCAGACGGGCTTGAAGTCGATCGACGCGATGGTGCCGATCGGGCGAGGCCAGCGCGAATTGATCATCGGCGATCGCCAGACCGGCAAGACCGCCGTGGCCGTCGACACGATCATCAATCAGAAGGGCAAGGATCTGATCTGCGTGTATTGCGCGATCGGCCAGAAGGCATCGACGATCAAGAACGTGATCCGCAAGCTCGAAGAGCATGGCGCGATGGCGTACACGATCGTCGTCGCGGCGACCGCATCCGAATCGGCGGCGATGCAGTACATCGCGCCGTATTCCGCGTGCACGATGGGCGAATACTTTCGCGATCGCGGCCAGGACGCGCTGATCATCTATGACGATCTCACCAAGCAGGCGTGGGCGTATCGCCAGGTGTCGCTGCTTCTGCGCCGGCCACCGGGACGCGAGGCGTATCCCGGAGACGTTTTCTACCTGCACTCGCGGTTGCTCGAGCGCGCCGCGCGCGTCAACGAGGAATACGTCGAGCGCTTCACCAAGGGCGCTGTCAAGGGCAGGACCGGGTCGCTGACCGCGCTGCCGATCATCGAGACGCAAGCGGGTGACGTCACGGCATTCGTGCCGACGAACGTGATCTCGATCACCGACGGGCAAATCTTTCTCGAGACCGATCTCTTCAACGCGGGCATTCGTCCGGCGATGAACGCCGGTATTTCGGTGTCGCGGGTCGGCGGCGACGCGCAGACGAAGGTCATCAAGAAGCTGGGCGGCGGCGTGCGCCTGGCGCTTGCGCAGTATCGCGAGCTCGCCGCGTTCGCGCAGTTCGCCTCCGACCTCGATGAAGCGACGCGCAAGCAGCTCGATCGCGGACGTCTCGTCACGGAATTGATGAAGCAGCCGCAGTATCAGCCACTGCAGGTGAACGAGATGGCGCTGACGCTCTTCGCAGTGAACCGCGGTTATCTCGACGATGTGCCGGTCGAGAAGGCGCTTGCATTCGAGGCCGCGCTGCGCCACTTCATGAAGAGCAAGTACGCGCCGATCATGGACAAGATCGAGCAGACGAAGGACTTGACGGCCGACGACGAGAAGGCGCTCGCGGCGGCGATCGAGGATTTCAAGAGGACGGGGACTTACTGAAAACCGGGTGAGGGACGAGGGATGAGACTGCCTTGCGTTGAGCGATCGGAGCACGGCGCCGACGTCAAGCGCATGGCGCTCTGCTCCCTGATCCCTCAGCCTTCATCCCGCTTTTGTTGATTCGTCATGGCCGGCTCCAAGGAAATCCGAAACAAGATCAAGAGCGTGCAAAGCACGCGCAAGATCACCAAGGCGATGGAGATGGTCGCCGCGTCGAAGATGAAAAAGGCACAGGACCGGATGCGCGCGGGCCGGCCGTACGTGGAGCGCGCGTTCTCGATCGCGATGCACATCGCGAAAGCGAACACGGAGTACAAGCACCCGTTTCTCGTGAAGCGCGAGCCGGTGAAGCGCGTCGGCGCGATCGTCGTCACCACCGACAAAGGACTTTGCGGCGGACTGAACACGAACGTGCTTCGTCTCGTGACGCAGCGGTTCAAGGAATGGCGCGCCAACGGCGTCGAGGTGGATTTCGTCGCAATCGGCGGCAAGGGGCTGGGTTTTTTGAATCGCATGGGCGCGAACATCGTGTCGAGCGTCGTGCAGCTCGGCGATCGCCCGAGACTCGAGCGTCTCGTCGGCGCCGTGAAGGTACTGATCGACGCTTACGTGAACGGCACCATCGACGAGATCCACATCTTCTCGACGAACTTCGTCAACACGATGCGCCAGGAGCCGCGACAGGTCCGCATCGTTCCGATTCCCGAGGAGTTTCGCACGGTGTCCGGCCCGACGACCGCGAACACGTTGTCCCAGGGAACGTGGGATTACATCTACGAGCCGGACGCGCGCGAGCTCCTCGACGGGATGATGATTCGCTATATGGAAGCGGCGATCTTCCAGATGGTGAACGAGAACATGGCCTCCGAGCAATCGGCGCGCATGGTCGCGATGAAGGCCGCGTCGGACAACGCGGGGAAGATCATCAGCGAATTGCAACTGATCTACAACAAGACGCGGCAGGCGGCGATCACGAAGGAGCTTTCGGAAATCGTCGGCGGCGCCGCGGCGGTGTAGGGACATCAAATGGATACACGAGCCACCAACCAGGGCACCATCGTTCAATGCATCGGCGCGGTCGTCGACGTCGAATTTCCGCGCGAACACATGCCGAACATCTTCGATGCGCTGACGATGGACGAGATCGGGCTCACGCTCGAAGTGCAGCAGCAGCTCGGCGACGGCGTCGTGCGCACCATCGCGCTCGGCTCATCCGACGGGCTGCGACGCGGCATGCAGGTGATCAACACCGGCGCGCCGATCTCGGTGCCGGTCGGCGGCAAGACGCTCGGCCGGATCATGGACGTGCTCGGGCGTCCCATTGACGAGCGCGGACCTGTCGAGGCCGAAAAGGTGATGTCGATCCATCGCCAGGCACCCGCGTTCGAGGAGTTGTCGCCATCGACCGAGTTGCTCGAAACGGGCATCAAGGTGATCGATCTCGTTTGTCCGTTCGCGAAGGGCGGCAAGGTCGGCCTGTTCGGTGGCGCAGGCGTCGGCAAGACCGTCACGATGATGGAGCTCATCAACAACATCGCGACGGCGCATTCAGGCCTGTCGGTGTTCGCGGGTGTCGGCGAGCGCACGCGCGAAGGCAACGACTTCTATCACGAGATGATCGAATCGGGCGTCGTCAACAAGGACGACCTCTCGAAGTCGAAGGTCGCGATGGTGTACGGGCAGATGAACGAGCCGCCGGGCAATCGTCTGCGTGTTGCGCTGTCGGGTCTGACGATGGCCGAGTTCTTCCGCGACGAAGGTCGCGACGTGCTGCTCTTCATCGACAACATCTACCGTTTCACGCTCGCGGGTACGGAAGTTTCGGCGCTTCTCGGACGCATGCCGTCCGCGGTGGGCTACCAGCCGACGCTCGCCGAGGAAATGGGCCGGCTGCAGGAGCGCATCACGTCGACGAAGACCGGCTCGATCACATCGATCCAGGCCGTTTACGTTCCCGCCGATGACTTGACCGACCCGTCACCCGCAACGACGTTCGGCCACCTCGATGCGACAGTCGTCTTGTCGCGCGACATTGCCGCGCTCGGCATCTACCCCGCGGTAGACCCGCTCGATTCGACGTCGCGTCAGGTCGATCCCAACGTCATCGGCGAGGAGCACTACAACTGCACACGACGCGTGCAGCAGACGCTGCAGCGCTACAAGGAGTTGCGCGACATCATCGCGATTCTCGGCATGGACGAGCTCTCGCCCGAAGACAAGCTCGTCGTCGCGCGTGCACGCAAGATTCAGCGCTTCCTGTCGCAGCCGTTCAGCGTCGCGGAAGTGTTCACGGGCACGCCGGGCAAATACGTGGCGCTCAAAGACACGATCAAGGGCTTCAACATGATCGTCAACGGCGAGTGCGATCAGCTTCCCGAGCAGGCGTTCTATATGGTAGGGACGATCGAGGAAGCGTTCGAGAAGGCGAAAACCCTTCAGTAATGGCGAACACGATCCACGTCGACGTCGTCAGCGCCGAAGAGCAGATCTACTCCGGCGAAGCGGAGTTCGTCGTGCTGCCCGGCACGATGGGCGAGCTCGGCATCTACCCGCGTCACACGCCGCTCTTCACGCAGATCAAACCGGGCTCGGTGCGCATCAAACCGGCCGGGTCGGCCGGCGAGGAGCTGGTTTTCGTGCAAGGCGGCTATCTCGAAGTGCAGCCCCATCTCGTCACCGTGCTGGCCGATACGGCGATTCGCGCCAAGGACCTCGACGAGAAGGCGGCGCTCGAAGCGAAGCGCGCCGCCGAGGAAGCGATGCAAAACAAGACGTCGAAGGAAGAGATCGCGCGCGCCGAAGCCGAGCTCTCGGTCGCGCTCGCGCAGCTCGAGGCAATCCGCAAGCTGCGGCATCGCGCGCAGTAGAAGTCCGCAGCAGGCGCGCTCGGCTCGCAGGATTCGCTTTTCGGGCGCGGCGATCCCAACGATTACGCGGCGTTTGACCCCGGGCGACATCGCCCTCACATAGGCATCAAGTCCACGGCGGTTCTCGTCTGGTACGATGTTGCACTGCAACATCGCCCGCACCTCCCATTGTCGTGCCCGATCTCAACCAATCCATCGACCGCTCGATCACCATTTCCCGCGACGTCGCCGCCGTATTCGACCGGCGCGCGCGAGAAGCCTGGACGACGTATGCGTCGCGTATCCGCACAGCATGGGCCGCCTTTGCGGAATCGGGCATCGCCGCAAATGGCGTCGGCCCGCAGCGCGTGTGGCACGACTGGCTCGCGTACAACATCGATTTTGCGCAACGCTCGATCCTGTTCTTCGACACGCTTCGCCAGCGCGGCAACAATTGGATCGCGCACGAGGCGGCCGGCAAGCCGCCGGTGCTCGCCTATCGCTACGAGTTGCTCGCGGACGGACGCACTTTCGAGCGGCCCGTCAATCACGCGCTCGTTCGCATCATTCCGCCGAAGGGCGTCGAGATCGACGACAAGCACCGTCCCTACATCATCATCGATCCGCGCGCCGGTCATGGGCCCGGCATCGGCGGCTTCAAGGAGGATTCCGAAGTCGGCGTCGCGCTCGAGGCGGGCCATCCGGTCTACTTCGTCATTTTCTATCCGGACCCCGAGCCCGGCCAGACGCTCGCCGATGTCACGGACGCCGAGGCCGAGTTCGTGCGGATCGTCGCCGAACGCCACCCCGACAGCCCGAAGCCGGTGCTCGTCGGCAATTGCCAAGGCGGCTGGGCGGTGATGATGCTCGCCGCCGCGCGTCCCGATATCGCGGGACCGCTCGTCATCAACGGCGCGCCGATGTCGTACTGGGCTGGCAACGACGACAACCCGATGCGCTTTGCGGGAGGCCTGCTCGGCGGCGCATGGCTGTCGCTACTCGCGAGCGATCTTGGCGCCGGCAAGTTCGACGGCGCGTATCTCGTCGAGAACTTCGAGCATCTGAATCCCGCGAACACGTACTGGGACAAGTACTACCACCTGTTCGACGACGTCGACGACGAAGCGCAGCGTTTCCTCGATTTCGAGCGCTGGTGGGGTGGCTTCTACCTGATGAACGAAGAGGAGATCCGTTGGATCGTCAACAACCTCTTCATCGGCAACAAGCTCGCGCAGGGCGAGGCGCGACTTGGCCCCGGTCGCTATTTCGATTTGAAGGCGATCAAGCAACCGATCATCGTGTTCGCGTCGATGGGCGACAACATCACGCCTCCACAGCAGGCGTTCAACTGGATCAGCGATCTCTATTCGAGCACCGAGGAGATCAAGGCAAACGGCCAGACGATCGTCGGCCTGATTCACAAGGACATTGGCCACCTCGGCATCTTCGTCTCGGGCAAGGTCGCGAAGAAGGAGCACACGCAGATCGTCTCCGTCCTCAAGTACATCCAGGCGCTGCCGCCGGGCTTGTACGGCATGCACATCCAGGAGAAGAAAGCCGACGACGGCCAGGTCGAATACGAAGTGATGCTGCACGAGCGGCGGCTCGAGGATCTGAAGCGCCTGCAGAAGCACGATCGCGTCGACGAAAAGCCGTTCGAGGCCGTCTCGGCGCTGTCCGAATTGAACGAGCGCGCTTACGAGTTGCTCGCGCGACCGGTCGTTCGCGAGCTCGTGCCCGACTGGCTCGCGAAGACGCTTCGCGAATGGCACCCGCTTCGTGTGCAGCGCTGGGCGTTCTCGGATCGCAATCCGTTTCTCGCGCCGCTTCCCGCGCTCGCGGAAATGGCGAAGATGTATCGCCGTCCGCGTTCGCCCGATAACGTCTTTCGTGGCGTCGAGCACCTGTATTCGGAGCACGTGAGCGCCGCGCTCGATCTTTATCGCGATCTGCGCGACGCCGTGAGCGAGGCTGCGTTCTACGAGGTCTACGGTAACCTGTTCTCGCTTTCGATGGCCGAGCAGCGTGCCGCGATTCGCCGTCGAACGCCGTTCGACGCACGCGCGCTTCCTGCCGTGCGGCAGGTGCTCGACGAGATCGACCAGGGCGGGTTGCCGGAAGCGATCATCCGCACCGGCATCCTGATCGTGAAGGCGGGCGGCGGCAAGCGCCGCCTTGCACAAATGGAGCACACGCGCGCGCTTCTCGCGCCAACCGGGGTGTTGCACGAAATCGACGAGGACCACTTCCGGCGTCTGCTGCACGAAGAGACGCTCGTCGTCGAGTTCGAGCCGAAGCTTGCGGAGGCGTCGCTTCCGAAGCTCATGCACAGCGCATCGGATCGCCAGAAGCTGAACGACATCTTCGACTGGCTCGAAACCGAGGCGGGCCTCGACACGCGCCAGCAGGCGCTGCTTGCCGATTTGCGCAAGCTCGTCCCGCGGCCGCCCGGGTCGCAGGCGCGTGCGCGACATGCGACGAAGCGGCTTGCTGACAATCGACGGCCCGCGGTGCGAGCGGAGTAGGATCGAGCAATGGCTGATACATCGAACGACGTTCGCATCGAAAAGGACGCGCTCGGCGAAGTGCGCGTTCCCGCCGATCATCTCTGGGGCGCGCAGACGCAGCGGTCGATCGAGAACTTTCCGATCGGCGTCGAACGCTTTCGTTGGGGTCGCGCCGTCATTCGCGCGTTCGGCGTGCTGAAGAAAGCGGCCGCGCTCGCGAATGGCGAGCTCGGAGAGCTGCCTGCCGAGAAGGTCACGCTGATCGCGAAGGCCGCGCAGGATGTGATCGACGGCCGCCTCGACGGCGAATTCCCGCTCGTCGTATTTCAAACCGGGTCGGGCACGCAGTCGAACATGAACGCGAACGAGGTGATCGCGAATCGCGCGATCGAGCTCGCGGGCGGCGTAGTCGGATCGAAGAAGCCCATTCATCCGAACGACGACGTCAATCGCGGCCAGTCGTCGAACGACACGTTCCCCGCGGTCATGCACATCGCGACGGTCACCGAGCTCGACGGCGACCTCCTGCCCGCGCTCGAACGCCTGCGCGCCACGCTCGATGCGAAGGCGCACGCGTTCGCCGACATCGTGATGATCGGCCGGACGCACCTTCAGGATGCCACGCCGGTGACGCTCGGTCAGATCATCTCCGGCTGGGTCGCGCAACTCGACGACGCGCGTGCCGCGATCGAGTTCGCGCGTCAGGGATTGCTGCCGCTCGCGCTCGGCGGTACGGCGGTCGGCACGGGACTCAACGCGCATCCGAAATTCGGCGAGACCGCTGCAACGATGATCGCGCGCGAGACCGGCGTGCCGTTCGTCTCGGCACCGAACAAATTCGCCGCGCTTTCGGCGCACGACGCGATCGTCAACGTGAGCGCAATGCTGCGTACGCTTGGCGATGCACTGATGAAGATCGCAAACGACGTTCGCTGGCACGCGAGCGGTCCGCGCGCTGGACTAGGCGAGATCACGATTCCGGACAACGAGCCGGGCTCGTCGATCATGCCGGGCAAGATCAATCCCACGCAGCCGGAAGCGTTGACGATGGTCGCCGTGCGCGTGTTCGGCAATGACGCGGCGGTCGCGTTTGCCGGCAGCCAGGGCAATTTCCAGTTGAACGTCTACAAGCCGGTGATGCTGCATGGCACGCTCGAGTCGATCGAGCTTCTTGCCGATGCGATCGACTCGTTCGACCAGCGTTGCGCGCAGGGCATCGAGCCCGCGATGGATCGGATTCGCGCCAATCTCGAGCGATCGCTGATGCTCGTCACGGCGCTGAATCCTCACATCGGCTACGAGAATGCCGCGAAGATCGCCCTGACCGCGCACCGCGAGCATGCAACGCTGCGCGAGACGGCGCTCAAGCTCGGTCTCGTGAGCGCGGAGGATTTCGATCGCTGGGTCGATCCGGCGGCGATGACGCGGCCGGGCTGAAACCAGTTTGGGGTCAGAGACGAAACTCGGGTGGTAGCTTCGAGCGGCCCGGCATACGGTGCGCGAGTTTCGTCTCTGACCCCAAACTGGTTTGACCCATGCGTATCGTCGCGCTCACCTTCGGCACCGAAGGCGACACGCGACCGATGCTCGCGCTTTGTCGCGGACTGATCGACGCGGGCTACGAAGTTCTCGTACTCGCGGAGCGTTCGGGCGCGGCGCACGCACACTCGCTCGGCGTCCCGTTCGTTGCGCTCGACGGCGACATGAAGGCAGAGTTGCTGGCGGCCACCGATCTCTGGCGGCATGGCGAGGATGTGAAGCACGTCGCGCGCGAGCTCTCGCGCATCGGCGCAACCCACGCGGCATCGTGGATGCGCACGACGCTTTCCCATGCGCGAGGCGCGCACGCGATCCTCTGCGCAGGCATCGCGATCTACGTCGGTCTCTCGTGCGCGGAAGCGCTCGGCATCCCGGCGATCGGCGTCGCGCTCCAACCGATGATGCCTACGCGCGCATTCGGTTCGCCGTTCCTGCCGTTGCCGCGGCTTCCCCGGTTCCTCAATCGCGCGAGTCACCGCATCGTCCTCGCGATGCTGTGGCGCGCGTTTCGCGGCGCAATCAACGACGCGCGGCGGGACGTCGCGAATCAGCCGCCGCGACGGCGTGAATGGGACGGCTACCCGATCCTGTTCGGAATGTCGCCACCGCTCGTTCCGCGGCCGGCGGATTGGCCATCGCGTTTCTTCGTCACCGGCTATTGGTGGCTGCCGCATGACGATGCGTTTCAACCTGACGCGGACCTCGCTGCATTTCTCGGCGCCGGCGAGGTGCCAATCTACGTCGGATTCGGCAGCATGATCGGCTTCGATCGCGAGCGAATGCTTGCGATCGTGCTCGATGCGCTCGATGGACGTCGTGCGCTTGTGCAAGCGGGCTGGAGCGACTTCGGTCGCGGAGCCTTGTCGGCGAGCGTGCATCGAATCGGACCGATGCCCCATGCGTGGCTGTTTCCCCGGACACGAATCGTCGTCCATCACGGCGGCGCCGGAACGACGCACTCCGCGGCGCGATCCGGCGTGCCGTCGGTCGTCATTCCACTGGCGGCCGATCAGTTTTTCTGGGCCGATCGACTGCATCGGCTCGGTGTTGCACCGAAGGGCCTTCCGCATCGCGACGCGAGCGCGTCGGCGCTCGATGCGCGCCTTCGCGCAGCCGACGCTTCCGCGATGCACGCGCGCGCTCGCGAGGTCGGCGAATCGATCGCAAAAGAAACCGGCGTCGCGAACGCGATCGCGCGCATCGACGCGTTGCTGTCGCGGCGTGCGACAGCTTGACGCTCACTATGCCGCGCGTTGCGGCAATTCCTGCTCGGCGAGCGCCACCCAGTAGCTCGCGCCAATGGCGAGCACTGCGTCGTTGAAATCGTAATGCGGATTGTGGATGTTCGGCGTGTCGGCGCCCCGTCCCGCGCCGAGCCAGACGTAACAGCCCGGCGTTCGCTGAAGCATGAACGCGAAATCTTCGCTTCCCATCTCCGGTGTGGGATTCGTGTCGACGTTGTTTGCGCCAACGACGGAGACGGCGGCACGCGTCGCGCGCTGCGTCTCGTCCTCGCTGTTGACGGTCGCCGGATAACGGCGCTCGTAGCGAAGCGTTGCACGCATCTCGAACATCGCCGCGATGCCGTCGACGAGCGTTTTCATCCGCCGCTCGATCAGATCCTGCACATCGGGCTTGAACGTGCGCACGGTACCGCGCAGCACGACCGACTCGGGAATCACGTTCCACGTATCGCCCGCATGCACCTGCGTCACGCTCACCACACCCGCGTCCTGCGGATGCAGATTGCGCGACACGATCGTCTGCAGTGCGTTGATCGCGTGCGCGGCGAAGAGCATCGGGTCCTTCCCCTGATAGGCCATCGCGGCGTGCGCGCCCTTGCCGGTCGCGATGATCTCGAACACGTCGTACGCACCCATCAGCGGTCCTGCACGCATCGCGAACTTGCCGGCGGCAAGTCGCGGCCAGTTGTGCATGCCGTAGACGGCGCTCATCGGAAAGCGCTCGAACAGGCCCTCCTCCACCATCACGCGGCCACCGCCCTCGTTCTCCTCGGCCGGCTGGAAGATGAAATAGATCGTGCCGTCGAAGCTTCGCCGCTTGGCGAGCGCGCTCGCCGCACCGAGCAGCATCGCCGTATGGCCGTCGTGGCCGCAGGCGTGCATCCGTCCCGGATTGCGCGACGCGTACGGCACGCCGGACTGCTCCTGAATATGCAACGCGTCGAGATCGGCACGAAAGCCGATGGCGCCGTTGCGATTGCCATTGCGCAGAACGCCGACGACGCCTGTCTTTGCAAGTCCCGCATGCACTTCGAGCCCGAGGCCGTGCAGCTTCTCGGCGACGAACGTGCTCGTTGCCTCTTCCTCGAACGCCGTCTCGGGATACGCATGCAGGTGATGCCGCCATTCGCGCATCGGTGCGTCGAGCGTCGCGATTTCGGGAACGATGCCCGCTCTCGCCGGAGTCGTGGTGTTATCGGCCATCAATGAAAGCGTTCTCGCGCCCGATCAAGATTGCATATTGCGGTAAGTGTAGCGGCACGTACTGGACGGCGACATCGAAAGACCATCGTCGTTGCCGCCGTCCCTGATGCGAGGCTTTCAGTTGTGAGGTGCGGTCCCGAACGGGTCATTGGCGGTCTGGTTATTGTCGAAGGTGTTGTTTCCAGTGCTTACGGTCGCCGATATCGCGGACGAGCCAACACCCTTCCCATTGTTGACGATCCGATCGTTGTCCAACAGGATGCGAGCGCCGTTCGACAGCGTGCCCGTGCCCGAATCCTTGATCACGCTCCCCGATATGCTGACGCCGACATGTGGCGTGGGCGCGGTCTGCGTCGCCTGCACGCCGATGTTGAACCCGCCGATTACGGAATTGGAGATGTGCGCGCCGATCTGCGTGACTCCGGTGGTCGCGATCTCTACACCCGTTCCCGAAAGGGACGACCCGCTCCCGATCAGGTGAACGCCATCCATCTCGAGCGTGCCGCCGCTTCCGAACCCGATCGCATTGCCTGAGACGCTGCTTATCACCGTGTCGTTGATGGTGAGATTGGCGACCTCCGTGCCGGTCGCTCCGGGCGAAACCACGATCCCATTGTTCGCGCCCGAAATCTCCGAATGCTGGAACACGACGCCCGGTCCGCTCGGCGGGAAAATGCTGTCCTTGTGAGCGGGAAACCACTGGACTGCATGGTTGAGTGGTCCGATGAATTTGCAATGACTGACAGTGAGATTCGTGTCGCTTTGCAGCGTTATGCCACCGTTGAAGCTCGAGCCGAAGGGACGGATGACGAGATTGTCCAGATTCACGCCACCCGTCGTACCAGGTGGCACATTGATATTCAGCGCATCGCCGCCACCGGCCGCTACGAAACTGCCCACAGCACCGGGGATGGCGAGGATCGAGACTGGCGCGGCGATGAGTACCTGGTCGGTATTGTAGTTGGCCGAATCGAGCAACCAAACCTCGCCACCCGGCACGGTCATCGACAACGCGCGCGGCAACAGCCGGCACTGCTGCTGGAGCGTGCAGGGATTGGCATCGTTGCCTGACGACGAGAGATAGGAGCGGAAGTTGAGGGGCGACGCGGCCCCGGCAGACATGCCGACGAGCACGACAACGGCGACTATCGGCACAACGCGAAGCAGTTTGCGGGCGATCATGAGGTCCTCCGTGAATTCGCATGAGACGAAACAGAAAACCGGATCGAAGGTGGGCAGGATTGGCTTACGAGGTGTCGAGATCCTGATCGCGGGCGCCGCGTTCTGCTGAACGCGCACGCATGGCGCGGCCGCTGTCCCGGATAGTCCATGCTGCTGGAATCGGCTTGCGCGCTCCCATCGCTCCTCCCTCGGAGCACGGATGGACTCATCGTCTTTGCTAGTGAAGCACTCGCCATTCGCAGCGTCAACGTCGTGTCAGCCGATCGTCAGCTTTCGCAAGACGCCCTCGCTGCGCATATGCCATCGCTATCGCCGTAGAGGGAAAGTCGCCAGCGCGAGGACGATTCACCCCCTCCGGTAGAATCGCGGCCGCCAATGCAGACGCGCACCTTCGACCTGCTCGTGATCGGCGGCGGTATCAACGGCGCGGGCATCGCGCGCGATGCCGCCGGTCGAGGCCTCTCGGTGCTGCTCGTCGAGAAGGACGACCTCGCCGCGCACACGTCCTCCGCGAGCACCAAGCTGATTCACGGCGGGCTGCGCTACCTCGAGCACTATGAGTTCCGCCTAGTCGGCGAAGCGCTCGCCGAGCGCGAAGTGCTGCTTCGCATCGCGCCGCACCTGATCGAGCCGCTGCAGTTCGTGCTGCCGCACGAGCCGCACCTGCGTCCCGCGTGGATGATCCGTATCGGGCTCTTTCTCTACGACCGA
>DATFCW010000255.1:0-4497 GCA_035252665.1 Casimicrobiaceae bacterium | reverse complement strand
CCCATCCAGACGGTGTCCGAAGGTCCGCGTCCGGTTCCCCAGGGCGCCGCGTGCCGCCGATCGATCCTCGCCGCCAATGCGGCAATATGCGAAGGCGCGAGAAAGTCCTGCGGATCCTCGCTCATATACGCGGGATCGGTGATATGACGATCGCGGATCGCGAACGCCTGCTTCACCGCCTCGACGCACAGATGCACGTAATCGGCGCCGCACGGATCGGTGGCGCCGATGTCGAGCACGTCGAGGATGCCGAGAATCATAAGCGACACGACGCCCTGTGTCGGCGGCGGGAGGTTGTAGACGGTGCCGCGCGAGTGTGCGAGCGAAAGCGGCGTGCGCCAACTCGCACGATGCTGACGCAGATCGTCGATCGTGATCGGACTGCCGATCGCCGCCAGATCGCGGCCGAACGAGCGCGCGAGATCGCCGCGATAGAAGTCGTCGAGCCCTGCGGTGGCGAGTTGCTGGAACGTCGCGGCAAGGCGCGGTTGGAGGAACAGCGCGCCGAAGCGCGGCACTTCGCCACCTTCGAGAAACGTCTCGTCGAAGCCCGGCACGCCGCGAAGTCCGTCGAGCTTCGCGTTCGTCACGCCATGCTGGCTGCGCGTCACCGGGATGCCGTGGCGCGCGTAATGGATGGCGTCTGCAAGAAGCCGCGACAGCGGCAGCCGCCCGCCGAGCGCATCGCGGCTGTAGTCGAGCGCGAGCGACCATCCTGAGACTGTGCCGGCGACGGTGCACGCGGCAGCGCCGCCGCGAAACGGAATCGCGGAAAGCCCTTGCTCGCGATAGAGCTCGCGCGTGGCGCGCATCGCCGCGGCACCGCAGGCGTCGATCGCGCGCGGCGTTTCGCCGGGACAGTGAACGAGCCAGAACGCGTCGCCCCCGATCGAATTCATGTGGGGGTAGACGACGGCGATAGTGGCGGCCGCGGCGACCATCGCCTCGATCGCATTGCCGCCTTCGCGAAGGACCGCTACTGCCGATTGCGCCGCCAGGGAATGAGGCGCCACTGCCATGCCGCGCATACCCCACGCGGCGGAATTGCTGGTCATTCGCTTCCGGACATCGACTGCATGGCGTCAAGTGTATGCAGCGTCGCGAAAATGGCAAGCGTCGATCGCATTTTCGTGTGCGAGCGCGCGCGACATGCACACGGAAACAACACTCGGGCAGCCGGGCTTTCGTGCCGCGTCAGAACGCGACGCCGCGCGTCGCTGTCGAAACGCGACGGCGACGTGCCGCTCGCCGCGCGTGCCGATTTCGTACAGGAGGGATTTCGACCATGCAACGAGTGAAGGACGTGATGAGCCGCGACGTCAAGCTGGTGACGCCGGGAACGACGATCCGCGAAGCCGCGCAACAGATGCGCGACGGCGATTTCGGCATGCTGCCGGTGGCGGAGAACGACCGGATGATCGGCGCCATTTCCGATCGCGATATCGCGATTCGCGCCGTCGCCGACGACAAGGGACCGGAGACGCCGGTTCGCGACGTGATGTCGTCGGGCATCTGCTGGGCTTACGAGGATGACTCCATCGAAACGGCAGCAAAGATGATGAGCGATCGCCAGGTACGCCGGCTGCCAATCGTCGATCGCGACAAGCGGCTGGTCGGCATCGTATCGCTCGGCGATTTTGCGATCGAGCGCGACGAGCGCGCGCCGGCGAGCGAGGCGTTGTCGGGCATTTCGCAGCACGCGTGAAGTTGCTTCAGCTCGCCGATCCCGCCATCTCGAGCATCAACGCATTGACCCGCCGCACGAACGCGGCCGGGTCGTCGAGCTGGCCGCCTTCGGCGAGCACCGCCTGGTCGAAGAGAACGTTCGCCCAGTCGTCGAAATGCGCGTCTTCGTTGCGAAGGCGAAGCACGACGGCGTTCTGCGCATTGATTTCGAGGATCGGCTTCGATGACGGCACGGATTGACCGGCCGCCTTCAGCATCCGCGCGAGGTTCGTGCCGACGTCGTGCTCATCGGCGACGAGGCATGCAGGAGAATCGGTCAGCCGCTTGCTGATCCGCACGTCCTTGACGCGCTCGCCCAGGTTTTTCTTTAGCCGCTCGACGAGCGGCGCGAGCTCGCCGGCTTCCTGATCGAGCGCCTTCTTCTCGGCTTCGTCCTCGAGCTTCCCGAGATCGAGGCCGCCCTTCGCGACCGACGCCAGGGTCTTGCCCTCGAACGCCTGTAAGTGCCCGACGACCCACTCGTCGACGCGCTCGGACATGAGCAGCACCTCGATGCCTTTCTTGCGAAACACCTCGAGGTGCGGGCTGTTGCGCGCGGCGTTGAACGATTCGGCGGTCACGTAATAGATGTGCTCCTGGCCCTCCTTCATCCGCGCTATGTAGTCGGCGAGCGATACCGACTCCTCGGCCGTGTCGGCGTCCGTCGATGCGTACCGCAGTAACGCGGCGATCCGCTCCTTGTTCGCATAGTCCTCGCCGATGCCCTCCTTCAGCACGCGCCCGAACTCGGACCAGAACTTCGCGTACTTGTCCTTCTCGTTGTCCGCGAGGCCGGCGAGCAGGTCGAGCACCTTGCGCGTCGCGCCGTTGCGAAGCGTCTCGATGTCCTTCGACTCCTGGAGGATCTCGCGCGAGACGTTGAGCGGCAGATCCGACGAGTCGACGACGCCCCGCACGAAGCGCAGGTACACGGGCATCAGTTGCTTGGCGTCGTCCATGATGAACACGCGCCGCACGTAGAGCTTGACGCCATGGCGCGCGTCGCGATCCCAAAGATCGAAGGGCGCGCGCGCCGGAATGTAGAGGAGCAGCGTGTAGTCGTGACGGCCCTCGACGCGCGTGTGGATCCACGCGAGCGGGTCTTCGAAGTCGTGGCCGACATGCTTGTAAAACGCCTTGTAGTCGTCGTCGGAGATCTCGCTCTTGGGTCGCGCCCAGAGCGCCGATGCCTGGTTGACGGTCTCGAGCTCGGTCCCGATCGAAGGCTTGCCGTCCTTCCATTCCTCCTTCGGCATCACGATCGGCTGGACGATGTGATCCGAGTACTTGCGGATGATCGCGCGCAGGCGCGGCCCGGAGAGCAGGTCGTCCTGTCCCTCGCGAAGGTGGAGCGTCACCTCGGTGCCGCGCTCCGGCTTCTCCGCCATCTCGATCGAGAATTCGCCGGCACCCTCCGATTCCCAGCGCACGCCCTGATCGGGCAATTCGCCCGCGCGACGCGTATGGACGCTCACCTTGTCTGCGACGATGAAGGACGAGTAGAAGCCGACGCCGAACTGACCGATCAGGTGCGCGTCCTTCTGCTCGTCGCCAGTCAACTGCGAGAAGAATTCGCGCGTGCCCGACTTGGCGATCGTGCCGAGATTGGCGATCACCTCGTCGCGGTTCATGCCGATGCCGTTGTCGGCGACCGTGATCGTGCGGGCCTGCGGCTCGTAGTCGACGCGGATGCGGAAGTCGGCGCCGCCTTCGAGCAGCGCCGGGTTGTGGAGCGCCTCGAAGCGCAGCTTGTCGCAGGCGTCGGAGGCGTTCGAGATCAATTCGCGGAGGAAGATCTCGCGGTTGGAGTACAGCGAATGGATCATCAGGCCGAGGAGCTCCTTGACCTCGGCTTGGAAACCCATCGTCTCGCGGGTGGGCGTGTCGTTCATGGGCGTCGTGCAGATGTTGCGCAGATGCGCTAATCCTACCGCTCGCGTTACTGCCGCCAAGTATCCCGCTTCACTTTTGAACGCGGATCCCGCTTCACTTTTGGACGCGGGCCAACGCGCGGCTGGCGCTCCGAGTCCGTAAACGCCGGGCTACGGGTGCCCGGCGCGAGAGTCGGTCGGGCACCCACCCCCTCCTCGTCGCGCGACCCGTTACGCCCGGCACTCCAGTCGCGCCTGCCGCGCATTGGCCCGCGTCCCGTGAGCGGCGGTGCCGACTCGCCACAGCGCTGCGCATCGCGACACGCCTGCCACGCATCTGCACAACCTTGCGAAGGCAGTCGGCAGCATTCGGCGAGCGCGACTCGGTAGTGCTGGCCGTCGCGGGTGACGCGCCCGAGGGAGCGCGTGTTTGGCGACCGATACGGCGCGTCGGGCACCCGCAGGCCAGCGCTTACGGACGCGGAGCGCGTGCCGAATGCTGTCGACTCCAATGCTGAAGTGGTCAGTTCGGAATGTGTTGTGAAGCGCCCGAAGGCTCCAACGCCGCGATCGCATGATCGAGTCGCTCGACGGTCACGGGCTTGACGAGATGCAGGTCGAAGCCCGCTTCTCTTGCGCGCCGGAGATCCTCGGGTTGGCCGAAGCCGGTCAACGCAATAAGCGAGATCGGACGCTTCGATTGCGCGCGCACGCGACGCGCCACCTCGTAACCGTCGATGTCCGGAAGCCCGATGTCGATGATCGCGACATCGGGCGCGAACTCGCGCGCGAGATCGACGCCCGCCGTGCCATTTGCCGCCTCCCCCACCGAATGCCCCGCCATCGCGAGCACCTCGCGCAGCATCTCGCGCGCATCGTCGTTGTCCTCGACGATCACGAT